>NZ_JBFNQN010000019.1 GCF_040796495.1 Kineococcus endophyticus | reverse complement strand
CGCCCCCCCCCCCCCCCCCCCCCCCCACCTGTGCGTCCGGCACCGGCCGGTGCGGGCGTTCACGAGAAAGTTGCTGACTCTTCCACCACCTGCGACGTACGCTGCCGTCAACGACGACGGGACGCACCGACTCGGGGAGGGCTCATGGGCGCACACCAGCTCAGCGCCGCCCCCTGCCGCACCACGGGAGCCGGGACAGCGATACCGCACGGGCCCGCCGGGCAGCACGTCGTGGGGCACCACCGCGTGCACCACCACCATGTGGCCGTCGTCGCTCTCAGAGGCGCCTCCCCCGACGGGGACGGCGCCTCTTGTCGTCTCAGGAGGTGGATGTGCGCACGCTCGTGCTGAACGCCGGCTACGAACCGCTCGCGGTCGTGTCCTTCCGGCGGGCCCTGGTCCTGGTGCTGGCGGGGAAGGCGTCGGTCGTCCTCGCCGACGCCGATCCCGTCGTCGGCGCCACGGTGAGCCTGGAACGCCCGTCCGTCATCCTCCTGACCCGGTACGTCCGGGTGCCGCGCGGCCAGGTCGTGCCGGTGAGCCGTCGCGGGGTCCTGCGCCGCGACCACCAGCGCTGCGCCTACTGCCGCGGCCACGCCTCGACGGTGGACCACGTGATGCCGCGCAGCCGTCGGGGCCCGGACAGCTGGGAGAACCTCGTGGCGTGCTGCGTGCGCTGCAACAACGCCAAGGGCGACCGGACGCCGGAGGAGATGGGCTGGCACCTGCCCTTCCGGCCCGGTCCGCCGCGCGGGGCGTCCTGGGCGGTGCGCGGTGCCGACCAGGCCGACCCGCGGTGGGACTCCTTCCTGGCCACGGCGGCCTGAGGAAGGGGACCGACCGGCCCCGCTCACGATCGGCGGCGCTGCTGCCGATCCACTGGCGGTGGAGTGGGCGCTCATCGACCAGGACGGTCCCGTGCGGTCCGGGCGGACGCCCGACGGGACGCGGGTGCTGTGGCACCCCGCCGACGGCCCGACCTCGGCGCGGCTCACCTTCCGCGTCGGGGTCGCCGACGAGGCGTTGCCCACGCGCGGCATCACCCACCTCGTCGAACACCTCGCGCACGAGCGCATCGGCCTGCCGCTGTACGAGGCGAACGCCCACGTCGGCGTCTGGTGCACCACCTTCTCGGCCGGCGGGGAGGTCGACGACGTCACCGTCCACCTCGGCGTGCTGGGTGCGGCGCTCCACGACCTCCCCGTCGGAGGCTGCGAGGGAGAGATCGAGATCCTCCTGCTGGAGGCAGCCCGCCGAGCGCCCTCGCAGTGGGAGGACCTCCTGGTCCAGCGCTACGGTCTGCGGGGCTTGGGCCTCGCCTCCGTCGACGAGGTCGGACTGGACCTCCTGCGTCCTGAGCAGGTCGCGGAGTGGGCCCGAACAGCGTTCACCGCGTCCGGCGCCGTGCTGTCGGTCCACGGCGCCGAGCCGGGGGACGAGTGGCTGCAGCTGCCCGTGGGCCCTCCACTGCCGCCTGCCGACGCCCTCCCGCTGCCGGACCGGCGGTCGAAGTGGTTCACCACCTCGCGGCAGGCTGTCGCCCTGGGGTCGCTCGGACGGGACGAGCCGTCCACGACCGCGGCGTGGTGGTGGCTGCAGCGGCGGATGAGGCAACGGCTGCGAGTCGAGGACCGGGCCGTGTACGACGTGGACATGTCGATGTTCGCCCTGCCCCACGGTTCGATCGAACTCGCTCTGGCGGCGGTGACGGACGAGCGTCGTCTGGACGACGTGCTCGCTGCGGTGCAGGACGTCGTGGACGAGACGTGCTCCTCGACACCGACGCAGGAGGAGCTGGCAGCGCACGCGCGGTGGTTCGCCCGCTCGCGGTCGACGGACCGGTCCGCGGTGCAGGCACTGGACGATCTGGCCCGCTCGTGGCTGGTCGAGGGCACCGATCCGGCGGACCACCCCGGCGCGGCGCTCGATCCCGTGCCGTCAGGCGACGAGGTGCGACGCACTCTTGCGCGACTGCTGGATGACGCGACCTGGGAGGTTCCGGACGACTGTGAGGCGCCGTCGGGCCTGGAACCGCTGCCCGTCCTCGTGCCTGCACCGTCCCTGCTGGGGGGTCGTCGGTTCCTCAGTCGCGGTCAGCTCCAGGGCCCCGGCGCCTTGGTGCTGAGTGCGGGAGGCGTGGTGCTCGACCTCGAGGAGGGCGTCACCGCAGGCATGGCGTGGGAGGACTGCGTCGAGGTCCGCCGCAGCAGCTCCGGCGTTCGCCACCTCGTCTGCGTCGACGGGAACGTCCTCCCCGTCTACCCGGTCGACTGGCACGACAGCGACACCGTCCTCGCCGTGCTGGACGAGCTCACCCCGCCGCAGCTCGTCAGGACGATCCACGAAGACTCCGGGGACGCCGGCGCGGGGGAGTCGTCGTGGCGCGGAGCGTCATCGGACGCCCTTCTCCTCGACCCGCTGATCAGTTCCGCAGTCCCGCTGCTCCTGTCGCCGGCCATGGTGTTCTTCGGCTTGCTGCTCCTGGTGAGCTCACCCGGCACGACCCACCCCTTGGGATCGGGCTGCTTCGCCGTGGGCCTCATCTGCGCAGGGGTCTGGTGCGTGGTCGCGGTCGGCCAGCGGTGGCGTCGCAGGTGGGTCCGTTGGCGCCACCGGAGAGGACAGCGGACGGGTTCGTGAGGACAGGTCGTCAGTTGACGATCTCGGCGTTCGTTTCCCGCAGCACGGTCAGGCGTTCCGTCCACTGCTGCAACGCCTCCGGCGTCAGCCGCGTCCAGTCCTGGACCTCACGAACGACGCGCAGCGGGGCGGTGCTGCGGAACGAGCGGGTGGGGTTGCCCGGAAACTTCTTGTCCGTGACGTTCGGGTCGTCCTCGAAGGCGCCGGTGGGTTCCACCTCGTACACGTGCGGGTCGCCGCCACCGAGGACGACGGCGAGTTCGGCGGCCAACCCCGCACCGTCGCGCAGCGCCGTGAAGTACACGTGGTTCATGACCATCTCGGGCCGGTAGTTCGAGGCGCGTCCGGCCACGAGCAGGTCACCGGGGAAGACCTCGGCCTTGGTGCCGTGGAAGAAGGGGCCGTCCTCGTCGGGTTGCGTCATCCCGCCAGCGTAGAGCGGAGGAGTGGGCGGGTCAGGTCCCCGGCGTACCACACCGCTGGGGTTTCCTGGATCGGTCATCCACAAGGCTCGATGACCCCTACGCAAGGTGAAGCGTTGCGCCGCACAAAGTTACGGTCGCTTCTGCCTGTCGCCACAGGGCTTGTTCGACTATCCTGGAACACGTGACCCCCACCGTCCAGGACCGCGCAGCCGACGCCCTCACACGTCTCGCCGCCGCGCTGGACGACGTCCTCACCCTGCCCACCGGAACCCTCGACCGCGACGACGTCGACCACCTCACCCGGTCGCTCTACGCCCTCGGCAACCGCCTCGACGCCGCGAAACTCCACCTCCTGCGACGCGCCCTGGAGCACGCCCCCGGGAGTTCCGTGGTGGACCTGCTCGCGACCTCCCCGGTGAACCTGTCCCGCGCCCTGGCCCGCAAGGACGTCGCCGCCGCCCGGTACACCGACCCCGACGTTCCCTGGGACGGACGCATCGGCGGACTCGACGGGGACCGCGGTTCCCTCGCCCTCATGGGTGGGGAACTGGCGTGCGGGAACACCACCCTGGCGCACGTGCACGGCGCCGTCACCGCGTTGCAGTCCATGCCCACGCACCTGCGCCGCGGCACCATCGCGGTGCAAGTGCGCCAGGACGACGGACGGCGCGTGTGGACCACCCAGCACCGCGGTGAGGTGCTCGACGGGTTCTTCACGACCTCCATCGCCACCCGACCCCTGGGCACCGCCACGGCCCTGGTCGAGGACGTCCTGACCCTTGTCGATCCCGACCGCAGCGACCGGCACGTGCGCGACCTGGAACCGGACTCCGCCAGCCGCCGCACCCTCACCTTCACCCGCCACCACGGGATGCTGCGCATGACCGTCGACCTCGACGAAGCCGCCGCCGTCGTCGTCCGCTTCGCCGTCGAAGCCGCCGCCAGACCCCTGCCCACGGCATCAGGTGACGACACCCGCTCGGTCGGTCAACGCCGCCACGACGGGCTCGTCGACCTCGTCACCACCGGCGCCCACCACCCCGCCAGCAGCACCGACCCCGTCGTCGCGCACAAGGCCACCGTCGTCCTGCGCGCAACCCTCGACGACACCGGCGCCGTGAAGCCCGGCACCGCCACCGCCGACACCCACGGCCCCGTCACCGACGCCACCCTGCGCGCCGCCTCCTGCGACGGCGACGTCACCGTCGCGGTCATGGACCGCCTCGGCCGGCCCCGCTCCCTGCACACCCTGGACCGGCATGCCAGCGACAACCAGCGCCTCATCGTCGCCGAACGCGACCGCGGCTGCATCGCGCCGGGCTGCGGGGCCCCGGCGTGGGCCTGCCACCTGCACCACGTGGTCCACTGGTCCGACGGTGGACCCACCAGCGTCGACAACCTGGTGTTGCTCTGCGGCAGGGACCACCGAGCCCTGCACGCCGGCCGGCTGGAAGCCCGGTTCGGCGAGGACGGGTTGCCCGAGGCCAGACGCCTCCAACGGGACCTGGGGAAAGCTCATGACCCCCGGACCGTGGACGCGCAACGACCACCCCGCCCTGCTGCAGAGGACGCGGGAACTCGCCCACGCCCTCGAACAGGACGACCCGGCGGCCTGATGCGCCAGACCGGCACGGCCGTGCCGTCACGGTGCACGACCAGCGGCAACGGGGCTCCACGTCGGTGCCCGCCTTCGCGGCGATGGACGTCCAGGTGCTTGCGCGGGCCGAGAGCCTCGGTGCGGCGGCGCGACGGCAGCCCGGTCAGTCGACCCGGGCCGCCGCCGCGGCCTCGGCGAGGGCCTGCACCGCCTGCAGGGGAGCGAGGGGCAGCACGAACTCCACCTGGAACAGCGAGCCCGCGGCCAGGGCCAGCCACGACGCGCTCGTCTGCTCCTCCCACCGGCGGCGGACGTGGACGGGCGGGCTCCTGGGCGAGCGCAGCGTCGTCCAGGAGACGGCTCGTGCCTCCTCCCGCGCCTGCATCTCCGGGTCGGCGTCGCCGGGATCTCCGGGCGCCGCGAGGCTGCGGCCCCAGGTGATGCGCACCCATCCCGCGCCAGCGGGGCGGTCGTCCTCGAGGACGACCTCGCCTGCGTCGACGCCGGGTGGCGCGAACACGACGAGCACCGCGTGCCGATCGGCGCCGCCGCCCGTCGGGGGCGGCGCGGTGGCGCGGGGCACGGGGTGGTCGAGCACCTGACGCCCGCCGAAGCCGCGGACCGAGGTCGTGCAGCCTCGACGGTCCAGGGCCGGGATCCGCGGCAGCGGCACGCCGAGGTGCGCGGCGACCTCGACGGTGTCGAGGGGCGTCGTCCACTCCTGGACCGGGGCGTGGGACTTGATGTTGACCCCGCGCCGCCCCCAGTGCTGAACGAGCTGGAGGCGCTCCAGCCGCTCGGTGGTGGCGGGCGTGAGGTCGACCGCGGGCAGGAGGGTCCGCACCGGCCCATGGTGGACCACCGGCGGGCACCGCGGCCTAGGCTCGGGCGCCGTGACTGACGGCGACCCCGGCACCGACGTCTTCGGCGGCCGTACGGAGCAGTGGCGGGCGTGGCAGGACGAACCCTGGGGCCGGTTGCGGTACTCCCTCGTCGCGACGACGACCGCCCGCGCGGTGGCGCACCTGCCCGGCCCGCTGCGGATCGCCGACATCGGTGGGGGCGACGGGGCCGACGGCCTGCCCCTCGCGGGGGCCGGCCACTCGGTCACCGTCGTGGACGTCTCACCGCCCCTGCTGCGGGCCGCGGCCGACCGGTTCGCCGAGGCGGGCCTCGCGGACCGGCTGCGCACCGTCCACGCCGACCTGGACGACCTCCACGGCGGCCTCGAGGAGGCCGGCGCCTTCGACGTCGTGCTGTGCCTCGACGTGGTCCACTACCGCGCCGACGTGGCGTCCACCGTCGCCACCCTGGTGGGTCTGGTGCGGCCCGGCGGGGTCGTCTCCGTCATGGCGCCGAACCCGGCCATGGACGTCCTGTCCGCCGCGGTGCGCCGCACGGATCCGGCCGCCGCCCTCGCGGTGCTCGACGCCCTGACCGTGCACGGCGTCACGTTCGACCACCCGATGCGGCGGGTCGAGGCGGCCACGGTCGAGGCCGCGCTCGCGGAGGCGGGTTGCACGGTCCAGCACCGTTTCGGCGTCCGCTGCGTCATGGACCTCGTCGCCGACGACGAGGTCAAGCACGACCCGGAGTTCTACCGGCGCCTGGAGGAGCTCGAGACGGCGCTGTGCGAGCGGGACCCCTACCGGCTGACCGCCCGGTTCTGGCAGGTCACCGCCACGCGCGGCTGAGGTCAGAACAGCCGTCAGCCCGGCCCGTCGCCCGCCTGCGCCAGCAGGTCGCGCGCCACCTGCTCGGAGAACAGCCACTCCTGCGGGTGGTGCACCTCCTCGTCCCCGTCGTCCTCGGGCAGGTCCGGCTCGACCTCCTCGTACCCGATCGCCCGCCCGCCCACGTGGTACCCGTGGGAGGCGAACTCCGAACCGTCGGTCGAGACGCTGTGCACGACGAGGCCCGGGTGCTGACGGGACAGGGTCGCCCACACCCTCTCCGGCCCGGAGTACGCCGTCGCCACCCGGTAGACGAGGCGGTCGGGGAGGTCCTCCACCAGTTCGGAGTCCACCTCCGGCAACGACGTGCCCCACGCGGCGAGCGCCCGGTCACGGTCCCACGCGTCGAGCTCCAGGCCGGTGGGGACCGCCGCCTCCAGGCTCAGGTCGTTCGTGGGAGAACTGGGCACGGCCGGGCGGACCTGTTCGCGCACCGCGGTCAGGACGGCCGGGTCGAGGCAGAAGAACGTGACGATCGAGTCGGCGGTGTTGGCCACGACAGCAGCCTCGCAGCCCGGGCCCGGCGACGGCCAGCGCTCGTGCGGCTCCTCGCGCGGAAAACGGGAGGCCGACGGGTGCCGGGCATGGCTAGCGTCGATCGGCGGCGCACGTCCGCTGCCCGCCCGTCCCGCTGCCCGAGAGGAACCCCTGTGCCCGCGCCCACCCTGTCCTGGCGTCGTCTGGCCGGCCGGCCCGCGACCCTCGCCGCGGTGCTGGGCGTGCTGGCGGCGGTCGCGGAGACGTTGAGCACCGTCCTCACCGGACGGCTCGCGGCCGGTCCGACGGTGGGACTGCTCGTCGCCCTCGGCGTCGTGGTCCTGACCGCGAGCGCCGGCGACACCCTCGGCCGGGTGGCCCTCGCCACAGGGGTCGGCCGCGCGGAGGGCGGGCTGCGCGCCGACCTCCTCCGGGCCGCCTTCGCGCAACCCGTTCCGGCACTGGGGGAGCAGGCCGTCGGGGAGGTCATCGACCGCGTCGACGACGACCCGCGCCAGCTGGCCCGGCTCGTCCGGGAGGCGCTGTGGGACCTGTGGCGCGGCGGCGTCCGCTGCCTGCTCGGCTGGGTGGTCGCGGGGCTCGTCTGGTGGCCCGCGTGGATCGTCTTCCCCCTCGTGGCCGTCGTCGTGTTCTGCTCCGTCCGGCGCCTGGCGGCCGTCCTGGTGGAGCGGAAGGTCGCCGAGGAGGTCGCCTGGACCGAGCACGCGGCCCAGTTCGAGGAGGCCGTCGCCGGGCGCGACGACATCCGGGCCAGCCTCGGCGCCCCGCACGTCGTCCGCCGCTACGCCGTCCTGGCCGCTGGGGTGCTCGACCGTGTCCGGGCCACGACGAAGGTCTCGGCCGTCGTGGCGCGGCGCACGATCCTGGCGCTGTCGCTCCTGTGCTCCGCGCTCGTCGTGGGCGGCGTCGCGCTCGTGGGCGACGGACGGCTCGGCGTCGCGCAGCTCGTCACGGTGTTCCTGCTCTGCTCGGGGTTCGCCGGGGACCTGAACCAGATCGCCGAACGACTTCCCGAGGTGCAGGCCGGACTCGGTGCGGTGCAGCGCATCCGGGCCCTGCTGGGGTCCCCGTCCGAACCCGTGGGCGGCCGGCCCGCGCCCGCCGGGGTCGTCGGGGTCGAGTTCCGCGGCGTCGACTTCGCCCATCCCGGCGGTTTCGCGCTGCACGACGTCACGTTCGCGGTCCCGGCCGGCACGACCTGCGCGCTCGTGGGGCGCAGCGGGTCGGGCAAGTCCACGCTCGCGGCCCTGCTGTCCCGCGCCCTGGAACCCGCCCCGGGGCAGGTGCACCTCGGCGGCGTCGACGTCACCGAGCTGGACCTGCAGGCGTTGCGCCGGTCCGTCGGCGTCGTCACCCAGCGGACCGAACTGATCGCCGGGACGCTGGCCGAGAACATCACGCTGGGGGCCGACGTCGACCCCGACCGCGTCCGGTCGGCCGTGGAGTCCCTCGGCCTGCGGGACTGGGTCGACGGCCTGCCCGACGGCCTGCAGACCCGCCTCGGCCCCGGCGGCAGCACCCTGTCGGCGGGGGAGGAGCAGCTCGTCGCGTTCGCCCGGCTGCTCGTGCGGGACGTCCGCGTCGTCGTCCTCGACGAGGCGACCGCGCGCATGGACCCCGTCACCGAGCACCGCGTCACGGCCGCCGCCGAGCAGCTGCTCGCCGGCCGGACGGGCCTGCTCATCGCCCACCGCCTGTCCACGACCGCCCGGGCCGACCACGTCGCCGTGCTCGACGGGGGCCGGCTCGTCCAGCACGGCCCGCGGTCCGAGCTCGCCGCGACGCCGGGCCCGTTCGCGGACCTGCTGCGGGCCGGCGGAGCTGAGGAGCTGGACCCCGTGCACCACGCCGGGGAGGTCCTGTCCAGCCGCCCTCGCCGCCCTCGCCCCGAGCCGGCTGCTCAGGAGCGTCCCCGGCTCGTGCGGGCCGTCGCGACCGCGATCACCCGCCACCTGCGGTGGGGTCTGCTCGGCGCCGTCCTGTTCGCCCTCTGCTCCGTCCTCGGCACCTACGGCGCCGTCGCGGGCTGGCTGTGGGGGCTCGTCGTGCAGGGGCTGCAGACCGGCGCGCCGCGGGCGCAGGTGTGGTGGCCCATGGCCGGGCTCGTGACGAGCCTCGTGTCCGTGCCCTTCCTGCTCACCGCGGCCCTGCGCGTGTACCCGTTGTGGTGGAACGTGATCACCCTCAACGCCCGGCTCGCCGTGCTGCGCGGGCAGACCCGTCAGCACCGGCTCGCCCGCGTGCCCGCGGGGGAGGTGACGGCCCGCAGCCTGGACTCGGACCGGTTCGTCCTCTACGTCGACCGCTGCGTCGACGTCGTCATCGGGGCCTTCGTCGTCACCGTCACCTCCGTCGTCGCGCGGGACGTCACCGCGGGGGCGGTCGTCGCGCTCGTCATGGCCGGCTCGGCCCTCGTCTCCGTCGCCGGCGCGCCCGTGGCGGGCCGACGGGGACGCGACGCCGGGGACGCCCGCGCCGTCTTCGGCCGCGACCTCGGCTCCGCCGTCGACGCGGCCCGGACGGTCAAGCTCGCCGCCGCGGTGCCGGACGTCCTGCGCCACCTCGTCGAGGTCGACCGGCGGCGCGTGCTGGCCTCGGTGCGCGAGCTGCGCGTGCGCGCCCTGCTCGAGGGCGTGCCGGGCGTCCTCGTCCAGCTGGGGATCGTCGCGACCTGGGCCCTGCACCTGGCCGGCTGGTGGTCGCTCGCCGACGCGCTCCTCGTCGCCACCGCCGTCGCGGGCGCCTCCTACTACGGCACGGTCTCCGGTGCCGTCATCACCGAGGCGCCCGTCGCGCGGGACTGGCTGCGGGCCGTCACCGCGCTCGCGGGCACGCCGGACGTCGTGCGGGTCCCGGCCGGGATCGACCTCGTCCACGGCACGGCCCCGGCGCCGCCGACCCCGCCGCGCACGCCGCTGCGGCACGTCGACCTCGACCACCTCACGGCCGTCCACGACGACGGGACCGTCGGCGTCCAGGACGTCGACCTGCGCGTGGAGGCGGGGGAGCTCGTCCTGCTCACCGGCCGCGTGGGGGCGGGCAAGTCGAGCCTGCTCGCCGCGCTGGCCGGGCTCGTGGACCACGAGGGGACGGTGCGCTGGAACGGGGTCGCGGTGCAGGACCCGCAGACGTTCCTGCGGCCGGGGCAGGTCAGCTACGTCGCGCAGGTCCCGCGCGTGCTGTCCGGCAGCTTCGACGACAACGTCGCGCTCGACCACGAGCTGGCCCGGTCCCTGGCCGACGACGCCGTGGCCGACGCGCGCATGACGCGGGACGTCGCCGCGGCCGGCGGCCGGCACGCGCTCGTCGGGCACCGCGGGGTGCGGCTCTCCGGAGGGCAGGTCCAGCGGCTCGCCCTGGCCCGGGCGCTGGCCTCCGGCGCGGACCTGCTCGTCGCCGACGACGTGTCCTCGGCCCTGGACGCGCGCACCGAGCTCGAGCTGTGGGAGGCGTTGCGCGACCGCGGGACGACCGTCGTCGGGGCCTCCTCGAAGCGCTCGGCGCTGCTGGTGGCGGACCGCGTCGTGGTGCTGGCCGACGGGCGGGTGCAGGCCGTCGGCCCGTGGAAGGAGCTGGAGGCGGACTGGGGTCACCTGGCGGGCTGACGCCGGCCGCCGGGACGGCGACGGAGGGAGGACGCGCGGGGTCCGGACGGGTGCGAGGCTGGGGGCATGTCGGACTCCCAGAACCAGAACGAGAACAGGCGGCAGGGCGAGTCGATCGACGCGGTCCTGCGCGGACTCCTCAAGCAGGGCAGGCTCGACCCCACGGCCGAGCGCCTCGCCGAGCAGGGCATCGACCGGCTCCGGTCGTTCCTCGGCAGCACCCCCGGCGCCGGGACCAGCGCGGACACCCCGGCCGCCTCGGACGTGCAGGACGTGCAGGACGTGCAGGACGCCGAGGTCGTCACCGCCGGCCGCGAGATGCTCATGCACACCATCCCGCTGCCCGACGGCACCCGCGTGGAGGTGCTCGTCCCCGAGCGCCTCACCCACGCCGAGGCCGACCGCATCGCCGCGGTGCTCAGCGCGCTGGCCGTCGACGAGTGAGCCCCCTCGTGTCGGAGATGGAGCCCGAGGTGGAACCCGAGGTCGTCGAGGTCACCGGCGTCGTGCGGCTCGGCCAGTTCCTCAAGCTCGCCGGGGCCGTCGAGACCGGCGGGCAGGCCCGGGAGGCGCTGCTGGCCGGGGACGTCACCGTCAACGAGGAGGTCGAGGAGCGCCGGGGTCGTCAGCTCTCCGACGGGGACCTCGTCGAGCTGGGCGGCGGCGCCTGGACCGTGCACGTCATGGGCTGAGCCGGCCCACCGGTCGGACTCAGCGGCCCAGGGCGTCGATCGCCGCGACCTCGTCCTCGCTCAGCGCGAACCCCTCGACGTCGCGGTTGCGCGCCTGCCGGTCGCGGTCCCCGGACTTGGGGATGACGACGACCCCGTGCTGCACGTGCCAGCGCACGACGACCTGCTCGACGCTCACGCCGTGCCGCTCGGCGGCCGCCCGCAACGGCTCCGCGGTGCGGTCGGTGGCCTTGAAGGGGGAGTAGCCCTCCAGGACGACCCCGCGGTCGCGGTGGGCGGCGACCAGGTCGGCGTCGTGCAGCGCCGGACCCCACTTCACCTGGTTCACGGCCGGGGTGACGCCCGTGGCCTGCGTCAGCTCGTCGAGTTGGGCGAGCGAGTAGTTCGAGACGCCGACGGCGCGGACGCGGCCCGCCTCGCGGGCGGCGACCATCCGCTCCCACACGTCGGGACGGGCCTGCCCTCCCGGCGGCCAGTGGATGAGCCAGAGGTCCAGCACGTCGACGCGGAGCAGGCGCAGGCTGCGCTCGAGGAACTCGTCCTCGCGGCCCGCGTGCTCGTGGTGCAGCTTCGTGGTGATCCGGACGTCGGGCAGCGCCGCGTCGGCGACGGCGCGACCCACCTCGTCCTCGTTCTCGTACATCGTCGCGGTGTCCAGCAGCCGGTACCCGACGTCGAGGGCGTCGCGCAGGGACCGGTACCCGGCGTCGCCGCGCAGGCCGTAGGTGCCGAGGCCGACGAGCGGCAGGTCGAGGGTGCCGTCGACGGTGCGGACGGGCACGCGCAGGGCGGTGGTCGCGGGGGAGTCGCTCACCTGCGCGACGCTACGTCCGGTCGGCACCGCCCGCAGCGGCGAGCACCGCCTCCGCGACCGCCTCCGGGCGCAGTTCGGGGATCCAGTGGCCCGTGTCGAGCTCGACCCGGCGCAAGGGTGCCCGGACGAACTCCGCGGTCCGCTCGACCGCGGCCGCGGAGTAGAAGGGGTCCCGGGCGCCGTGCAGGTACGTCGTCGGGACGCGCACACGGCCGACGCCGGAGGCGAACGGCAGCGCCCGGTACCAGCCGAGCGCGGCGCGCAGGGCGCCGGGCGCACTGTGCCGGCGCGCGTACCCCGCGGCCAGGTCGGCCGGCAACCCGCTGCGCCGCAACGACGCTCCGAGCAGCCGTCCCCCGCCGGCCGTCAGCAGCGCCTCGGGCAGCACCGGCACCTGGAAGGCCCCGACGTACGCCGAGCGCCACGCCTGCGATGAGCTCGTCACCGCGGCGCGGTAGGCGGCCGGGTGGGCCTGGGAGAGCACGGTGAGCGAGGCGAGGCGTTCCGGGTGGGCGGCCGCGACCGCCCACGCGACGACCCCGCCCCAGTCGTGGCCGACGAGGTGGACGGGCCTGGGCAGGACGTCGAGCAGCGCGACGACGTCGGCGACGAGCTCCGGCAGCGCGTAGTCGCGGCGCCGCGACGGTCGGGCTCCGGCGCCGTAGCCCCGCTGCTCGGGCACCAGCACGCGCAGACCGGCCGCCGTCAGCAGGGGGACGACGGCGTCGTACGCCTCCGGCCCCTGCGGGAAGCCGTGCAGGCAGACGACCACGGCCCCGTCCTCACGTGCGGAGGCGGGGCCGTGGTCGTCGACGCGGAAGTGCAGGCCGGCGCGGGTGAAGGAGTCCACCGGGCCAGTGTCCTCGCGGCCCGCTCAGTCCTTCAGACCGGCGTTCATGTCGGCGTTCATGACGTAGCGCTGGAACACGAGGTAGAGGACGACGAGCGGGACGATCGAGATGACCGAGGCGCCCAGCAGCACCGACCAGTTGACGTTCTGCGCCCCGACGATGCTCTGGATGCCGATCTGCAGCGTGAACTTGCTCGGGTCGTTGAGGACGATGAGCGGCCAGATGTAGTCGTTCCACCGCCACTGGAAGGAGAAGATCGCCAGCGTCACCATGATCGGCCGGGCGATCGGCAGCATGACGCGGACGAACGTCGTCAGCTCGTTCGAGCCGTCGATGCGCGCGGCCTCGAGCAGCTCGTTCGGGACGGTGGAGAAGAACTGCCGGAACATGAAGCACCCGGTCGCCGTGATGATCGAGGGGACGACGATGCCGGCGAGGTGGTTGTACAGCCCGAGGTCGCGGATGACGAGGAACGACGGCGACAGGATGACCTCGGTCGGCAGCATCGTCGTGGCGAGGATGCAGAGGAAGAACGCCTTCAGCCACCAGTTCTGGTACTTGGCCAGGGCGTACCCCGTCATGGCGCTCGCGAGCACGGTCAGCACGGTCGTGCTGACGGCCACGATGAGCGTGTTCGTGAAGTACCCGGCGAAGTTGAAGCTGGTCCACGCCTGCTCGTACCCGGCGAACGTCCAGGTCTTGGGCAGCATGGTCAGCGGATACGAGAAGAGGTCGCCCGCCGGCTTGAACGAGGACAGCACGAACCACAGGACCGGGAAGCCGTAGAGCACGGCGAGCAGCCACAGCAGGACCGTGGCGCCGACGGTGCGGACGGGCGAACCGCCCTCGCGCTCGAGGGTGCTGCGGCGCAGGGCCGGCGCCGTGGGGCGGGGCAGCGAGGAGAGGGCCATCTCAGGCCTCCTTGCGTCGGTTGACGAGGACCTGGAGCAGGGCGATGGCCATGAGCACTGCCATGAGGACGAACGAGGCGGCGCTGGCGTAGCCGATCTGGCCCTGCTGGAAGCCCGTGCGGAAGATGTACTGGACGACGAGGTTGTTCTCGGTGCCCGGCCCACCGCCGTTGAGGGACTGCAGCAACGCGTACTCCTTCATGGCACCGAGGCTGCCGAGGAGGATGACGATGAACGACGTCGGCGCGATGCTCGGCAGGGTGATGTAGCGGAACCGCTGCCAGGGCGAGGCCCCGTCGATCGAGGCGGCCTCGTAGTAGGAGGTCGGGACGTTCCGCAGGGCCGCGACGAACAGCAGCATGTTGAAGGCGGTCCCGCCCCAGGCTCCGGCGATGGCGACGATGACCAGCGACAGGTCGGCGTTGGACTGCCACGGGACGGCCGAGCCGCCCAGGGAGGTGATGAGGTAGTTCACCAGCCCGAAGTTCTCCCCGAAGATCCACCGCCAGATGACGCCGGCGACGATGGGGGAGATGAGCCAGGGGATGAAGAACAGCACGCGGGCGACGGTCTTGCCCTTGGCGTGCGGGCTCGTCAGCAGCGTCGCCATCGTCAGCGACAGCACGTAGTTCAGCGGCACCGCCATGACGGCGAACAGGACCGTGCGGCCGAAGGCCGAGTAGAACGCGGCGTCCCCGAACAGCTTCTCGTAGTTGGCCAGGCCCACCCACGGGGCCGACCCGACCCCGGTGTAGCTGGTGAAGGAGTAGTACAGCCCCGTCACCGCGGGCCAGACGAAGAAGAGGAAGAACAGCACCACGTTGACGCCGACGAACAGCAGTGGCGCGAGGCGGTAGCGCGCCGCACGGCGGCGGCTGGCGCGGCCGGCGGAGGGCTGCGGCGCCCGCACGAGGGCGGCGGGGTCGGTCCCGACCGCGGCGGGGACCGGACCCGGTGCGCTGGGGGTCATGGAACCTCCTGGGGTGGTGGTCCCGGACCCGGGGGGCGACCCGGGTCCGGTCGGGTGACGTCAGGCGATCTGCTCGTTGAGCAGCTTGACGATGTTGTCCACCGTCTGCTGCACGGTCTGCTGACCGTTGATGGCCTTGCCCATCTCGTCCTTGGTGGGGTCGGTCGTGATGGCCTTGCCCGCCAGGGTGAGCTTCTCACCCGCGTCGCTGCCGGAGGTGGAGATCGGGTCGGCGAGCTCGATCTCCTTCTGGTAGAGCGCGTAGCCGTCGAGGGCGGCCTGGTTGGTGCCCGGGTAGGCGATGTCCAGCCCGGTCTCCACCGGCAGCCAGCCGTTGGTGGCCGCGACCTTGGCGTAGTTCGTCGGGTCGTAGAGGAACTCGACGAACTTCATCGCCGCGTCCTTGGTGTCGCCGTTGTCGAAGGCGACGATCTTCCCGCCGGTGTTGATGTCGGTCGCCTGCGTCGGCTGGGCCGGGGTCGGGACGGCGGCCCACTCGAACTGCGTGATGCTCTCGGCGAAGTCGGCGACCTGCCAGACGCCGGAGAAGTACGCCACGACCTGACCGCTCTTGAACAGGGCGTTCGGGTCGGCGCCCGACGTCCACACCGACTTGGGCATGACCACGTCGTCGTTGATGTCCACGAACTTCTGCAGCACCTCGACCGTCGCGTCGTCGACGGAGTACTCGGTGCCCTCGGAGTTCAGCTGGAAGCCCTTGGCCCCGTGCTCGTAGACGAACGCGCGGATGCGGGCGGGGGAGGCGTCGTAGACGAGGTCGTACTTCGCCCCGGTCGCGGTGCGGACCTGCGTGGCGGCCGCGAGGAACGCGTCCCACGTCCAGGTGCTCGCGGGGTCCGTCGGGTAGGCGACGCCCGCCTTCTGGAACAACGAGGCGTTGATGAACAGGCCGGCGGCGGTGATGTCGGAGGGGATCGTGAGGATCTTGCCGTCGTCGGTCTTCTGGTACAGCTTCTCGTCGATCTTGTTCGTCGAGCTGGTCGCCACGGCCGTCAGGTCCTGCAGCTTGTTCGTCCAGATCGGGTCCAGCGACGGCGCGCTGGCGACGTCCGGCAGCGAGTCGGCCTGGGCGGCCTGGCGCAGCTTGGTCTGGTAGCCGTCGTAGGGGACGTTGACGATCTCGACCGTGATGCCCTGCTTCGTCTTGAACTCGTCGGCGAGGTCGTAGTAGCCCTTCGCCTGCGCGTCGCTGGCCGAGAGCCAGAAGCTGATCTTCTTCGCGTCGCCGCCTCCGCTGCCCGACGCGGAGTCCCCTCCGCCGCAGGCGGTCAGGGCGCCACCCGCGGCAGCGGCCGCGAGGGAGCCGAGGAGGACGGACCGTCGGCTGGTGCTGTTCTGGCTCATGGTTGGACTTCCTCGTCTCCCGGTCCCCAGCCGCCTCCTGCGGACCCGTTCCGGACCGGTCGTCCAGAGCGCGTCGAGGTGGCGGCACCGCCGTTCCTGCGGTGTCCAGGACGGTAAGTGGAAAGGGCTTACCGGGTCAAGGCTCGACGCCGCTCGTCGTCCGGATGACTTCACGTCAGGTCATGTGCACGCTAACGTCACGGTTCCTGACGCCGGGTCGCGGCTCCCGAGCCGCCCGCGTCCGCTCACCCCACCCCGTCCCCGGAGGACACCCGTGCCCGAGCACCTCGAGGACACCACCTTCACCGCCGCGCTGGTGGCCGACCTCGACCGGCGCGTCGACGCGCTCCTCGCCGGCGACGCCCTGGCGCTCAGCCCCCTGGCCCACCGCGAGACGACGGCGCGCCTGAAGGGTCTGGTGACCGCCTTCTCCCATCCGGCCTCCGCCCACCACCACGACGTGCGGCTGTTGCCGGTCGCGACCCGGCTCGTGGAGCTGCTGAGCGTGGCGCAGACGCCGAGCGGCCTCTTCGACAGCACGAACCTCGCCTCCCCGCCCGACACGGCCTTCACCGTCAACGACCTGTGCCTGACGGCCGAGCTCGCCGGGCGCGAGTCCGCGCTGGCCGGCGTCGCCTCCGGGCTGCGGGCCGTCGCGGAGCGGACGCTGCCGCCGCTGCTGACCGGCGGGGTCCACACGCCCAACCACCGCTGGGAGATCTCCAGCGCGCTGGCGCGGCTCGGTGCCCTGCTCGGGGCCCCCGACGTCGTGCGCGGCCGGGTCGAGGAGTGGCTCGCCGAGGGCGTCGACCTGCAGGCCGACGGCATGTACTCCGAGCGCAGCCCCCTGTACGCCGGGGCCGTCAGCAGCCCGTCGCTGCTCGTCGTCGCCGACCTGCTCGACCGGCCCGACCTGCTGGACCCCGTGCGCCGCAACCTGGAGGCGTTCCTGCCGCTGCTCGACGAGGACGGCCTGCTGGAGTCGGTGCACTCGCGCCGGCAGGACCAGCACACCGCCGGCCACCCCGGCGCCGACCTGCTGCTGCCGTACCGGCGCTTCGCCCTCGCCGAGGACCGCGCCGACTTCGCCGACGCCGCCCGGACGCTGCAGTCCCACGGCGTCGACGGCCGCTCGGTGCTGCCCGAACTCCTCGCCCACCCGGGGCTGGCCGGTGTCCTGCCCGCGGGCAGCGGGCGTCCGTGGGCGGGGGAGGCCGTGCTGCCCGCGTCCGGCCTGGCCGTCCACGCCGCGGGCCGCACGCGGACCGTCGTCTTCGGCGGCAGCGACCAGCCCGCCGTCGGCACGATCCGGTCCGGCACGGCGAACACCGCGACCTTCCTGCGGTTCCGGCACGGCGCGGCCGTCCTGGAGTCGCTGCGCCTGTCGACCGCCTTCTTCGGCCTCGGGCCGTTCCGCAGCGCGACGCTGGAGCAGGAGGCCGCCGGGACCTTCGTCCTGTGCCAGGAGCTGCGCGCCGGGTACTACCAGCCGCTCGCCGCCGCCGACCGCGACCCGGCCGGGGACTACCCCCTGGGCGACGAGGGCCGCTTCCACGCCGCGATGGCCTTCGGCCGCCGCGCCGTGGACGCGGTCGAGCTCACCACGACCGTCCGGGTGGAGCTGCTCGACGACGGGGCCGACGTCACCGTCGGGTTCAGCGGGGCCGCGACGTCGTACGCGCTCGAGCTGTCCTTCCGCCCCGGCGGGACGCTGACCGGCGCCGAGCCGTCGGCCGACGGCGCCCGGGTGCTCACCGGGCCCGAGCTGCGGTACCGCGTCGCCGGTGACGAGGTGGTCCTCGTCCGCGAGGGCGGGGGTGGCGCGGCCGGTGAGCACCAGCCGGCGCGCTACGACGGCGGGGAGCAGTACGACTACCTGCAGGGCAGCCACGCGGCGGCCGGCGAGCGCGTCTACCTCACGGGCCGGACGCCGGGCGTCGTGCGGCTGCGCCTGCGCGGTGGCAGCCGCTGAGGCGCGCTCGGAGGGATTCGAACCCCCAACCAACCGGGTAGAAGCCGGTCGCTCTGTCCGTTGAGCTACGAGCGCAGGGCACCGGCGGACCGGCGGGTGGAGCAGGTCGCACCGTGGTCGTCAGCCTAGCGACCCGGCGGATGGTGGGCCGCCCGGCGCCTGCGACTAGCCTGGGGACGTGGCGGAATTCATCTACCAGATGCAGAAGGCGCGCAAGGCGCACGGGGACAAGGTCATCCTCGACGACGTCTCGATCTCCTTCTACCCGGGGGCCAAGATCGGGGTCGTCGGACCCAACGGCGCCGGGAAGTCGAGCGTCCTGAAGATCATGGCGGGGCTGGACCAGCCGTCCAACGGCGAGGCCCGCCTCTCGCCCGGCTACAGCGTCGGCATGCTCATGCAGGAGCCGAAGCTGGACGAGAGCAAGACGGTCCTGCAGAACGTCCAGGACGGCCTGGGCGAGCTGAAGCAGAAGATGGACCGCTACAACGAGATCACGGGCCTGTTCGAGGACCCGGACGCCGACTTCGACGCCCTCATGGCCGAGATGGGCACGCTGCAGGAGGAGCTGGACCACGCCAACGCGTGGGACATGGACTCCCAGCTCGAGCAGGCCATGGACGCGCTGCGCTGCCCGCCCGGTGACGCCGACGTGTCGGTCCTGTCCGGTGGGGAGAAGCGCCGCGTGGCGCTGTGCAAGCTCCTGCTCGAGGCGCCCGACCTGCTGCTGCTCGACGAGCCCACCAACCACCTGGACGCCGAGTCCGTGACGTGGCTGGAGCAGCACCTCGCGAAGTACCCCGGTGCCGTCCTGGCCGTCACCCACGACCGGTACTTCCTCGACAACGTCGCGCAGTGGATCCTCGAGCTCGACCGCGGCCGCGCCTACCCCTACGAGGGCAACTACTCCACGTACCTGGAGAAGAAGGCCGCCCGCATGGACGTCCAGGGCAAGAAGGACGCCAAGCTGGCCAAGCGCCTGAAGGACGAGCTGGAGTGGGTCCGCTCGAACGCCAAGGGCCGCCAGACCAAGTCCAAGGCGCGCCTGGCCCGCTACGAGGAGATGGCCGCCGAGGCCGAGCGCACGCGCAAGCTCGACTTCGAGGAGATCCAGATCCCGGCCGGTCCGCGCCTGGGCTCGGTCGTCATCGAGGCCAAGGACCTCAAGAAGTCCTTCGGCGACCGCACGCTCATCGACGGCCTGTCGTTCTCGTTGCCGCGCAACGGCATCGTCGGCGTGATCGGCCCGAACGGCGTCGGCAAGACGACGCTGTTCAAGACGATCGTCGGGCTCGAGGAGCTCGACGGCGGCGACCTGAAGATCGGCGACACCGTCAAGCTGTCCTACGTCGACCAGTCCCGCGGCGGGCTGGACCCGTCCAAGAACCTGTGGGAGACCGTCTCCGACGGCCTGGACTACATCCAGGTCGGCAACCAGGAGATGCCCTCGCGCGCCTACGTCTCGGCGTTCGGGTTCAAGGGCCCGGACCAGCAGAAGCCGACCGGCGTGCTGTCCGGTGGGGAGCGCAACCGCCTCAACCTGGCGCTGACGCTCAAGGAGGGCGGCAACGTCCTGCTGCTGGACGAGCCCACCAACGACCTCGACGTCGAGACCCTCGGGTCGCTGGAGAACGCCCTGCTGGAGTTTCCCGGCTGCGCCGTGGTAGTGAGCCACGACCGGTGGTTCCTCGACCGCGTCGCGACGCACATCCTCGCCTACGAGGGCACCGAGGAGAACCCGGCGAACTGGTACTGGTTCGAGGGCAACTTCGCGGGCTACGAGGAGAACAAGGTCGCGCGCCTCGGCCCCGACGCGGCCCGTCCGCACCGCGTGACGTACCGCAAGCTCACCCGCGACTGAGCGTCACCACTGCGCTCCACGGTTGAGGATCGTTGACGCAGCCGGCTCGACCTGTGAGCCGGCTGCGTCAACGACCCACCTCCGGAGGGCGCCCCGCGGTGACGGTCAGTCGGCCGTCGTGCGCCGGCGGACCGGGCGCGGGTGCAGGGGGGTGCGGGTGGCCAGCCACTCGTCGAACGCGGCCCGCGGCAGCGGCGTCGCGTAGAGGAACCCCTGGGCGTGGTGGGCGCCGGCGGCCGCGAGCAGCTGCGCCTGTGCCACCTCCTCCACGCCCTCGGCCACGACCTCGACGCCGAGGCGTCCGGCCATCTGCACGACGGCCTCGATGATGGCCAGGTCGGCGGGGTTGCTCGTCGCGCCGGCCACGAAGGACCGGTCGACCTTGACCAGCGAGACCGGCAGCCGCCGCAGCGCGGTGAGGCTCGCGTAGCCCGTCCCGAAGTCGTCGACGGCGATGCGCACGCCGGTCGCGGCGAGGTCGTGCACCCGGCGCAGGGCGTCGGGGGCCTCCAGGACCATGCTCTCGGTGATCTCCAGGACGAGCTGCTCGGGCGGCAACCCGCTGCGCCGCAGGCAGGACCGCACCACGGTGAGCAGCCGGTCGTCGGCGAGCTGGGCCACCGAGACGTTGACGTGCACGGTGAGGGGGCGACCCGCGACCGTCCAGGCGGCCGCGTCGCGGCAGGCCTGGTCGAGCACGTGCGCGCCGATCTCGTGGATGGCGCCGGACCGCTCGGCGCGGGCGATGAAGTCCTGCGGGCCCACCAGCCCGCGCTCGGGGTGGTTCCAGCGCACGAGCGCCTCCATCCCGCTGCACGAGACGTCGGCGGCGTCCTCGGCCAGGTCGACGACGGGCTGGTAGTGGACCTCGATCTGGCCCCGGGCCGTGGCGCCGGCCAGTTCGCGCAGCAGCACGGCCTCGGCCTCCGCCGCCGCGGACCGCCGCCCGAAGACCGCCACCCCGCCCCCGCCGGTCTTGGCGGAGTACATGGCCACGTCGGCGCGCTGGACGACCTCGTCGACGCCCCCGGTGGCGCCGGCGCAGCGGGCGACGCCGACGCTGCAGCCGACCTGCACCTCCTCGGCGGCCATCTCCGCGACCCCGGTGACGACGGCGACGGGGACCGTCACCGCGTCGACGACGGCCTGGGCCAGCGCCTCGGCGACGTCCGTGGTCGTCGAGGGCAGCAGGACGGCGAACTCGTCGCCGCCGAGACGGGCGCACAGCCCGGCGGCCCCGACCGTCGCGCGCAGCCGGTCGGCGGTCGCCGTCAGCACGTCGTCGCCGGCGCCGTGCCCGAAGCCGTCGTTGACGTACTTGAAGTCGTCGAGGTCGACGAAGAGGACGAAGGGTCCCGCCTCGCCGTCCGAGCGCTCGTGGTCCAGCAGGGCCAGGTCGACGGCGTCGCGGAAGGCGCCGCGGTTGGCGAGCCCCGTGAGGCTGTCGGTGTCCGCCCGCCGGGTCAGCGCGGCGTGGGCGGCGCACCGGTTGAGCGCCAGCGCGATCCCGTTGTTGAGCAGCGAGGCCGCGTGCAGGCCCTCGGCCGCCAGCTCGTCCCCGCCGGCGACGAGCCAGGTCTGCCCGTCGGGGACCGGGGAGGCGTAGGACGTCCAGCTGCCGGTGGTGCCCGCCGCGGCGTCGAGGGCCGCGTCCGTCGGGAGGGCTGCCGCGCCCGACGCCTCCGCGGGGACGCGGGCGAGGGTGAGGGGGGTCGCCCAGTCGCCGGCGCGCAGGTCGGCGTCGCCGACACCGTCCCGGACCCGCACGAGGGCCAGTCGCAGGCCGGGGGTCGCGGCGGCGATCTCGCGGGCCGCGGCCATCCCCGCCCGCACGACCTCGGCGCGGTCGACGAGCCCGACGACGGCGGCACCCAGGGTGCTGAGGGCGGCCTCGCGGCGCTGGTCCCGGACGATGCGGGCCGCCGCGGAGTGGACGCGACGCGCCACCGCCAGGCCGAGGAAGACGACCGGGAACGCCCCGGCCACCCCCCACACCGTGGAGGTCTCCGTGTTCGCGGGCAGGGCCCACCACACGGCCGCCCCGACGGTCACGGCCGCGACGTGGTGGACGCACCGCAGCAGCGCGGTGCGACCCGAGCCGTACTGCGAGCGGAACCACACGGCCCAGAAGAGGAAGCCGAGGACGGCGGGCGGGTCGGCGACCGCGGCGACGAAGGCCGCGCGCGCGACGGCGTCGGCCGCGTCGAAGAGGTCGGGGCGGGGCCGCGCCGCGGCGCGCAGGTAGCCGTGCGTCCAGGAGGCGATGAGGACGACGACGGCTGCGAGGACGACGAGGCGTCCGGCGCCGGTGTCGACCTCGGCCCCGGCCGCGGTGAGCAGCGTGCTGCCGATCGCGACGAGGAAGAACAACCGCCGGGCGCGGTCCACGACGTCCCCGTGCAGGTACCAGTCCCGCACGGCCGCGACGACAGCCCGGCCGTGGTCTTGACGCACCGCCATCCCCGTTCCCCTTCCAGATGTATCTAGAACTGCCCTGGAGAAGAGGTCGACTCCCGCGCTCGGTCCCTTGACGGGGGCCACTCGTCCGGCGCAGCCGGGGGTGGTCTCAGGGGGCGGACGGGCCGGGCAGCACGAACTCCACGCGCCGGTTCAGCTGCCGTCCCGCGGGGTCGTCGTGGCCGTCGACGGTCTCGGGCGCGATCGGGCGGGTCTCGCCGAACCCCTGCGGCGCCAGCGACGCGGTGACGCCGTGCCCGCCGAGCCAGGACGCGACCGCCGTCGCGCGCCGCACCGACAGGTCCTGGTTGTAGGCGTCGGTGCCGAAGCCGTCGGTGTGCCCGTCGACGCGGACGGGCTGCGCCGGCGGGGAGGCCTGCAGCGCGTCCGCGAGCACCTGCAGGACGGGAGCCGCGTCGGCCCGCACCCGGGCGGAGTCGAAGTCGAACAGCACGTCGCCGGGCAGGCGCACGAGCGTGCCGCACACGTTCCCCAGCGGGGCCAGCGCCTGCACCGGCGGGAACGACCCGGCCCGGCCCACCGGGGGCAGGGGGTCGGCCGCCACCGGCACCCCGTCGACCAGGGCCTGGCCCGTCCCGTCGTTGACGATGGTCAGCGTGCCGTCGGTGTAGGTCCCCGACCCGTCGCCCTCGTTGGTGGTGGTCCGGGTGCCGTCCGTCCACGTGCCGGACCCGTCGGCGTTCACGGTCGTCGTCCTCGACCCGTCGACCGACGTGCCCGCCCCGTCCCCCGAGAGGGTCACGGTGCGGCGGCCGTCGACGTAGCTCCCGGCGCCGCCGCCGTCCAGGCTGATCGAGGTGGTCCCGTCGCTGTAGGACCCCGTGCCGTCGCCGTTGTTGACGATCGTGACGCCGTCGGTCGTGGAGACCCCCGCGCCGTCGCCCTCGACGACGACGGTGCCGCGGCCGTCGCTGACGACGCCGGCGCCCTCGCCGTGGGGCACGAGCGTGCCCGCGCCGTTGACCACGGCGCCCGTGCCGTCGCAGCGGGCCGCCGTCACCTCCAGTCCCGGGGTGGCGCCGGCGATGGCCGACAGGCTCTCGGCGAGCCGGTCGGACGTCGCGCGCTGGGAGGCGGTGAGCGCCGTGACGTCGGGCACGGTGATGAGCGGGACGGGCGGGACCTCCCCGGGGCGCAGGCCCGGCACGACGGGGACCTGCGGTGTCGAGCCGCCGGTCGAGCCGCCGGTCGAGGCGCTGCCGGTCGGGGAGGCGGGGGAGGACGGGGACCCGGTGCCCGACGGCGCCGCCTGGCGCTGCGCGGTGCACGCGCCGAGGCCCGCGGCCAGGGCCAGGGACAGGAGGAGGGCGGGGGTCACGACCGTCGTCGGCAGCGCGCGCACGGTCCGTGATCCTTCCACGCCCGCCGCGCCCGGATCAGCCCTGCGGGACCCGGACCATGCCCTCCTGGGCCACCGTGGCGACGAGCCGCCGCTGGCGGTCGTACATGCGGCCGGTGGACAGCCCCCGGGCGCCGGAGGCGTTGGGGCTCTCGGCCACGTAGAGGATCCAGTCGTCGGCCCGGGCCGGGCGGTGCCACCACATGGCGTGGTCCAGGCTGGCCACGCTGGTGCCCGGGGTCGCCCACGCCATCCCGTTCCGGCGCAGCACGGGTTCGAGGATGCTCAGGTCGCTGGCGTAGGCCAGGGCCCCCCGCTGCACGAGGTCGTCGCCGGGCAGGGGCGCGTCGAGGCGGAACCACACCGACTGCCGGGCCCGGCGCTCGGGGTCGGGGGCCAGGTACAGGGCCGGTTCGACGTGGCGCAGCTCCACGTGCCGCCCGCGACCCATTTGCCGGGCCAGCGGGTGGTCGACGGCGTCCAGGACGGCGTAGTCACTGACGACGTCCTCGGGGTCGGGCACCTCGGGGGCCGGCTCGGCGTGGTCCAGGCCCTCGGCGGGGGCCTGGAAGGAGGCGATGCCCGACAGGATCGGCACGCCGTTCTGCGTGGCCTGCACGCGGCGGGCGGAGAAGGACCGGCCGTCGCGCAGCCGTTCGACGGCGAAGGCCACGGGGACCGCCGGATCGCCGGGACGCAGGAAGTAGGCGTGCAGGGAGTGCAGGCTGCGGTCGGGCGCCACCGTCCGCCCCGCCGCCACCGCCACCTGACCGAGCACCTGCCCACCGAAGAGGCGCTGGCGCCAGTGCGGGAGGTTCGGGCCGGTGAAGACGTCGGCGGCCGCGTCGCCGGGGGAGCCGGCCGGGCGGACGTCGAGGACCTCGAGCAACGGGGACACGTCGTGGTGGTCGGGCACCCGGGCACCGTACCGAGCCGCTGCACCGGGGGTGCGGGGCGGCGGCCGGGGGTAGCGTCGGCGCGTGCTCGCCGCCCGCGCCGTCCGCGCCAGTTCCGACGACCCGCTGTCCGCCCTCGAGGTGGCCGACGCCCCCGCGGCCGAGCCGCCCGCGGGGTGGGTGCGCGTCGACGTCGAGGGCGCCGCGCTCAACCGGCACGACCTGTGGAGCCTGCGCGGAGTCGGACTGCCCGCCGAGCGGCTGCCCATGGTCCTGGGCTGCGACGCGACCGGGACGCTCGAGGACGGTTCGGCGGTCGTCGTGCACGCCGTCGTCTCCGACGAGGACTTCCGCGGGGACGAGACCCTCGACCCGCGGCGGACGCTGCTGTCCGAACTGCACCCGGGGACGATCGCCGAGCACGTCTGGGTGCCCCGGCGCAACGTGCTGCCGCGCCCGGCGGGCTGGACGGCCGAGCGCGCGGCGTCGCTGGGGACGGCGTGGCTGACGGCCTACCGGATGCTCTTCACCCAGGCGCGGGCCGTGCCCGGGCAGACCGTCCTCGTGCAGGGGGCCGCCGGTGGCGTCTCGAACGCGCTCGTCGCGCTCGGGTCGGCGGCGGGCCTGCGGGTGTGGGTGACCGGGCGCTCGCCCGAACGCCTCGAGCGGGCGAGCTCCTGGGGCGCGGCGGCGACGTTCGCGACGGGGGAACGGCTGCCCGGCCGCGTGGACGCGGTGTTCGAGACGGTGGGCAAGGCGACGTGGAAGCACTCGGTGCAGTCGCTGAAACCCGGCGGCTGCGTCGTCGTGGCCGGGGCGACGACGGGTGGGGACGCGCCGGCGATGCTTGAGAACGTGTTCTTCAAGCAGTTGCGCGTCCTCGGCTCGACCATGGGGACGCGCGAGGAGTTCGAGCGGCTGCTGCAGTTCTGCGACACCGCCGGCCTCGCGCCCGAGGTCGACTCGGTGCACGCGCTGACCGACGCCCGCGAGGCGTTCGCCCGGCTGGAGTCCGGCCAGGCCGTCGGCAAGGTCCTCGTCCAGGTCTGAGGACGGAGTTCACCGCCGTCACGTCCTCCCGGCGAGCCCGGTGCCCGGTGGACGTGACGGCGGTGGATCGTGGGGGACGACTCAGTCGGTCGTCCACTCCTCCCAGCGGCGCTGCTCCCAGCGGGCCGCGCGCAGTTCCGCGCGGACGTCCTCGAGGCGGAGTGTCAGGTCGCGGGGCAGCTTGGCGCCGAACTGCGCGAAGTAGCTCTCGAGCTCGTCCAGTTCCGCGGTCCAGGCGGCGGGGTCGACCGCGAACAACTCGGCCAGGTCCTGCGCGGGGACGTCCAGGCCGGCGACGTCGAGGTCACCGGAGGCCGGGACCAGACCCACCGGGGTCGGTACGGCACCGACCCGCCCGGCCAGGCGGGCGCAGATCCACGCGATGACGCGGGAGTTCTCGCCGAACCCCGGCCACAGGAAACGGCCGTCGTCCCCGCGGCGGAACCAGTTCACCCCGAACACCGCCGGCGGCTGCGACAACCGGTCCTCCATGCCCAGCCAGTGCGCGAAGTAGTCGGCCATGTCGTACCCGGCGAAGGGCAGCATCGCGAACGGGTCGTGCCGCAACTGCCCGACCGTCCCCTCGGCCGCCGCGGTCTGCTCGCTGGAGACCGACGCGCCCAGGAACACCCCGGCCTTCCAGTCCGGCGCCTGGGACACCAGCGGCACGTTCGTGCGGCGGCGGCCGCCGAACAGCACCGCGTCCACGACCACGCCCTGCGGGTCGTCCAGCTCCTCGGCGATGGACGGGCACTGCGCCGCCGAGACGGTGAACCGGGCGTTCGGGTGCGCCGCGGGGGTTCCCGACGCCGGGGTCCAGTCCCGGCCCTGCCAGTCGAGGAGGTGCTCGGGGACCTCCTCGGTCATGCCCTCCCACCACACGTCCCCGTCGTCGGTCAGGGCGACGTTGGTGAAGATGACGTCGCGGTCGAGCATCTGCATGGCGGTCGGGTTCGTCGACCAGCCCGTGCCCGGGGCCACGCCGAAGAACCCGGCCTCGGGGTTGATGGCCCGCAACCGGCCCTCGGCGTCGGGGCGCATCCAGGCGATGTCGTCCCCGATCGTCTCGACCGTCCAGCCGGGCAGCGTCGGGCGCAGCATCGCGAGGTTCGTCTTGCCGCACGCCGAGGGGAACGCGGCGGCCAGGTGGAACTGCCGCTGCTGCGGGTCGGTCACCTTGACGAGCAGCATGTGCTCGGCCAGCCAGCCCTCGTCCCGGCCCATGGCCGAGGCGATGCGCAGGGCGAAGCACTTCTTGCCCAGCAACGCGTTCCCGCCGTAGCCGGAACCGAAGGAGAAGATCTCCCGGGTCTCGGGGAAGTGGGCGATGTACTTCAGGTCGTTGCACGGCCAGGCGACGTCCGCGCGGGAACGGCCGACCGCGTCGACGAGCGGGTACCCGACGGAGTGCACGGCGGGCACCCAGGTGGTGTCCGGGCCGATGGCGGCGAGCGCGTCGGCGCCCATCCGGGTCATGGTGCGCATCGAGACGACGGCGTAGGGGGAGTCGGTCACCTGCACGCCGAGCTGGGAGATCGGGCCGCCGACCGGGCCCATCGAGAACGGCACCACGTACATCGTCCGGCCGCGCATCGAGCCGGCGAACACCCCGGCGAGCTCCTCGCGCAGGGCGGTGGGTTCGCGCCAGTTGTTCGTCGGGCCCGCGTCCTCGCGGCGGTGGGAGGCGATGAACGTCCGCGACTCCACGCGCGCCACGTCCGTCGGGGCCGACCGCGCCAGGAACGAACCGGGCCGCAGGTCCTCGTTGAGGCGGACCAGTGTGCCGACCTGCACCATCTGCGTCGTCAGCCGCTCGAACTCCTCCTGGGAGCCGTCGCACCACACCACGGCGTCCGGTTCGGTGAGGGCCGCGACCCGGCGCACCCACGCCACGACGGACGGGTCGGCCGCCGCGTGCTGGACCCGGAGCCGGGAGGGCTGCTGGGGGAGCGGGGCGGGAACGTGTGCCGGGCGCAGGGCCCCCGTCGGCTGGACGGGGACGTCACGCGTCAACTCGATGGTCACGTCGGCGTGCCTCCTTCGGGAGCGGTGGTGGTCTCGTTCGTCGTCTTCCGAGCATGTGGTGCACGCAACCCCCGGACAACGACGGAGAGGGGTGAAGATCCGCCGTTCTTCACCTACCGTGAACCGCATGGCTCCGCTGCGCGTCGCTGCGCTCGAACCGCTGACCGATCCGGCGCTCGCCCCGCCGGTCCCGGAGACGGGTCTGGACGCCCTCACGGTGGGCCGACGGATCCGGCACCACCGGCAGGCCAGGGGGTGGACGCTGGCGCAGCTCGGGGAGGAGGTCGGGGCCGCGCAGAGCCAGCTCTCGCAGGTGGAGAACGGCAAGCGCGAACCCCGGCTGTCCCTCATCACCGCCGTCGCCCGCGCCCTCGGGGTCCCGCCCTCGGACCTGCTCGACCCGGCGCCGCCGCCGAGCCGCCGCGCCGCGCTCGAGATCGAGCTCGACCACGCCCAGCGGTCCCCGCTGGCCCGCACGCTCGGACTGCCGGAGGTCCGGTCGAGCCGGAAGCTGCCGACCGACGCGCTCGAGGCCCTGGTGGAACTGCACCGCGAACTCGCGCGCCGGCACGACGCGTCCAACGCGACACCGGAGGAGGCGCGGCGGGCGAACACCGAGATCCGGCACCTGCTGCGGGCGGTGGACAACCACCTGCCCGAGATCGAGGAACTCGCCGAGGACCTCGTGCGGGCGGCCGGGTACACGGTCGGTGCCCTGACCCACCGGCAGGTCGCGCGGATGGCCGCCGACCTCGGGTTCAGCATCATCCACGTCGAGGACCTGCCGCACTCCACGCGGACCGTCACCGACCTGGCCAACGGTCGCATCTACCTCCCGCCCGCCTCGATCCCGGGCGGGCACGGGCTGCGGTCCCTGGCGCTGCAGGCGATCGCGCACCGCGTGCTGGAGCACGAACGGCCCGCGAGCTACACGCAGTTCCTGCGCCAGCGACTGGAGATCAACTACTTCGCGGCGTGCTGCCTGCTCCCGCGCAGCGCCGCGGTGGAGTTCCTGTCCGCGGCCAAGGCCGACAAGGACCTGGCGGTGGAGGACTTCCGCGACGCGTTCGGTGTGACGCACGAGGCTGCGGCGCACCGGCTCACGAACCTGCTGACGTCGCACCTGGGGATCCCCGTCCACTTCCTGCGCGTCGGCGACGACGGTGCGCTCTACCGCGGGTACGAGAACGACGGGGTCCCGTTCCCCGAGGACTCCTCGGGTGCCATCGAGGGGCAACCCGTGTGCCGGCAGTGGACCGCGCGCACGGTGTTCGACGTGCGGAACCGCACCACGGAGAACTACCAGTACACCGACACGCCCGCGGGGACGTTCTGGTGCTCGAGCCAGACGGGGACGAGCGACGACGGCGGGTTCTCCATCACGGTCGGCGTCCCGTACGCGCACGCGAAGTGGTTCCGCGGCCGGGACACCCGGGTGCGGGCGAAGAGCACGTGCCCGGAGGCGGCGTGCTGCCGCCGTCCGCCGGCGGGGGTGGCCGAACGGTGGGCCGACCACGCCTGGCCGAGCGCCCGGCTGCACGCCCAGACGCTGGCGCCGCTGCCCTCGGGGCGGTTCCCCGGCGTCGACGACCTGGAGGTCTACTCCTTCCTGGACTCCCACGCCCCGCGCACCCCGCCGTCGTGAGCGGCCCGGGGGTGCGACGGCTGGGGCCGCGTGCGAGGGTGACGACGAGGCCAGTAACTGGCCCCACGCCGACCCGCGGTCCCCCAGGACCGGTCCGGACCTGGAAGGGGCTCGCACCACCGTGTCGCTCACCGTCCCCCGCGTCGTCGAGGCGGTCTCGCCGCCCGACGCCCTGCGCGCCCACGTCGCCGCCACCGCCCTGCGCCCCTCGGGGACGGGCACCGTCGGGCTCGAGCTCGAACGGCACGTGGTCGACGTCCGCGCCCCGCGCCGCCGCGTGGACTGGGACCGGCTGACGTCGCTCGTGGCGGGGTTCGTGCCACCCGCGGGCTCGCGCCTCACCCTCGAACCCGGGGGCCAGGTGGAGCTGTCCACCCCGCCGGGCGACCTCGTGGCGACCGTCGCGGGCCTGGAGCAGGACGCGACCGCGGTCGACGCCCTGCTGGCGTCCGACGGGCTCGTCGCGCTCGCCACCGGCCTGGACCCCGTGCGCGCTCCCGTCCGCGTCCACCCGGGGTCGCGGTACCGGGCGATGGAGGCGCACTTCGACGCCGTGGGCCACCACCTCGACGGCGCCACGATGATGGCCTCGACGGCCTCCCTGCAGGTCAACCTCGACGCCGGGCCCACCGCGGGGTGGGCCGACCGGCTGGCGCACGTGCGCCGGCTGACGCCCGTGCTCGTCGCGCTCGCGGCGACGTCGCCGCTGCGCCACGGCGTCCCGACCGGAGCGGTGTGCGGCCGGCAGGAGGTCTGGGGACGGCTGGAACCGGGCCGGTGCCGGGCGTCCGGGGACGGCAGCGACCCGGTCGCGGAGTGGGTGGAGTTCGCGTTCGCGGCGCCCGTCATGTTCGTCCGCGTGCAGGCGAGCGGGGAGTTCGCGCCCGTCCGCGAGCACGTCCCCTTCGCCGACTGGGCCGCGGGCCGGGTCCTGCTCGACGACCGCCGCCCCGGCACCGACGACGTCGACGCGCACCTCACGACGCTCTGGCCGCCCGTGCGGTTGCGGGGCTTCCTCGAGCTGCGGTTCCTCGACGCCGTCCCGGCGGCCCTGCGCCCGGGCCTGGCCGCCGTCGTCACGACCGTCGTCGACGACCCGGTGGCGGCGGGCGCCGCCGCCGAGGCCGCCGAGCCGGTGGCCGACCGCGGGGCCGACGCCGTCCGGTTCGGGCTCGCCGACCCGGCCCTGCGCCGGGCCGCGCTCGGGGTGCTCGCCGCGGCCACGCCCCGGGTCGACCCCTCGCTCGTGGCCGCCGTCCACGCCTGGACGGAGCTGCTCGCGGCGGGACGCAGCCCCGCCGACCTCGTGACCGACCGGTTCCGCGCCGACGGACCGGACGCCTGCCTGACCGCGGAGGACCTCCGGTGACCACGCTCGACGACCACTCGACCGTCCACCCGCTCGAGGGCGCGGTCGCGGCCCTGCAGGCCGGCCGCCGCACGACGGCCCGCCTCACCGAGGCCGCCGACGCCGAGCTGACCGTCCAGCACTCCCCGCTCATGAGTCCGCTCGTCTGGGACCTCGCCCACATCGGGCAGCAGGAGGAGCTGTGGCTCCTGCGGCAGGGGGCGGGTGCCGACCGGACGCCCGTCTTCCACCCCACGATCGCCTGCCTCTACGACGCGGCCGAGCACCCGCGCGCGACGCGGACGCAGCTGCCGCTGCTGGACCCGCGCGCGTCCCGGCGGGCGCTCGCCGACGTGCGCAACCGCGTCCTGGACCGCGTCGCGCGCGTCCGCGCGGACGACCCGCGCGAGGCGGCGTTCGCGGTGGCGATGGTCGCCCAGCACGAGCACCAGCACGACGAGACGATGTTCGCGACGCACAACCTGCGCTCGGGCGACCCGCTGCTCGCGGCCGCGCCGACGCCGCCCGGCCGGGTCGTCCCGGCCGAACCGGTGCTCGTCCCGGCGGGGGAGTTCCTCCTCGGCGTCGACCCGGCGCAGGAGCCGTGGGCCCTGGACAACGAGCACCCGCAGCACCGCGTCCACGTCCCGGCGTTCCGCATCGGCCGCGTCCCGGTGACGAACGGTGAGTGGGCGGCCTTCGTCGAGGACGGCGGGTACGAGGACCCCCGGCACTGGACCCGCGCGGGCTGGGCGCACCGGCGGGCGGAGGGCATCACGACCCCGCTCGGCTGGGCCCGCGACGGTGCGGGCGGGTGGACCCAGCGGCGGTTCGCCGTCGAGGTCGCCCTCGACCCCGCGGCGCCCGTGCAGCACGTCGACTGCCACGAGGCGGAGGCCTTCGCGCGGTGGGCCGGCGCCCGGCTGCCCACCGAGGTCGAGTGGGAGAAGGCGTGCGCCTGGGACCCGGCGCTGGGCCGCCGTCGCCGGTGGCCGTGGGGTGATGAGGCCCCGACCGCGGAGCGGGCCAACCTCGGCGGGCACGCGCTCGGGCCCGCGCAGGTCGGGGCGTACCCGGCCGGGGCCAGTGCGTACGGCGTCGAGCAGCTCATGGGCGACGTGTGGGAGTGGACGTCCTCGGACTTCGCGCCGTGGCCGGGGTTCTCCCCGATGCTCTACGACACCTACTCCGCGCCGTTCTTCGGCGGTGGCTACCGCGTGCTGCGCGGCGGGTCCTGGGCCAGCACGTCCGTGTCGGTGCGACCCTCGTTCCGGAACTGGGACTGGCCCGTGCGACGGCAGATCTTCACGGGTGTCCGCCTGGCCTGGGACGCCTGAGCGTGTGCCGGCACACGGCCTGGCTGGGCGCCGAGCGCAGCCTGGCCGACCTGCTCCTGGAGCGCGAGCACGGGCTGCTGCAGCAGAGCTGGGCTCCGCGGCGGCAGCACCACGGGAGCGTCAACGCCGACGGCTGGGGGGCCGCCTGGTGGACCGCAGCCCGCAGCGCACCGGCCCGGTGGCGCCGGGCCGCGCCGCTGTGGGCGGACGCCTCGCTCGCCTCCGTCGCCCCGCACGTGGCGGCGGGCTGCGTGCTGGGTGCCGTGCGCGACGCCACCGTCGGCATGCCCGCGGACGAGACGGCGTGCGCGCCCTTCGTCCGGGGTGCCTGGGCGCTGTCGCACAACGGCCGGGTCGAGCGGTCCGTGCTGCCCGCGGAGGCCTGGCCCACCGCGGAGTCGGTGTGCGACTCCGCGGTGCTCGCGTCCTGGCTCCTCGCGGCACCCGACGAGATCGGCCCGCGCGTGCGCACCGCGGGGGAGGCCGACCCCACCGCCCGCCTCAACGTCCTGGCCGCCGACGGCGCCCGCCTGGTCGCCACCGCGTGGGGCGACACCCTCAGCGTCCTGCGGACCGACGACGGGGTCGTCGTCGCGAGCGAACCCCACGACGACGACCCGCGCTGGGAGGACGTGCCGGACCGGTCCCTGGTGCAGGTCGACGCGGCGGGGGTCCGCGTCACCCCCTTGTAGGGACCCGTCAGGCGAAGCGGACGACGTCCTCGGCGGCCAGGCGCGGCATGCGCGGCCGGTAGGCGTCCTCGGTGGCGGGGTGCCCGATGTTGACGACGAGCTCGGAGCGCCACGACGTCCCGGCGAAGAACTCCGCGTCGACGCCGGCCTTGTCGAACCCGGCCATCGGCCCGGCGGCCAGGCCCAGCGCGCGGACGGCGAGGATGAGGTACCCGGCCTGGAGTGCAGCGCTGTAGCCGCCCATCTGCGCCCGCATCTCGGCGTTGCCGTCCAGGACCGGCTGCAGACCGGACAGGAACGGCGCCACCTGCGGGATCGCGTCGTGGAAGCGGTCGTCGCGGGCGAGGACGGCCGTCACCGGAGCCGTCGCCGCGCGGTCGCGGTTCTTCTCGTCCAGCAGGGGTAGCAGCCGCTCGCGGCCCTGCGCCGAGCGGACGAACAGCAGGCGGAGGGGCTGCAGGTTCGCCGCGGTGGGCGCCCAGCGCGCCAGGTCCCAGATCTCGGTGAGCTGGGCGTCGGACACGGGGGTGGGGGAGAAGTGCTGCACGGTGTGCGCATCGGTGAACAGCGCGGCGCGGGCGCTCGAGTCCAGACCCAGGGGGCGGTCGTCCAGGGCGGTCATGCTCGTCTCCTCGAACTCACTACTGATGACGGGGCTGCTTCGAAAATGAGAGTAGCACTGGATCGTGAAGCGTCAAGGAGTAGGCTGACGGGTGTGGAGGACGTGCGAGAGGTCGACGGGGAGCACAGCGCGCGGGCGTGCGACGGGGCGCTGGCCCGCGCCTTCGGGTTCCTCGGCAAGCGGTGGAACGGGATCCTGCTCGCCACCCTCGGCAACGGTCCCGCCGGGTTCTCCGACCTGCGCCGGACCGTGGCGGGCATCAGCGACTCCGTGCTGTCCGACCGCCTCACCGAGCTCGCCCGGGCCGGCCTCGTCCAGCGCACCGTGCACGAGGGGCCGCCCGTCGCGGTCGTCTACGACCTCACCGACGCGGGCCGCGCGCTCGCGCCGGCCCTGGCCGAGCTCACGGCCTGGGCGCGCGCGAACCTGCCCGGGGACTGCGCCCGGGGCGCGTGAGGCTCAGTCCTCGAAGGTGTTGAGCATGCTGTGCGCGGCGCGGTCGAGGTAGTCCCAGAGGAGTCCCTCCTGCGCGGGCGGCAGCCCGAGCGCCTCGACGGCGGCGCGCATGTGCGTCAGCCAGCGGTCCCGGGCGTCGGGGTTGACCTTGAAGGGCGCGTGCCGCATCCGCAGCCGCGGGTGACCGCGCTGCTCGGAGTACGTCGACGGACCGCCCCAGTACTGCTCCAGGAACAGCAGCAGGCGCTCCTTGGCCGGGCCGAGGTCGGCCTCGGGGTACATGGGCCGCAGCACGTCGTCCTCGGCGACGCCGTCGTAGAAGACGTCGACGAGGCGGACGAACGTCTCGTGCCCGCCCACCTCGTCGTAGAACGTCTGCGTGCCGCCGTCCGGCCCCGCGGGCTTGCGCCCCAGGAGGTTCTGGGGGCGGACGAAGGGCAGGTCGGGACTCACCGCACCAGTGTCGCCTCCGGGCGGACGTCGACCGTCGCGGGGGCGTCCGCGGCACCCGCGGCGTTCGCGCGGGCCAGGGCTTCCGCGGCCTCCTTGACGTTCTCCTGCATGCCACCGAAGACGACGTCGTGGAACGGGCTGATCGCCGCCCAGTACGCCTGCCCGGCCAGGCCCTTGGGGTGGAACAGGGCGCGCTGCTGGAAGAGCGTGCGGCCCACCGGGTCCCGGCCCACCCGCAGGTCCAGCCACGCCAGCCCGGGGAGCTTCATCTCGGCCCGCAGACGCAGCAGCTCGTCCTCCTGCCGCTCCTCCACGCGCCACCAGTCCACGGCGTCACCGACCATGAGGTGGCGCGGGTCGCGCCGGCCGCGGCGCAGGCCGGGGCCGCCGGAGAACCGGTCCATGACCCCCCGGACCGCCCAGGCCATCGGCCAGGAGTACCAGCCCTGCTCACCACCGATGCCCTCGAGCACCTCCCACAGCTCGTGCGGGGAGGCGTCCACGACCGTCGTGCGCTCGTCCACGTAGAGGTTGCCGCCGGCCCAGTCGGGGTCGGTGGGCAGCGGGTCGCTCGGGGCGCCGGGCACGGAGGCCGAGCTCCAGCGCGTCGTGACGTCCGCCTCCTGGATGCGCTTGAGCGCCAGCTGCACCGCGCGGCGGAACGGGATGAGGCCCTCGGGCGGGTCCGGCACGTACCGCGCGACGTCCTTCTCCTTGCAGACGACCTCGTGCACGAGGCTCTCCACGAGCGGTCGGGCGATCGAGCCGGGGACCGGGGTGATGGTCCCCACCCAGTGGCTCGACAGCCGCGGGGACATGACCTTGACGGGCAGCACGTGCCGCTTGGGCAGCCCGGCCACCTCGGCGTAGCCGCGCATCATGTCCAGGTACGTCATGACGTCCGGGCCACCGACGTCGAAGGTGCGGTTGACGTCGTCGGGCATCGAGGCCGACCCGACGAGGTAGCGCAGGACGTCGCGCACTGCGATCGGCTGGATCCGGTTGTAGACCCACGAGGGGCAGACCATGACCGGCAGGCGCTCGGTGAGGTAGCGCATCATCTCGAAGCTCGCCGACCCCGACCCGAGGATGACCGCGGCCTGCAGCACCGTCGCGGGCACCGGGGCGTCCAGGAGGATCTCCCCGACCTCCCGGCGTGACTCCAGGTGCGTCGACAGCTCCTCGTCCTCGGGGTGCAGCCCGCCGAGGTAGACGATGCGGCGCACGTCCTGGTCGGCGGCGGCGCGGGCGAAGGTGCGGGCCGTGCGGCGGTCCTTCGCCGCGAACGAGGACCCTCCGCTCATGGCGTGGATCAGGTAGTAGGCGACGTCGACGCCCTCCAGCGCCGCGGTCACCTGGTCGCGGTCGGAGGCGTCCGCACCCACGACCTCGACCTCGTCGATCCACGGCCGGTCCCGCAGCTGCTCGGGGCGGCGGGCCAGGGCGCGGACGCGGAACCCGGCCGCCAGCAGCTCCGGCACCAGCCGGCCGCCGATGTACCCCGTCACCCCCGTCACCAGGGCCAGGCGCCCGTTCCCGGCCAGGACGTCGTCGAGGGACCCGGTGGGGGCGTCGGGCGTGGGCTCACTCATGCCGACAGTCTCCGAGCCCGGGCCCCGGCGCGCGACCCGGCGGGCGGGCGGGTCAGAGCCCCCGGTTCGTCCGGGCCGGGTCGGCCGCCGCGGCGTCCTGCGCGGCCACGTCGGCCTCGCTGGGCGGGGGCGGTTGCGGGGCCACCGCGGCGTTCGGGTCCGCCAGCGGCCGGGCCTGCCGCGGCGCGTCGTCGTGGCGCAGGAAGACGCGCTGGGCCAGGGGGAACTCGATGCCCTCGGCGTCGAACGCGGCCTTGATCCGGCGCCGCAGCTCGCGCTGGACGGCCCACTGCTGCAACGGGGCCGTCTTGACGACCAGCCGCAGCACGATGCCGTCGGTCGTCATCTGCTCCACGCCCCAGACCTCGGGCTTGTCCAGGACGAGGGGCTTCCACTCCTCCTCCTCGACGAGGTGGTCGGCCAGGCGCTGCAGCACCTCCTGGGCGCGGGCGAGGTTCTCCCCGTAGGCGACCGAGACGTCGACGACGGCGCGGGCCCAGCCCTGGCTCTGGTTGCCGACCCGCAGGATCTCGCCGTTGCGGACGTACCAGACCGTCCCCTTGACGTCGCGCAGCCGCGTGACGCGCAGGCCCACGGCCTCGACGGTGCCGGCGGCGTCGCCGAGGTCGACCGAGTCGCCGACGCCGTACTGGTCCTCGGCGAGCATGAAGATGCCCGACAGGAAGTCCTTGACGAGGGCCTGGGCGCCGAACCCCAGCGCGACGCCGGCGATCCCCGCCGAGGCCAGGAACGGCGCGATCGCGATGCCGACCGTGTCGAGCACCACGAGGATCGCGAGCATCCCCAGGACGAACGTCACGGTGCTCTTGAGCACCGAGGCCAGGGTCTCGGCGCGCTGCTGGCGGCGTTCGTTGAGCAACGGCGAGGACTCCAGCAAGCCGTTGCGCCGGCCACCGCCGAGCCGGCCGGCGCCGGTGGCGATGCCCGTGGCGACCCGGCCGATGAGCCGCATCGCCAGGTACCGCGCGATCCAGCAGACCAGCAGGACGACGACGACCTTCAGCGGCTTGTCGAGCAGGAACGCCACGACGTCGGAGGCGCCGGCCTGGGCCTCGGCGGAGTCCACGCCACCGAGGGCCTGGGTGATCGAGTCGAGCACGAGGGGGGACAACTCCTTCTCAGACGTGCTGGTCGGTGGACGCGTCGAGGTGGTCGAGCGGCAGGCCCGTCGCCCGGGCGGCGAAGGCCAGGGTGTCGCGGACGAGCCCGGCGCTGCGCGAGACCGACCGCGCGCCGTGCCCGACGTCCTTCTCGCGGCGCAGCAGCACGGGCCGCACGGCCGGGTCCGAGGCGGTCGCGTGCTGCAGGGCGGCGCACAGCTTGCGCGCGTGCAGCGGGTCGACGCGGCTGTCGCCGTCGAAGACGGTGAACAGCACCGCCGGGTACTCCGTCCCGTCGACGACCCGGTGGTAGGGGGAGTAGCCGTGCAACCAGCCGAACTCCTCGGGGTCGGCCGCCGTCCCGTACTCGTCGCTCCACGTCGCACCGAGCCCGTGCAGCTCGTAGCGGACCATGTCCAGCAGCGGCGCCGAGCACACCACCCCGGCGAACAGGGCCGGCTCCTGCGTCGCCGCCGCGCCCACGAGCAGCCCGCCGTTCGACCCGCCGTGCACGCACAGCTGCGCCGGCGTCGTGAACCCGCGGTCGACGAGGAAGCGGGCGGCGGCGTGGAAGTCGTCGAAGACGTTCTGCTTGGACCCGCGCATGCCGGCCCGGTGCCAGTCCTCGCCCTCCTCCCCGCCGCCGCGCAGGTTCGCGACGGCGTAGACGCCGCCGGCCTCGACCCACGCGAGCGCGTCGGGGGCGTAGTGCGGCGAGAGGCTGATCCCGAAGCCGCCGTAGCCGTACAGGACCGTCGGCGCGGGGGTGCGCGGCACCCCGTCCGCGTCGAGCAGGTCGGCGCGTGCCGTCACCTGCAGCCGGACGACCGTGCCGTCGGCGCTGGGGTACTCCAGCAGCCGGCTGACGACGGCGGGCACCTCCACGGCCCCCGGCGGCGCGGCCTCGACCGTCAGGGCCCGGGTGCGGGCGTCGAAGTGCCACACGTGCGAGGGCGTCGTGGTGTCGGTGTACCCGAACCACAGCTCGTGCCCGCCGTCGGGACGACCGACCAGACCACCGATGGAACCCGTCCCGGGCAGGTCCACGCGACCGGCGGCCCCCTCCAGCTGCCGGCCCGTCACCAGGTCGTGCACCGTGACGGAGCTGACCGCGTGCTGAGTCCAGCCGACGACGAGCAACGGCTCCGGCAGCTCGGCGCCGTCGAGGACCGCGACGTCGTCGAGCAGGGCGTCGGCCTGCGGGACGAGGTCCGTCCAGTGCTCGACCCCCGGGGTGCCCGGGTCGGCGACGGCGAGGCGGCCGCGCGGGGCGTCGAGGTCGGTGAACAGGTAGAGGCGGCCGTCGCGGCCGACCCAGGCGCTCGTGCTCGCGTCCCGGCCCTCCACCACCGGCCGCAACTGCGGGCGGGCGGGGTCACCGCCCTCGAGGTCGGCGATCCACACGTCGTTGCGCGGGGCCGTGCCCTCGGCGGCGGTGACGACGAGCCAGCGGCCGTCGCGCGAGGTCCAGACGCCGTAGTAGTTCGTCAGGGCGCGGCCGGCCCCGAACACCTCGACGTCGGTGGCGGGGTCGGTGCCGACGACGTGCAGGTGCACCCGCCGGTGGTACTGCCGCTCGTCCTCCGGGACGGACTCCGGCGGCTGCCGGCGGACGTAGTAGAAGGACCGCACGCCGTCGCGGGCGGGCAGCCAGGCCACGGGGGAGTAGCGCGCACGGTCGATCGGGCCGTCCACGACCTCACCCGTCGTCGCGTCCAGGACCCGCAGGACGCTCTCCTCGCTGCCGCCCTCGGACAGCTGGTAGGCCACGAGGTCGCCCTCGACGTCGGGCCGCCACGCGTCCAGCGTCGTCGTGCCCGACGGGTCCAGCGCGACCGGGTCGACGAGCACGCGCGGCCGTGCTCCCGGGTCGGTGACGGTCAGCACCCCGTGCTCGGCGTCGGGCTCCCGGCGCGTCCGGAACACCCGTCCCCCCCGGTGCACGGGCGCGCCCACCGACCCCGTCGCCATGAGCTCGCGCACCCGGCGCTCCAGGCCCGCCCGGCCGGGCAGCTGCGCGGCCCAGTGCTCCCACGCCTCGTCCTGCCACTGCGACCACGCCCGCGTGCGCGCGTCGGCCGGGTCCTCGAGCCAGCGGTAGGGGTCGGCCACCGGGACGCCGTGCAGCTCCTCGACCAGGTCGAGGCGGGGCGCCACGTCGGGGCCCGGACCCGCGGACGGGCGGGCGGGGGAGGGCTGGGAGTCCATGGTCGACCACCCTAGGTCGGCGCTCCGACACGGCGGGGGCACCCTCCACAGGCCCTCCGCGGCGTGCCCGTGTGACGTCCACGTGAACCCTCGTGCTCGGACGCGCCAGCGCGCAGCGGGTCTGGCAGAGTCGCCGGGTGGCCACAGACTCCTCGACCGCCGAGCTGGGCGCCGAGCTCACCGACCTCGCGACGGCCTGCGGGGTCGCCACCACCTTCACCGACTGGCGGGGGCGGCCGACGACCGTCCCGGCCTCCACCGTGACGGCCGTCCTGACCGCGATGGGCCTGGACGTCTCCTCGCGCGAGGCGGTCCGCGAGGCCCTGCAGGAAGTCAAGCTGCGCCCCTGGCGCCGCGTCCTGCCGCCCGTCGTCGTGGCCCGTGAGGGCCGTCCGCACCCCGTGCCCGTCCACGTGGCCCACGGCGACCCCGTCGACGTCACGGTCGAGCTCGAGGACGACCAGGGCTGGGCCCCGCTGCGGCAGCTCGACCGCTGGATCGACCCCGTCCTCGTCGACGGCCGCCTCACCGGCCGGGCCACCTTCGAGCTTCCCGACGACCTCCCGCTCGGCTGGCACGTGCTGACGGCGCGCACCCCCGACGGCGTCTCGCAGTGCCCGGTGGTCGTCACCCCCGACGTCCTGGAGCTGCCGCTCGCGCTGCGCACCGGACGCAGCTGGGGCTACCAGACGCAGCTGTACTCGGTGCGCTCGTCGCGCTCGTGGGGCGTGGGGGACCTGGCCGACCTCGCCGAGCTGTCCGCCGTGGCCGCCGACCAGGGCGCCGGCTGGATCCTGGTCAACCCCCTGGCCGCCGCGCAGCCCGTGCCGCCCATGGAGCCCTCGCCGTACCTGCCGACGACGCGGCGCTTCGTCAACCCGCTGTACCTGCGCGTCGAGGACGTCCGCGAGGTCGCCTACCTGTCCCCGGGCGACCGGGCCCACGTCGAGCGGCTCGCCGAGCGCGTCCGACCGGCCGTCCACGACAGCTCCGAGATCGACCGCGACGCGTCCTGGGCCGCCAAGCGGGAGGCGCTCGAGGTCGTCTTCGCCCACGGCCGGACCGCGGCGCGCGAGGCCGCCTTCCGCCGGTACGTCGCCGCGGAGGACCCGGGACTGACCGGCTTCGCGACGTGGTGCGCCCTCGCCGAGCGGTTCGGGCTGCCCGCCGCCGACTGGCCCGCCGAGGCGGCCTCGCCGCAGGCCGCGCACGACAGCGGCCTCGCCGTCGAGCTCGCCGAGCGCGTCGACTTCCACCGCTGGCTGCAGTGGCAGTGCGACGAGCAGCTGCGCACCGCCCAGGACGCCGCGACGGCGCCGGGCACGGGGCCGGGCATCGTCCACGACCTCGCCGTCGGCGTGCACCCCGACGGCGCCGACGTGTGGACCTTGGGCGACGCGCTGGCCCGCGGGGTCACCGTCGGGGCGCCACCGGACGCTTTCAACCAGCAGGGCCAGGACTGGAGCCAGCCCCCGTGGCGGCCCGACCGGCTCGCGGACGTCGCCTACGCGCCCTTCCGCGACATGGTGCGCACGATCCTGCGGCACGCCGGTGGGCTGCGGATCGACCACATCATCGGGCTGTTCCGGCTCTGGTGGATCCCGCAGGACGCCGAGCCGTCGGCCGGGACGTACGTCCGCTACGACCACGACGCGCTCATCGGGATCCTCGCGCTGGAGGCGCAGCGGGCCGGCGCCGTCCTCGTCGGGGAGGACCTCGGCACCGTCGAACCGTGGGTGCGCGACTACCTCGCCGATCGCGGGATCCTCGGCAGCGCCGTCCTGTGGTTCGAGTACGAGGGGGAGAGCCCCAAGGCGCCGGAGGCCTACCGCGAACTGGCTCTGGCCAGCGTCACCGTCCACGACCTGCCGCCGACGGCCGGCTACCTCGCCCAGGAGCACGTCAGCCTGCGCGACCGCCTCGGGCTGCTGACCCGGCCCGTGGCCGAGGAGCGCGCCCAGGACGCCGCCGAGCAGGAACGCATCCTCGGCCTCGTCCGCGACCGCGGCCTCCTGGCGGAGGGCGCCGACGAACAGGCCACGGTCGAGGCCCTGCACCGCTACCTGGCGCTCTCGCCCTCGCTCATGGTCGGCGTCTCCCTCGTCGACGCCGTCGGGGACCGGCGCACCCAGAACCAGCCCGGCACGTCGCAGGAGTACCCGAACTGGCGGATGCCGCTGACGGGGTCGGACGGGAAGGTCGTGCTGCTCGACGACCTCGCGGACGACGTCCGCGCGCAGTCGCTGGCCCGCGCGGTCGACGAGGCCCTGCGCCGCTGACCGACGCCACGGCGTTCCCGGGGTGGTGACCGGCACCACCCCGGGACGTCGGGATCACCGCTGCGCGTCGCGCTCCTGGGCCCGCAGCGCACGGGCCACCCCGTCGCGGTTCTCCAGGACGAGGCGGCGCAGCGCGGGCGGCGCGTCCGGCTCGGCCTCCAGCCACGCGTCGGTGCGTTCGATGAGGGCGTGGTCGGCGAGCTCCAGCGGGTAGAGGCCCGTGACGATCTGCTGGGCCATCTCGTTGGTCCGCTCGGCCCACACCGTGCGCAGCACGGCGAAGTAGGGCTCGACGAAGGGCCGGAGCAGCTCCTCGTCGTGGACCCGCGAGAACCCGGCGATGACCGAGGCCTGGACCGCGTTGGGCAGGTCGCCGCGCTCGACGACGTCGGCCCACGCGCGCTGCTTGGCCTCGGCCGTGGGCACCGCCGCGCGGGCCGCGGCGGCCGAGCGCTGGCCCGTCGCGGTGGCGTCCCGCTCCAGCTCGGCGTCGACGGCCTCCGGGCCCAGGACGCCGCCGGCGACGAGGGCCGTGAGCAGCGCCCAGCGCATGTCGGCGTCGACCTCCAGGCCCTCGATGACCTGCGAGCCGTCGTAGAGGCCCGCGACGACCGCGAGGTGCTCGGGGCTGTGGGCCGAGGAGGCGAAGGCCCGGGCGAACTGCAGCTGGGTGTCGCTGCCGGGGGCGGCGGCGCGCAGCAGCTCCAGGAGCGTGCTCGCCGTGCGGGCGCGCACCTCCTCCCGGTGGGCCGGCGCGGTGTAGAGCTCGACCGTCGTCGTGAGCTGGCGCAGCAGCACGAGCGCGACGGTCGAGTCGGCCCGGGCCGCGTCGCCGGGCAGCAACGTCGTCAGCAGCAGGTCGACGTAGTCGCGGGCGGGGGACTCCCCGTCGCGCGTCATGTCCCACAGCGCCGCCGCGACCAGCGAGCGGGGCAGGGAGTCGCGGAACGCGTCGAGGTGCTGCAGCGCCGTGGCCAGCGAGGCCTCGTCGAGGCGGATCTTGGCGTAGGCGAGGTCGTCGTCGTTGACCAGCAGCAGGTCCGGGCGGCGGCGGCCGACGAGCTGCGGCAGCTCGGTGCTGGCCCCCGCGGCGTCGAGCTCGACGCGGTGGGTGCGCTCGAAGCTGCCGTCGACGAGGTCGTAGCAACCGAGCGCGATGCGGTGCGCGCGCAGGTGCGGGTGCGCCGCGGGCGCCTCCTGCAGCAGGCGGGCCGCCGTGATCGTGCCGTCGGCGTCCGTCTCCACGACCGGGCGCAGGGTCGCCACACCGGCCGTCTCCAGCCACTCGCGCGACCAGGCCGACAGGTCCCGGCCCGACGTGGCCTCCAGCTCGCGCAGCAGGTCGACGAGCTCGGTGTTGCCGAACGCGTGCCGGGCGAAGTACGCCCGCACACCGGCCAGGAACTCCTCCCGGCCCACGTAGGCGACGAGCTGCTTGAGGACGCTCGCGCCCTTGGCGTAGGTGATGCCGTCGAAGTTGACGGCGACGTCCTCGAGGTCGTTGATCTCGGCGACGATCGGGTGCGTCGTCGGCAGCTGGTCCTGCCGGTAGGCCCAGGACTTCTCGAGGGAGTTGAAGGTCGTCCACGACCCCTTCCACTCCGTCGCCTCGGCGGCGGCCAGCGTGGAGGCGAACTCGGCGAAGGACTCGTTGAGCCACAGGTCGTTCCACCAGCGCATGGTCACGAGGTCGCCGAACCACATGTGCGCCAGCTCGTGCAGCACGGTGACGACGCGGCGCTCGACCGTGGCCTGCGGCACCTTGGAGCGGAAGACGTAGCTCTCGACGAACGTCACCGCGCCCGCGTTCTCCATCGCGCCCGCGTTGAACTCCGGCACGAAGACCTGGTCGTACTTCGCGAACGGGTAGGCGCGGTCGAACTCGCGCTCGAAGAACTCGAAACCCTGCTTCGTGGCGCGCACGACGTTGTCGGCGTCGAGGTGCTGCACGAGCGACTTGCGGCAGTAGACCCCCAGCGGGACCGTCCGGCCGTCGGCCGACACGAGGGAGTCCTCCGAGCCCTCGTAGGGGCCGGCGATGACCGCCGTGACGTAGGACGACAGCCGCGGCGTCCGCTCGAACGTCCAGCGCGTGCCCGCCTCGACGGGGTGGCGGTGCTCGACGGGGGAGTTCGAGATGACGCGCCAGTGCGCCGGCGCGGTGACGGTGAAGGTGAACTCGGCCTTGAGGTCGGGCTGCTCGAAGACCGCGTAGACGCGGCGGGAGTCGGCCACCTCGAACTGGGAGTAGAGGTAGACCTCGTCGTCGACCGGGTCGACGAAGCGGTGCAGGCCCTCGCCCGTGTTCATGTAGCGGCAGTCGGCCACGACGAGGAGCTCGTTCTCGGCCGCAAGGTCGTCCAGCTGGATGCGCACGCCGTCGTTCACGGCCGCGACGTCCAGCGCCGTCCCGTTGAGCACGACCTCGTGGACGGCGGCGCTGATGAGGTCGATGAACGTCGACGCGCCCGGCGTGGCCGTGAACCGCGCCGTGGTGGTCGAGCGGAACGTCTCCGGACCCGTCGTCAGGTCCAGGTCCACCTCGTAGTGCTCGACCTGCACCAGGCCGGCCCGCGTCCGGGCCTCCTCGCGCGTCAGGTTCTCGCCAGGCACTGCACGTCCTCTCCTCGAGCCCACCCGGGGCACCGGTCCGGCCCGCCCGCTGCGGCGGCCGGTGTTCGCGGACGACTCTGCCACGGCGCTGCGACACCGACCCCCGCAGCCGGGTGTCGGAGCCGCGGAGCAGGATGGGGCGCATGACCTCGCCGACCACCGACCAGAGCCCCGAGCAGGGCAGCCCGCGCAACGGGGCCCAGGCCGACTTCTGGTTCGACCCGCTGTGCCCCTGGGCCTGGATGACCTCGCGCTGGATGCTCGAGGTCGAGAAGGTCCGCGACATCACCGTCCGCTGGCACGTCATGAGCCTGTCGGTCCTCAACGAGGGCCGGGACCTGCCCGAGGAGTACCGCGAGCTCATGGACAAGGGCTGGGGGCCCGTCCGCGTCGTCACGGCCGCCCGCGTCCTGCACGGCGAGGACGTCGTGCTGCCCCTCTACACGGCGATGGGCACGCGCATCCACCCCGGCGGGAACAAGGACTTCGACGTGGTCGTCCGCGAGGCGCTCGAGGAGGTCGGCCTGCCCGCCGACCTCGCTGCGGCCGCGCACTCCTCCACCTACGACGCCGAGCTGCGCGCCTCGCACACCGAGGGCATCACCAAGGTCGGCGAGGACGTCGGGACGCCCGTCGTGGCCTTCGACGACGTCGCGTTCTTCGGCCCGGTGGTGACGCCCGCTCCCAAGGGCGAGGCCGCGGGCCGGCTGTGGGACGGCTGCCTGCTCGTCGCGGGCGTGCCCGGGTTCTTCGAGCTCAAGCGCACCCGGACCCAGGGGCCCGTCTTCGACTGAGGTCCCCGGGCCGCGCGGTCACACGACGATCCGCTGGGGCAGTCCGCGCTCGTCCTCGTCCCCGCCGAGGACGCGCGCGGTGCCCCCGGGCGCCCACCCCGCCCACCGCAGCGCCGACCAGGCGCACGCGGCCGCGTCGAGGTGGTCGTCGCCCGGTGGGGCGGCGGGTCCGTCCAGCCAGCCGGCGAGCGCCTGCTCCCGTGCGGCGCGGCCTTCGACGGTCTTCTTCGAGGGCAGGACGGTGCCCGTCATCTGCGCGAACGACAGCTCCGGGTGGGTCTCCACGACGAGCCCGCGGGCCGCTGTGTCCTGCGCGAGGGCGTCGTCGACGGCCAGGACCGGGCCGCGCAGACCCCACGTCTGCGCCGACAGACCCTTGCCGCCCAGCAGGTCGCGGCAGCGGGCCCGGGCCGCGGCGTAGTCGGGCCGGCGCAGGACCTCGCGCGGCGGGACGAGGAAGACGCGCGCGTGCGCTCGGCCCAGGGCCTTCTTGGCCAGCAGGTCCACGGGGCGCCAGTCGTCCGCGGGCAGCCCCACCGGGACGTCGAACCCGACGGCGGCGGCGTCGTGGCGCCGCGCGAGGTCGAGGACGGGTCGGGCGTCCTGGCCGACCAGGCTGACCCAGTCGCGCACCTCCGCCCGCTGCGGTCCGCCCTCGACGACGGCGACGGCCCACCCGCCGCGACGCCCGTCCACCCCCAGCACCACGACGCCCACCGCCGCACCCGACCCCACGGCGCGATCGTCGCACCGGGCTGCCAAGCTGGCCCCATGCGCGTCCACATCGGCACCGACCACGCCGGGTTCGAGCTCAAGGAGCACCTCGTCGCCCACCTGCGCGAGCAGGGCCACGACGTCGTCGACCACGGTGCCCCCGTCTACGACGGGCAGGACGACTACCCGCCGTTCGTCCTGCGGGCCGCGCACGCCGTGGCGCAGGAGCCGGGCAGCCTCGGCATCGTCATCGGCGGGTCCGGCAACGGTGAGCAGATCGCCGCGAACGTCGTCCCGGGCGTCCGGTGCGCGCTGGCCTGGTCGGTGGACACGGCGCGGCTGGCGCGCGAGCACAACGACGCGCAGTGCGTGGGCATCGGGGCCCGCATGCACACCCTGGAGGAGGCGACCCTCCTCGCGGACACCTTCCTGTCCACCCCGTTCTCGCAGGACCCCCGCCACGTCCGCCGCATCGCGATGCTCGACGAGTACGCGCGCACGGGCGAGCTCCCGCCCCTGCCCGGCGCCTGACCCGGGGCGGTGCCCGAGGGTCACACCGTCCGGCGCGACGCCCGGCGGCTGGGGGAGCGCTTCGCGGGCTCGCCCGTCGTCGTGAGCAGTCCGCAGGGACGCTTCGAGGACGGCGCGGCCCTGCTCGACGGCCGGACGCTGGTGGCGACGGACGCCCACGGCAAGCACCTGCTCGCCGACTTCGACGACGGGCGCACCCTGCACGTCCACCTCGGCCTCTACGGGAAGTGGACGACCGGCGACGGCGTGCCCGAGGCCCCCCGGGGACAGGTCCGCGTCCGGCTCGAGGGGGAGCGCGGCTGGGCCGACCTGCGCGGTCCGACGGCCTGCGAGGTCCTCGACCCGGCCGGCGTCGACGCGCTGCACGCCCGGCTCGGGGAGGACCCGTTGCGCCCGGACGCCGACCCGACGGTCGCGTGGGCGCGGATCCACCGCAGCCGGTCGAGCACGGCGGGGCTGCTCATGCAGCAGGAGGTCGTCGCCGGCGTGGGGGTCGTCTACCGCGCCGAGGTCCTCTTCCGGGCCGGCGTCAACCCCTACCGGCCCGGCCGCGAGCTCGAGGAGAGCGAGTGGACCGCGCTCTGGGAGGACCTCTCGACCCTGATGGCGGCCGGGGTCCGGGCCGGTCGCATCGTCACCACCCGGCCCGAGCACCGCTCGCGCCGCACAGGGCGGGCGACGCGGGCGGACTCGTTCTACGTCTACCGCCGTCAGGGGCAGCCGTGCCGGGTGTGCGGGACGGAGATCGCCTACGCGCAGCTCGCCCAGCGGAACCTCACGTGGTGTCCCTCCTGCCAACCCTAGAGATCACCTCTTGTGATTGGAGTCATACGCTGAGTCACTCCTAGGATGCGGGCATGCAGCGGCCCGTCCCGCGCCGGGCCCCGTGGTTCGGCCTGAGCCCCGGCCGGCGGGCGGCGGTCCGGCGGCTGCTGGCGCGCCCTCCCCAGCGCTCCACGGCGGGCGTGCTCGTGCTGCTGGTCCTCGTCGTCGGGATCGCCTCCGCCAGGACCGGCGCCGTCCCGCTCACCTCGGTCGTCCCGCTGGTGCTCGTCGGCGCGCTGCTCCTGCGCCTCACACCGATGCTGGTGCTGGCCGCCGCGACCGTCCTGGCGCTCGTCGCCTCGATCCTCCTGCGCGCCGAGCACCGCGGACCAGTGACCCCCAGCCTCGTCGTGGTCATCGTGCTCACGACCCTCATGGCCGTGCAGTTCGCCCGCGGCCGCGAGCAGCTCGGCCTGACGGGCTACCTCGGGGAGGCGATGCTCGTCGACCTGCGCGACCGGCTCCTCGCCCAGGGCCGGCTCCCGCAGCTGCCGCCGGGCTGGCACGCCGAGGGACTGGTCCGTCCCGCCCACGGCGACGCGTTCTCCGGGGACGTGCTGCTGTCGTGCCTGGTGGGGGAGCGGCTCGAGGTCGCGCTCGTCGACGTCTCGGGCAAGGGCCAGGACGCCGGCAGCCGCGGGTTGCTGCTGTCCGGTGCCCTCGGCGGGCTGCTGGGGGCCGTGCCCCCGCACGAGTTCCTGCCCGCGGCCAACCGCTACGTCCTGCGCCAGGGCTGGTTCGAGGGCTTCGCCACCGCTGTGCACGTCGCCGTCGACCTGACCTCGGGGGCGGTCTCGGTGGCCTCGGCCGGCCACCCGCCGGCCGTGCACGCCCACGGCGCCGGCGAGGCCGAGCTGCTCGAGACGACGCCCGGACCACCCCTCGGGCTCGTCCCGTCCGCGGCGTTCCCGGCCGTCGAGGCCACGCTCGCCCCCGGCGATGCGCTGCTCGTCTACTCCGACGGCGTCGTGGAGCAGCGGGACGTCGACCTCGGCGAGGGGATCGGCGCGCTGGTCACCCGGCTGCTGTCCCTGGCGCCGGGCGCCCGGGCCGGTGCCCTGGCCGGTCTCGTCGACGACGTCGCGCCGGGGGAGGCCGACGACCGGACCGCGCTGCTGCTGTGGCGGGACGACGCCTGAGTCAGGCGCCGGGACCGTCGGTCGTCCACGCCTGCGCGACGCGGGCCCCGTGCTCGGCCCCGAGCTGCCCGGCCAGCTCGGCGAGGAGTCGCCGCGCGTCGCGCACGCACACTGCGGGGTCGGGTTCGAGGTCGGTCAGGGCCCGGGCGTCGGCGAAGCCGGCGGCACGCCACCGCTCCTCGGACAGGGTCCGCCGGCCGCTCACCACGACCACGGGAGCCGGGATCCGCGCCGCCGCGACCGCGACCCCGACGGGTGTCTTGCCGCCGAGGGACTGCTCGTCGAAGCTGCCCTCGCCGGTGACGACGAGCGAGGCGCCGGCGGTCCGGTGCTCCCAGCCCGCGAGCTCCAGCACGACCTCCACGCCCGGCCGGCGCCGGGCCCCGAGCAGTCCCAGCGCGAGGAACCCGACGCCACCGGCCGCGCCCGCACCGGGCTGCTCGCGCGCGTCGGTGCCCGTGGCGTCGCCGAGCGCGTCGGCGAAGCGCGTCAGTGCCCGGTCCAGCAGCTCGACGTCCGCCGTGCTCGCCCCCTTCTGGGGTCCGAAGACGGCCGCGGCGCCCCGCGCCCCGAGGAGCGGGTTGTCGACGTCGGCCGCGAGCGTCCACCACGTCCGGCGCACCAGCGGGTCCAGCCCGGACAGGTCGACGCGGTCCAGGTCGAGCAGCGCCGCCCCGCCGTCGGGCAGGTCGCGGCCGTCGGCGTCGAGCAGGCGCCCGCCGAGCGCGGACAGGATCCCGGCGCCGCCGTCGGTGCTCGCGCTGCCGCCCACGGCGAGCACGACGTGCCGGGCCCCGGCGTCCAGCGCGTGGCGCACGAGCTCGCCCGTGCCGCGGGTCGAGGCGGTCAGGGGGGCGCGGACGCCGCCGGGCAGCCGGTCCAGCCCGGAGGCCTGAGCCATCTCAACGATCACCGTGTCCCCGTCGCGGGCGTAGGTCGCCTCCACGGGTTCGCCGGTGGGGCCGGCCACGCGGACGGTCACGGTCCCGAAGCCCGCGGAGCGGACGGCGGCCTCCACGGTGCCTTCCCCGCCGTCGGCGACGGGCAGTTCGGTGGACACCACGCCCCAGCCGGTCGTGTCGAACCCGCGGTCCCGCGCTCCCGCCGACAGGGCGCTGAGGAAGCTCTCGCGGAAGTGCTCGGCGATCGTGTGCGCGACCTCGGTCGCCGTCAGCGACCCCTTGAACTTGTCGGGCGCCACGACCACGTGGAAGGCCGTCTTCTCGGGCAGCGGCATGGCGGCGACCCTACCGACGGGCCCGGAGACGACGCAGCGGCCGCCTCCGGGGGACACGGCCGCTGCGGTGTGGAGCGGGCGACGGGAATCGAACCCGCGTAGCTAGTTTGGAAGACTAGGGCTCTACCATTGAGCTACGCCCGCATGTGAACACGTGCTCGAGACGCCCTGCGGGGCGCCTCGGGGAACAGCGTAGCGGGTCGTGAGCGGTAGCCTGCTGCCTGTGCCGCCCGTGCGGTGGTGCGCGGGGTGTGGCGCAGCTTGGTAGCGCGTCCGCTTTGGGAGCGGAAGGCCCCCGGTTCGAATCCGGGTACCCCGACGGACACGCGTCCGTCCGCAGTGCGGACGGTCGCGCAGTGATGGGCCCCGTCGCGGACGGCTACGCTTTCGCGGTGCGTCGGGGCTGCCCCGGCGTGCCGCACGCCTGACCACGACCTCCGCCGTGCGCGGAGAGACCCCAGGAGACCCCTGCTGTGAAGAGCGACGTCGAGACCCTCAACGCGACCCGGGTGAAGTTCACCGTCGAGGTCGGCTACGACGAGCTGAAGCCCAGTCTCGACAAGGCGTACAAGTCGATCGCGGGTCAGGTGCAGGTGCCGGGCTTCCGCAAGGGCAAGGTCCCCGCGCGCGTCATCGACCAGCGCTTCGGTCGGGCCGTCGTGCTCGAGGAGGCCGTCAACGACGCGCTGCCGAAGTTCTACCAGCAGGCCGTCGAGGCCTCGGACTTCCTGCCCCTGGGCCAGCCCACCGTCGACGTCTCCCAGGCGCCCGACCCCGCCACGGGCGGCGACCTGAAGTTCTCCGTCGAGGTGGACGTCCGCCCGACCCTGGAGCTGCCCGACCTGTCGACCATCGAGGTCACGGTCGACGACCTGCAGGTCCCCGAGGAGGAGGTCGAGACCCGTCTGACCGCCCTGCGCGAGCGCTTCGGCACCCTCACCGGCGTCGACCGCGCCGCCGCGGACGGCGACTTCGTCTCCATCGACCTCCTCGCCGAGATCGACGGCGAGGAGATCGAGAGCGCCAAGGGAATCAGCTACCGCATCGGCCAGGGCAACATGATCGACGGCCTCGACGAGGCGCTCACGGGCGTCGCCGCCGAGGGCACCACGACCTTCACGGCCCCGCTGGCCGGCGGCGACCGCAAGGGCGAGGACGCCAGCATCACCGTCACCGTGCAGTCGGTGAAGGAGCGCGTGCTGCCCGAGGCCGACGACGACTTCGCCCAGCTGGCGAGCGAGTTCGACACCCTTGAGGAGCTCAAGGCCGACCTGCTCCAGCAGGTCGAGCAGTCCAAGAAGTTCGAGCAGGGCCTGCAGGCGCGCGACAAGGTCCTCGAGAAGCTCCTCGAGATCGTCGACGTGCCGGTCCCGGCCTCCCTCGTCGAGGCCGAGATCCACGCCCACCTCGAGCGCGAGAGCCGTCTCGAGGACGCCGAGCACCGCGCCGAGATCACCGAGTCCACCGAGCAGGCCATCCGCAGCCAGCTCCTGCTCGACGCGCTCGCCGAGCGCGAGGAGATCGGTGTCGAGCAGGGCGAGCTGATCGAGTACCTCGTCGGTCAGGCCCAGCAGTACGGGATGGACCCCAACCAGTTCGTGCAGATGGTCGACGGTGCCGGCCAGGTGCCGTCCATGGTCTCCGAGGTCCGCCGCCGCAAGGCGCTCGCGGTCGCCATGGAGAAGGCCACCGTGACGGACGCCTCGGGCAACACCGTCGACCTCGAGGAGCTCGTCGGCGGCGAGGACGAGGACGAGGCGACCGGGGCGTCGGGGGACGAGGCCGTCGAGAGCCCCGCCACCGAGGCCGGCGAGACCGTCGACCCGACCGGTGAGGACGAGCAGGCCGCGGCCGAGCAGGTCGCGTCCTCCGACGCCGCGCAGGAGTCGGACAAGAGCTGATCCCCGTCGCTGTGGGCGCACCGGTGACGGTGCGCCCACAGCGAAAAGGCCCCGGTCCCGACATGGTCGTCGGGACCTGCGCGTTAGGGTCGATCGAGATCGGCGGAGCATCCGCCGGACCCTCCCGGACACGTCCGGGGTGGGTGGTCGACGCCAGGAGAGGGCCAGGGAACAGCGTGAGCGAGATCTTGAGCGCACCGGGACTGGTGACGCCGCAGGCCCGCACGGGTCAGCCGGGCATGGGCCTGGACGACAACGTCTACCAGCGGCTGCTGCAGCAGCGGATCATCTGGCTCGGGACCGAGGTCCGGGACGACATGGCCAACGCCATCTGCGCGCAGCTGCTGCTGCTGGCCGCGGAGGACCCGGACGCGGACATCTTCATGTACATCAACTCGCCCGGCGGCTCGGTGTCCGCGGGCATGTCGATCTACGACACCATGCAGTACATCAAGCCCGACGTGGCGACCATCGCCACCGGCATGGCGGCCTCGATGGGGCAGTTCCTGCTCTGCGCGGGGGCCGCGGGCAAGCGCTCGGCGCTGCCGCACGCGAAGATCATGATGCACCAGCCGCTGGGCGGCCTGGGCGGTTCGGCCTCGGACATCAAGATCCTGGCCGAGCAGATCATCGCCACCAAGAAGCAGATGGCCGAGCTCATCGCGCAGCACTCGGGCCAGACGTTCGAGACCATCACCCGCGACTCCGACCGCGACCGCTGGTTCTCGGCGCAGGAGGCCAAGGAGTACGGCCTCATCGACCACGTCGTGGGCCACACCAGCGAGGTCGAGGGCGGGGGCGGCACCGGTGCCTGAGCTGTTCCGCCCGCCGTTCACCGCCTCGAGGGGAGACCGCCCGATGAACCCGCACAACCCGCAGGCCCGGCTCAACCCGGCCTACGACCAGTCCGCGCGCTACGTGCTCCCGCAGTTCGAGGAGCGCACGTCCTACGGCATGAAGCGGTCGGACCCGTACACCAAGCTCTTCGAGGACCGCATCATCTTCCTCGGCGTGCAGGTGGACGACGCCTCGGCCGACGACATCATCGCCCAGCTCATCGTCCTGGAGTCCCAGGACACCGAGCGCGACATCATCATGTACATCAACTCCCCGGGCGGGTCCTTCACGGCCCTCACGGCGATCTACGACACGATGATGTACATCCGCCCGGACATCCAGACGTACTGCATGGGCCAGGCGGCCTCGGCCGCCGCCGTCCTGCTGGCCGCCGGGGCCCCGGGCAAGCGCTTCGCCCTCCCCAACTCCCGCATCCTCATCCACCAGCCGGCCATGGCCGGCGGCGACTACGGGCAGGCCTCCGACCTGGAGATCCAGGCCAACGAGATCCTGCGGATGCGCTCCTGGCTGGAGAGCACGCTCGCCTTCCACTCGAACCGGACGGCCGACCAGGTCCGCGAGGACATCGAGCGCGACAAGTTCCTCACCGCCAAGGAGGCCGTCGAGTACGGCCTCATCGACGAGGTCCTGGAGAGCCGGAAGGCGTCCGCTCCCTCGCTGTGAGCACGAAGCGTCACTCACCTGCAGCAGCGAGTGACGAGATGGCGAGCTTCCGGGGGGCCGGTCTGGCACCGTGTCCCCCGGGGGCGTCTAATGAGTCGGGCGAGTCGGACCCGGCAGGTAGCGTGGGTCCAACCGGCGGGACGCACGGTCCCGGACGACCGGACCTGAGTGCCGGTCGTCGGGACACCCCGCACGTCGAGGAGAGGATTCGTCGGTGGCACGCATCGGTGACGGTGGCGATCTGCTGAAGTGCTCGTTCTGCGGCAAGAGCCAGAAGCAGGTCAAGAAGCTCATCGCGGGCCCAGGTGTCTACATCTGCGACGAGTGCATCGACCTCTGCAACGAGATCATCGAGGAGGAGCTCGCCGAGGCCAACGACCTGGGCCTGGTGGAGCTGCCGAAGCCGAAGGAGATCTTCGACTTCCTCGACCAGTACGTGATCGGCCAGTCCTCGGCGAAGAAGTCGCTCGCGGTGGCCGTCTACAACCACTACAAGCGCATCCAGGTCGGCGAGGCCGCCGGCAGCGGGAAGGCGCGCGGCGAGGACGCCGTCGAGATCTCCAAGTCCAACATCCTGCTCATCGGCCCGACCGGCTGCGGGAAGACGTACCTGGCCCAGACGCTGGCCAAGATGCTCAACGTGCCCTTCGCGATCGCGGACGCGACGGCCCTGACCGAGGCCGGCTACGTCGGCGAGGACGTCGAGAACATCCTCCTCAAGCTCATCCAGGCCGCCGACTACGACGTCAAGAAGGCCGAGACGGGCATCATCTACATCGACGAGGTCGACAAGATCGCCCGCAAGTCCGAGAACCCGTCGATCACGCGGGACGTCTCGGGCGAGGGCGTCCAGCAGGCCCTGCTGAAGATCCTCGAGGGCACGACGGCGTCGGTGCCCCCGCAGGGCGGGCGCAAGCACCCGCACCAGGAGTTCATCCAGATCGACACGACGAACGTCCTGTTCATCGTGGGCGGGGCCTTCGCGGGCCTGGACCGCATCATCGAGTCCCGCTCCGGCAAGCAGGGCCTGGGCTTCGGCGCCCAGCTGCGTTCCACGACGGAGAAGAAGACCGAGCCGTCCTTCGCGGACGTCATGCCCGAGGACCTCATGAAGTTCGGGCTCATCCCCGAGTTCATCGGCCGTCTCCCGGTCATCACGAGCGTCGAGAACCTCGACCGCGACGCGCTGGTCCAGATCCTCACCCAGCCCCGCAACGCCCTGGCCAAGCAGTACCAGCGGATGTTCGAGCTGGACGGCGTGGAGCTGGAGTTCACCGATGACGCGCTCGAAGCCGTGGCCGACCAGGCCATCCTGCGCGGCACGGGCGCCCGCGGTCTACGCGCGATCATCGAGGAGGTCCTCCTCCCGGTGATGTTCGACGTGCCCAGCCGTGACGACATCGCCCGCGTCGTGGTGACGCGCGAGGTCGTCCTGAAGAACGTCAACCCGACGCTGGTGCCGCGGGAGGCCACCGCCCGCAAGCCGCCGCGCGAGCGCCGCGACAAGTCGGCCTGACCCACCCCGCACGACGAGGAGCCCCGCACCGACCCGGTGCGGGGCTCCTCCGCGTTCCGCCCCTACCCCGCAGCCCGGACGCACGAGAGCCCCGCACCGGAGGGTGCGGGGCTCTCGCGTATCGGGGTGGGAGTCCTACTGCTGCAGGACGGCCTCGACGTCGATCTGGACCTTCAGCGTCGTGCCGAAGACGGCCACGCCGATCCCGACGGCCTGGTTCCAGTTCATCTTGAAGTCGTCGCGGTGCAGCTCGGCCGTCGCGGAGAACGCGGCGCGGGTGCCGCCCCACGGATCCGGGCCGGAGCCTGCGTAGGACAGCTGCAGCTGGACGGGCCGGGTCGTGGCCAGCAGCGTGAGGTCGCCGGACAGGACCCACCCGTCGGCACCGCGCTGCACCCCCGTGGCCGAGAAGGTCAGGGTGGGGTAGCGGTCGGTGTCGAGGAAGTCCGCCGACCGCAGGTGCTCGTCGCGCACGGCGTTGCCGGTGTCGATCGTCGTCGCGTCGATCTCGACCTGCACGCTGGCCCGCGTCACGTCCTCGGGGACCGTGATGACTCCCGTGAAGCCCGTGAACCGGCCGTTCACCGCGGCCAGGCCGAGGTGGTGGGCCCGGGCGGAGATCGAGGAGTGCGTGACGTCGATGGCCCACACGCCGGGCGGCGGCACGTCGCTGCCGCCCTGGCGCCGCAGCCGGACCTCGCCGATGCGCCAGGCGCCCCCGCCGGGGACGACGACGCTCGTGGCCCGTGGTTCGTGGGCCGCGGCGGCGACGAGCATGGTCGCCGCCCCCGCGGGCACCCCGAGGAGGGCGAAGCCGCCGTCGCGGCCGGTGACGGCGCGGGCGACCTGGGAGCCGTCGGCCCCCAGGAGCGTCACCGACGCCCCCGTGACGGGCCAGCCCTCGCGGTCGAGGACCCGCCCCTCCCCGGTCACCCCGGAGGTGGTGCCGGCCGGGCCGCCGGCGAGGTGCGAGGGCGCCGCCGGGTCCGGGCTCACCGCTGCTCCGAGCGGGACTCGAACCGGGTCAGGTCCAGCGTGGCGCCGGCGTCGCGGGCGCCGAGCGTGATCTGGGCGGCGGACACGGTGTCCTCCTCGACGTCGACGGACGTGGCGACGGGGGCGTACCCGGCGGCGGTCAGCGTGTAGTGGCCGCCGGCGAGGTCCTCGAAGGAGTAGCTGCCGTCGGCGCTCGTGACGACCGACCCGACGACCTCGCCGTCGGCGTCCACGAGCGTGACGGTCGCCTCGCGCAGGACGCGGCCGTCGCTGGCGGCGACGACGGTGCCGGTGAGGCGGCCCCCGCCGGTGAGGACGAGGTCGCAGGCCAGGGCCCCGGAGTCGGGGACCTCGATGCTGCGGGCCAGCGGCCGGTGCGACTCGCTCTGCGCGGTCAGCACGTAGGTGCCGCCCATGAGCTGGTCGAAGGAGTAGCCGCCGCCGTCGTCGCTGCGGGTGGAGCCGACGACCTCGCCGGTGACGTCCGTCAGGGTCACCAGGGCCCCGTGGACGCCCGTCGTGCGGCCGTCGTGGCCCGCGCCGAAGTCGTCGGGCAGCGCGTGGGTCAGGACGCGGCCGGTGATGGCCGAGCGGCCGGACAGGACGACGTCGCGGGTGACCGAGCTGTCCCCGACGCCGACGAGCGTGGCGGAGGGGGCCACGTGGGCCGCGGCGACGATGAGCAGGTACGTGCCGCCGGTGGGCAGCTCGAGCGTGTACCCGCCGTCCTCGCGGGTGCTGGTGCGGGCGACCTGCTGACCGGACTGGTCGGCGAGGGTCACGACGGCACCCGGCAGCGGCCGGCGGTCGTGGTGGCGGACCGTGCCGGACACGGTGAGACCGGCGTCGGTGCGCGAGGGCTGGGCGGGCACGCTGGGGATCTCCTCCCGGTCGGGGTGCGGGTGGCCGTTCACCGTCGCGGTGCCGATCCTCGCACTGCCGACGCCCTCCTGGCCCGTCGTGGCCGTGACGGCCGTGGCCGCGGTGCGGGTCGTGGCGTCCGGCGTCTGCGTGGCCTCGGGGGTCTGCGAGGTCTCGTCGCCGGTGCGCAGCGCGCGCTCCTTGAAGAACAGCGTGATGAGGAACGCGACGAGCGCGAACGGGGCGGCGATGAGGAAGACGTCCGCGATGGAGGAGCCGTACGCCGACTGCACGATGGAGCGCACGGGCTCGGGGATGGCGCCCAGGTCCGGCACGCCGGTCGAGGAGCCCATCGAGGACAGGGCCTGGCCCGGGTCGATGCGGGCGGCGCGCAGGCCGCTCTCGAGGTGGTCGGTGACCCGGTGGCCGAGGACGGCACCGAGCGCGGAGACCCCGATGGCCCCACCGAGGCTGCGGGCGAAGGCGACGAAGGAGCTGGCCGAGCCGAGGTCGCGCGGGTCCGCGACGTTCTGCACGGCCAGGACGAGGTTCTGCATCATCATGCCGACGCCCAGGCCGATGAGGGCCATGAACGGGGCGACGACCCAGTAGTTCGTGTCGTACTCGATGGTGCCCATGAGGCCGAGGCCCGCGGTCAGCAGCACACCGCCGGTGACGAGCCAGCCCTTCCAGCGGCCGGTGCGGGTGATGAACTGCCCGGCGACGGTGGAGGCGAGGAACAGCCCGACGATCATCGGGATGGTCATGACGCCGGCCATGGTCGGGGACTCGCCGCGGGCGAGCTGGAAGTACTGGCTGAGGAAGATGGTGGCGCCGAACATGGCGACACCGACGAAGAGGCTGGCCGCGGCCGACAGCGCGATCGTCGGGTTGCGGAAGAACTTCAGCGGGACGATCGGCTCCTTGGCGCGGTGCTCGGCGAGCACGGCCAGGCCCAGCAGGACGACACCGGCCGCGACGAGGCCGACGGTCCACCACGAGGCCCAGTCGAACTGCGTGCCGGCCAGGGAGACCCAGATCAGCAGGGCGGAGATGCCGGCGGCCAGCAGGGTCGCGCCGAGGTAGTCGATGGAGACCGCGCGCTTGGGCTGCTCGGGCAGCTTCAGGCGGGTCTGCAGGACGATGAACGCGATGACCGCGAACGGGATCCCGACGTAGAAGCACCAGTGCCACGACAGGTGCTCGGTGAGCACCCCGCCGATGAGCGGGCCGCCGACGGTCGCCAGGGCGAAGGTGGCGCCGAGGTAGCCGGAGTACCGGCCGCGCTCCCGGGGGCTCACCATCGAGGCCAGGATGACCTGCGCCAGCGCGAGCAGACCGCCGCCGCCGAGGCCCTGGAACACGCGCAGCGTGATGAGCATGCCCATGCTCGTCGACAGCCCGGCGATGGCCGAGGCGACGACGAAGATGACGAGGGCGATCTGGACGAGCAGCTTCTTGGAGAAGAGGTCGGACAGCTTGCCCCAGATCGGGGTCGAGATCGTGGTGGCGAGCAGCGCCGCCGTGACGACCCAGGTGTAGCCGGACTCGGTGCCCTTGAGGTCGCTCACGATGCGCGGCAGCGCGTTCGAGACGACGGTCGAGGACAGGATGGCGACGAACATGCCCAGCAGCAGCCCCGAGAGCGCCTCGAGGATCTGCGCGTGGGTCATCTTCGGGGTGCCACCGGGTCCGGTGGCCGTGCTGGACGTCGCGTGGACGTCGGTCGTGGTGCTCATGCGTTCCCCTGCAACTGCATCTCGTGGCGGGTCGGGCTGGACTGGTGGTCGGTGAGGTCGACGGTCTCCGGTGGTGGCTCGGTCCCGGTGAGCCGGCCGAGGAGGCGGGTCAGGTGCTCGACCTCGTCGTCCCCCCAGCCGTCGAGGTGGTCGACGAGCCGGTCGACGACGGCACGGCGCACCGTCCGCAGCTCCTCGAGGCCGGCCGGGGTGACGCTCAGCCGCTGGGAGCGACCGTCGGCCGGGTCGGGGGAGGAGGTCAGCAGACCGCGCTGCTTGAGGTGGCTGATCTGGCGGCTGACCGTCGACAGGTCCAGCGCCAGGTGGTCGGCGACCTCGCTGATGCGCAGCGGTCCGTGCTGGAGGACGACCGTCAGGGCGACGATCGCCGGCGTGTTCTGCGTGCCGACCAGCGCGCGACGGGTCCGGAGCAGGTCCGGGAACACGTCGACGAGCGCGGCGCACGCGTGGGGTGTGGCCATGACGACCTCGGGTGACGACTCGGTTGGTGTGTGCAAGCAACCATACGAGGATTGGTTGCTCCATGCAACCCGAGGGTGGCCCACGTCGAGCGAGCCCGCACCCGGAGCGGGGTGCGGGCTCGCAGAGGGAGGCGCCGGGCGGTCCCGGCGGGGCTCAGATGGCCGAGTTGAGGCGGTGCAGGAGGTCGGCGAGCGCCGTCATGTCGCCCTCGGGCCAGCCCTCGAGGCGGGTGTGCAGCCGCTGCCGGCGCGCGGCGCGGGCGGCGTGGACCTTCTCCAGGCCGTCGGGGGAGAGGGTCAGCTTGACGGCCCGCCCGTCGGTCGGGTCGGCCTCGCGGCTGACGAGGCCGAGGCGCTCCAGCAGTTGGACCTGCCGGGACAGCGTGGGCTTGCCGATGCCGAAGAAGGTCGCCAGGTCCGAGGGGCGGGACTCCCCGACGTCGTCGAGGCGCACCAGCAGGCTGTAGGCCTCCGGTTCCAGGTCGGGGTGCACGCTGCGCGCGGTCTCCCGGTTGATGGCGCGTGAGCGCCGCAAGAGCACGGCGAGTTCGCGTTCCAGCGCTTCAGCAGGGCCACTGACCATCCCCGGAACCTACCGGCCCGCAGGCCCGGCGCAGGACGGACCCGCGGCGCGCCGGGGCGTCCGGGGTTGTCGGACGGCGCGAGCACCCCCTAATGTCCCGGGCAGATGCATCGAACCGATGCATCGAGTCGTGTCTGAAGGAGCTGGTCCGTGGTCCGCAAGCGTGGTGACGTGGTCCTGCTGGCCGTCCTGGCGTTGCTGGCCGACGGTCCGATGCACGGGTACGAGGTGCGCAAGCGCCTCGACCAGCGGCTGGGCGTCTTCCGCGCCCTCAGCTACGGGACGCTCTACCCCGCGCTGCGCGCCCTGCAGGCCGGCGGCTGCATCACCGAGACCACCGAGCAGCGGCTCCCGGGCACCATCAGCCCCAAGCGGGCCCGCGTCGTCTACGAGATCACCGCGCACGGCCGCGACCGGCTCGCCGACATGCTCGAGGAGTCGGGCCCGGAGGCGTGGGAGGACGACGCGTTCGGCGTCCACTTCGCGCTCTTCGGCCGGGTGGCACCCCGCACCCGGCTGCGCATCCTCGAGGGCCGTCGCGCCCGCCTGCTCGAACGACTGGAGCAGATGAACCGCTCCATCGAGCGCACCCAGACCCAGCTCGACGTCTACGCCCTGGAGGCCCAGCGGCACGGCGTGGAGACCGTGCGCAGCGAGGTCGACTGGCTCGAACGACTCATCACCGCCGAACACCACCCGAGTCCCACCCCGATCCCCACCCCGAAGGAGACCCCCTGATGGCCGGTCCCATCCGCGTCGCGATCGTCGGCGTCGGCAACTGCGCCGCCTCGCTCGTCCAGGGCGTGCACTACTACCGCGACGCCGACCCTTCGCAGTCCGTCCCCGGGCTCATGCACGTGCAGTTCGGCGAGTACCACGTGCGCGACGTGGAGTTCGTCGCCGCGTTCGACGTCGACGACAAGAAGGTCGGTCTGGACCTGGCCGACGCGATCGGCGCGTCGGAGAACAACACGGTGAAGATCTGCGACGTCCCCACCACCGGTGTGACGGTGCAGCGCGGGCACACCCTCGACGGCCTGGGGAAGTACTACCGCGAGACGATCAGCGAATCGGCGGCCGAACCGGTCGACGTCGTCGCCGCCCTGCGCGAGGCGCGCGCGGACGTCCTCGTCTGCTACCTGCCCGTGGGGTCCCAGGACGCCGCGGAGTTCTACGCCCAGTGCGCGATCGACGCGAAGGTCGCCTTCGTCAACGCGCTCCCCGTCTTCATCGCCGGCACCCCCGAGTGGGCGCAGAAGTTCACCGACGCCGGGGTCCCGATCGTCGGCGACGACATCAAGTCCCAGGTCGGCGCGACCATCACCCACCGCGTCCTGGCCAAGCTGCTCGAGGACCGCGGCATCAAGCTGGAGCGGACCTACCAGCTGAACGTCGGCGGCAACATGGACTTCAAGAACATGCTGGAGCGGGACCGCCTGGAGTCCAAGAAGATCTCCAAGACGCAGGCCGTCACCTCCAACGTCGAGGCCGACTTCGGCACCCGCAACGTCCACATCGGCCCCAGCGACTACGTCCAGTGGCTCGACGACCGCAAGTGGGCCTACGTCCGCCTGGAGGGCAAGGCGTTCGGGGACGTGCCGCTGAACCTGGAGTACAAGCTCGAGGTCTGGGACTCCCCGAACTCCGCGGGCGTCATCATCGACGCCGTCCGCGCCGCCAAGATCGGCCTGGACCGGGGGATCGGCGGCCCGCTGCTGTCCCCGTCGGCCTACTTCATGAAGTCCCCGCCGCAGCAGCGCGACGACGAGTCCGGCCGCGCCGGCGTCGAGGCGTTCATCGCGGGCACCGTCGAGCGCTGACCCCACCGGCCCCACGCTGACCACGGCCCCGCCCTCCTCCCGGGAGAGCGGGGCCGCGGTGCGTCAGCCCTCGGTCGGCGCGATCTCCGCGACGGCGGTGAGGCCCTCGGCCCCCTCGACGACGGCCCACTCGATCGACGCCGCCCGCGAGGCCGCGAGGACGTCGGCCTCCGCCCGGCGGCCCGCCTCGACGAGGTGCGCCGGGCCGGAGATCGTCGCCGCCGTGAGCGGCGTCTTCTGCGAGACCTTCGCCTCGCTCTTGACCTTCCGCAGCGCCGAGAGCGCCTGCCCCGCAGCGGGGAGCACGAGGCTGGTGCCCGCGTCCCCATCGGAGGCACGGGCCCCGAGCTCGGAGGTCGTCGGCCACGGTGCGGTGTGGACGGAACCGTCCTGCCACCACGACCAGACCTCCTCGGCCGCGTAGGGCAGGAACGGCGCGAACAGCCGCAGCAGCGTCCGCAGGGTCAGTGCCGCCGTCGCCCGCGCGGAGGCCGCCGGTCCCTCACCGCGGGAGCCGTAGGCGCGGTCCTTGACCAGTTCCACCCAGTCGTCGCAGAAGTTCCAGAAGAACTTCTCGGTGACGTCGAGGGCGGTGGCGTGGTCGTAGCGCTCGAACGCGTCGGTCGCCTGCGCGACCACGGTCGCCAGCCCCGCGAGGACACCGGCGTCGATCGGTTCGGTCACGGCCTCCGGGTCCGCGGCGGTGCCGCGTTCGACGCCGAGGCCGAGCACGAACTTCGAGGCGTTGAGCAGCTTCATGGCCAGCCGGCGGCCGATCTTCATCTGCCCGGTGTCGAACGTCGCGTCCGTGCCGAGCCGCGAGGACGCGGCCCAGTAGCGCACCGCGTCGGAGCCGAACTCCTCCAGCAGCGCCAGCGGCGTCACGACGTTGCCCTTGGACTTCGACATCTTCTTGCGGTCCGGGTCGAGGATCCACCCCGACAGCGCGGTCCGCGCCCACGGCAGCCCGTCGAACTCCAGGTGCGAGCGCACGACGGTGGAGAACAGCCAGGTGCGGATGATGTCCTGGCCCTGCGGGCGCAGGTCCATCGGGTACACGCGGGAGAACAGGTCCTCGTCGCGTTCCCACCCACCGGCCAGCAGCGGGGTCAGCGACGACGTCGCCCACGTGTCCATGACGTCGGGGTCGGCCGCGAAACCGCCCGGCACGCCGCGCTGGTCCTCGGTGTAGCCCGGCGCCGGTTCGGCCGCCGGGTCGACCGGCAGCGCGGCCTCGTCGGGCACGACGGGGGAGTCGTAGACGGGTTCGCCGTCGGCGTCCAGGGGGTACCAGACGGGGAACGGCACGCCGAAGAACCGCTGCCGGGAGATCAGCCAGTCGCCGTTGAGCCCGGACACCCAGTGGTCGTACCGGTGCTTCATGTGCTCGGGGTGCCAGGCGAGTTCCCCGCCGCGCGCGAGCAGGTCCGAGCGCAGACCCGTGTCGCGGCCGCCGTTGCGCAGGTACCACTGGCGGGTCGAGACGATCTCGAGCGGGCGGTCGCCCTTCTCGTAGAACTTCACCGGGTGGGTGATCCGCTTCGGCTCCCCGACCATGTCGCCGGAGGCCTGCAGGGCCTCGACGATCGCCTTCTGCGCCGAGAACACCGTCTGGCCGGCCAGCGTGGCGTAGAACTCCGCGCCCGCCCCGGACAGCCACGCCGGCGTCTCGCGCAGCAGCCGGCCGTCGCGGCCGATCACGGCGCGGTTGGGCAGCTGCAGCTCGCGCCACCACGTGATGTCGGTCGTGTCGCCGAAGGTGCAGATCATCGCGATGCCGGACCCCTTCTCGGGGTCGGCGAGCTTGTGGGCCACGACGGGCACCTCGACGCCGAACAGCGGCGTGCGCACCGTCGTGCCGAACAGTGGCTGGTAGCGCTCGTCGTCGGGGTGGGCCACGAGGGCGACGCACGCGGGCAGCAGCACGGGGCGCGTCGTCTCGATGAAGACGGGGTCGCCGCCGGCGGTGGGCTGGAAGCCGAGCCGGTGGTAGGCGCCCTCGGTGTCCTTGTCCTCCAGCTCGGCCTGCGCGACCGCCGTGCGGAACGTCGTGTCCCACAGCGTCGGCGCCTCGGCCGTGTACGCCTCGCCGCGGGCCAGGTTGCGCAGGAACGCGCGCTGGGCCGTCGCCCGTGAGGTCGCCGAGATCGTCGAGTAGGTGTGCGACCAGTCGACCGACAGACCCAGGCGCCGCCACAGCGACTCGAAGACCTGCTCGTCCTCGGCCGTCAGCCGGTCGCACAGCTCGACGAAGTTGCGCCGGGAGACCTGGACGAAGTCGCGGTCGTTCTTCGGCGCCTTCTCCGGCGGCACGAACGAGGCGTCGTACGGCAGCGTCGGGTCGCAGCGGACGCCGTAGTAGTTCTGCACGCGCCGCTCGGTGGGCAGGCCGTTGTCGTCCCAGCCCATCGGGTAGAAGACGGACTTGCCGCGCATGCGCTGGAAGCGGGCGACGACGTCGGTGTGCGTGTAGCTGAAGACGTGCCCCACGTGCAGCGACCCGGACACGGTCGGCGGCGGGGTGTCGATGGAGTACACGTCGGCGCGCTGCGCGGAACGGTCGAAGGCGTAGGTGCCCTGGTCCTGCCACGCGGGGGCCCAGCGCTCCTCCAGCCCGTCGACCGTCGGACGGTCGGGTACCTCGACGCCGGGAGCGGTGGTCGCGCGGAAGGGAGCCGGCGCGGCGGCGGCGCCGTCGGGGGAGGGGGTGGTGGCGTCGGACATGCCTCCATCATCCCGCACCGACGCAGCCGGTCCGCAGGCCGTCCGGAGACCCCCGGACGGCCCAGTCAGGCACACCCCCGTGACAGCCGATGTTCACCCGGTGAGCCACGTCCCGCGCCGTCCGCCCCTGTGGGCGGGATACCTCCTGCTCGGCGGGGCGGTGGCGGTGGCCTGCCTGCTGACGAGCGGCACCCTGCACGACGCCCTGCTGGCCGCCGTGTCCTGCAGCTGCGCCGTCGCCATCGCCGTCGGCGTCCGCGTCCACCGGCCCGTCCAGCCAGGCGCCTGGTGGGCCATGGCGGCGGGCATGGCCTGCTGGGGCGTCGGCGACGTGTCGTACGTCCTCGTCTACGACGTCGGCGGCTCGCAGGCGTACCCGGCCCCGCCGGACGTCGCCTACCTGCTCGCCTACCCCCTGCTGGGCCTGTCGCTGCTGGCGCTGGCCCGCAAGGCCCGCCCCGGACGTGACGTCGAGGGCGTCATCGACGCCACGATCCTCGCCGTCGGGGCCGGGTTGCTGAGCTGGGTGTTCCTGCTCGCCCCGGCGCTGCAGACCCTGTCCGACGACCTCCTGGGCGGCGCGGTCTCGGCCGCGTACCCGGTGGCCGACGTCTTCGTCCTCGCGATGCTCGTGCGCCTCACCTCGGCCGCCGGGGCCCGGTCGCCGAGCTTCGTCATGCTGTGCGCCGCCGCGGTGAGCATGCTCGTCGCCGACGCCTCCTACCAGCTCGCCTACGCGGCCGTCGGCTACGACGGTTCGGCCCTGGACCCGGCCTGGCTGGTCGGGTACCTGTTGTGGGGGGCCTGCGCGCTGCACCCCTCGATGCGCCGGCTCTCGGACCCCGGCCCCGGCACGGGCCGCGGCGAGCTCGGCGGCGGCCGCCTGCTGCTCCTGGCCGGTGCGAGCCTCCTGGCGCCGGCGACCCTCACGCTGCAGCTCCTGCTGCAGCGGCACCCCTCCTCGTGGGCGGTGGCCATCACGTCCGCGGTCCTGTTCCTCCTGGTCGTGGCCAGGATGTGGACCCTGCTGCGCCGGCTGCGCGTGCAGGCCGAGCAGCTCAGCGCGCTCGCCCGCACCGACCCGCTGACGGGTCTGCTCAACCGCCGCAGCGGCGACGCCGTGCTCCAGCGGATGCTGAGCCGGTGCGCCCAGGAGGGCTCCGACCTCGTCGTCGTCCTCCTCGACCTCGACCACTTCAAGGCGTTCAACGACACGCACGGCCACCCCGCGGGGGACCGGCTGCTCGTCGGCGCCGCCCGCGCCTGGGGTGAGGTCCTCGCCGGCACGGGCGCCCAGCTGGCCCGCTGGGGCGGGGAGGAGTTCCTCGTCGTCCTCGCCGGTGTGGACCGGCCCGCGGTCGAGGCCCTCCTGGACCGGATGCGCGACGTCGTCCCCGAGGGCCGCACGTTCTCGGCCGGCGCCGCCCGCCGGGACCCCGGCGCCGGTGGGGACGTCGCGACCCTCGTCGCCACCGCCGACGAGGCCCTCTACGCCGCCAAGGCGGCGGGGCGGGACCGCACCTGCTGGGCCCCGGACCCGGTGGCGACGGCCGTGGCGCCGGACGCCGCGCCCGCGGTCCCCCTCGTCCCCGCGGTCCCCGCCCGGCAGGTGCGCCGTTCGGCGGAACCTGCGCAGCGGAGCTGAAGCCACGGCCCGCCCGCGCCGATCGCTGACCGTGGAGTGGTGGCGGCGGAGCGTGCGGGGACTGCGGTCCCCGTGGCGCGCCTACGCGCTCCTCGGCGGCCTGGTCGCCCTCACCGTGCAGGTCGTGCCGCAGGGACCCGTCCACGACGGCCTCTTCGTCGTCACGAGCTGCGGGGCGGGCATCGCCACGGCCGTCGGGGCCCGGCTGCACCGCCCGCAGCGGGCGTCCGCGTGGTGGCTGCTCGCCGCGGGCCTGGGCGCGTGGGCGCTCGGCGACGTCGCGTACTGGCTCTGCTGGTGGGTGCTGGACCTGCGCGGCTTCCCCGGGCCCTCCGACGTCTTCTACGTCGCCGCCTACCCCCTGCTCGCCGCCGCCCTGCTGCGGTTGGCGAAGCAGGCCCGTCCCGGCCGCGACGTCGAGGGCGGCATCGACGCGGCCATCCTCGTGGTCGGCTGCGGGTTGCTGTCGTGGACCTTCCTCATCGCGCCCACGCTGAGCGGGTTCGGCGCCGACCCCCTCGGCGCCGCCGTCTCCGTGGCCTACCCGCTGGGCGACGTCGTCGTGCTCGGCGCCCTCGTGCGCGTCTTCGCCGCCGCCGGGCACCGGTCGCTCGCCTTCCGCCTGCTCGCCTCGGCCGCCGTCGTCATGCTCGTGGCCGACTCCGTCTACCAGTACGCGACGTCGTTCGGCTCCTACGACGGGTCCGGGTTCGACTGGCTGTGGCAGGCGTCGTACGTGCTGTGGGGGACCGCCGCGCTGCACCCCTCGATGCGCCGCCTGTCCGACCCGGCCCCCACCCAGGGGGCCACCGAGTTCTCCACCGGCCGGCTGCTCGTGCTGACGGGGGCCAGCCTGCTCGCGCCCGCCACGCTCGCCCTGCAGCTGCTGCTGGGGCTGCCGCCGCAGGTCTGGGCCGTCGTCGCCGGCTCGACCGTCCTGTTCCTGCTCGTCGTCCTGCGCATGCACGCCCTGCTCGGTCGCGTCCGCGAGCAGGCCGCCCAGCTCGCCGACCTCGCCCGCACCGACCCCCTGACGGGTCTGCTCAACCGCCGCAGCGCCGGCGCCGAGCTGCAGCGCCTGGGCGACCGGGCCCAGCTCGACGACACCCACCTCGTCGTCGGACTCCTCGACCTCGACCGCTTCAAGGTCTTCAACGACACCCACGGCCACCCCGCGGGCGACCGCCTGCTCGTGGGCGCCGCGACGGCGTGGCGGACGGCGCTCGCGGGCACCGGGGTCGCCCTGGCCCGCTGGGGCGGGGAGGAGTTCGCCGTCCTCGCGGCCGGCATCACCCCGGCGCGGATGGAACGGCTGCTGGCCGACCTGCGCGCCGTCGTCCCGCAGGGGCAGTCGTTCTCGGCGGGGCTGGCGGTCTGGGACGGCGCCGAACCGCTGGACGCCCTCGTCGCCCGCGCCGACACCGCGCTGTACGCGGCCAAGCACGCGGGGCGGGCCTGCACCCGGACGGCCGACCGCGGCGCGGGGTCGGTGCACTCCGCGGCCTGACGTGTGCGAAGCTGCACGCAACCAGCGACGACGACGTCCGCAGGAGAACGCCATGCAGAGCTTCGCCAGCATCCTCACCGAGCACGCCCGCGCCCGTCCCGACGGCGTCGCGGTCCGGCTCGACGACCACGCCCTCACGTGGCGCGCCCTCGACGACGCCACCGCGCGCGTCGCCGCGCTGCTGCGCGCGCAGGGCGTCCGGCGGGGGGACCGGGTCGCCCTCATCGCCCCCAACGTCCCGCACTTCCCGGTGCTCTACCACGGGATCCTGCGCGCCGGAGGGGTCGTCGTGCCGATGAACCCGCTGCTGCGCGGCCGGGAGGTGAACCACCACTTCACCGACTCCGGGGCCGTCCTCGCCCTCGTCTGGCACGCCGTGGCCGAGGCGGCGCACGCCGGTGCCGTCGGGACGCCCACCCGCGTCGTGGAGGTCGAACCGTCCGCGACCGCGGCCCTGCTCGCCTCCGTCGAGCCCGACCCCGCCGCCGACCTGCTGGACCCCGACCCGCAGGACACCGCCGTCATCCTCTACACCTCCGGGACGACGGGGGCACCCAAGGGCGCCGAACTCACCCACCACAACCTCGTCAGCAACGCGGTGACGTCGCAGGAGTCCCTCGTCCAGATGGACGAGGGCGACGTGATCCTCGGCGCGCTGCCGCTGTTCCACGCGTTCGGCCAGACCTGCGCCATGAACACCGCCCTCGTGGCGGGCCGGACCATGACGCTGCTGCCCCGGTTCACCGCCGAGGCGGCGCTCGCGGTCGTCGAACGCGACCGCGTCACCCACTTCGCCGGGGTCCCCACGATGTACGTGGCGATGCTCAACGAACCCACCGCGGACCAGCGGGACCTGTCCTCCTGGCGGTCCTGCGTCTCGGGCGGGGCGTCGCTGCCCGTCGAGGTGCTGCGGGGTTTCGAGGAGAAGTACGGCGTGATGATCCTCGAGGGCTACGGCCTGTCCGAGACCTCGCCCGTCGCCTCCTTCAACCTGCCCGACGTCCCGCGCAAACCCGGCACGATCGGCGTCCCCGTCCGCGGGTGCGAGATGGACCTGCGCTCCGCCGACGGTTCCGCGGTCGCACCCGGGGAGGTCGGCGAGATCGTCATCAAGGGCGAGAACGTCATGAAGGGCTACTGGCGCAACGAGAGCGCCACGGCCCAGGCGATCACCGACGGCTGGTTCCGCAGCGGTGACCTCGCCACCCGGGACGCCGACGGGTACTACACGATCGTCGACCGGGCCAAGGACATGATCGACCGCGGCGGCTACAACGTGTACCCGCGCGAGGTCGAGGAGGTCCTCTACGAGCACCCGGCCGTCGAGCAGGCGGCCGTCGTGGGTTTCCCCGACCCCCTGGTGGGCGAGGAGATCGGGGCGGCGGTGGTCCTGAAGCAGGGCGCGTCCGCCACCCCGGAGGAACTGCAGCAGCACGTCAAGGCCCAGCTCGCCGCCTACAAGTACCCGCGGCGGGTCTGGATCGTGTCCGAGCTCCCCAAGGGCCCCACGGGCAAGATCCTCAAGCGCGAGATCACACCCCCTGCACGGACGGAGGACTCCCCGGCATGAGCACCCCCCAGCACGCGAGCACCAGCACCTCCAGCGACACGGTCCCCACGGGCGTCGACTACTACGAGATCGCCGCGGACCTCACCGACGCCGAACGCGAGGTGTGGGCGACCGTCCGCTCCTTCGTCGACGAGAAGGTCATCCCGGTCGCCGGTGGGTACTGGGAACGGGCCGAGATGCCCATGGAGCTGCTCAAGGAGTACGGGCAGCTGAACCTCGTCGGCGACGGGCTCGAGGGACCGGGCGTCCCGCGGCTCAGCCACACCGCCGCCGGCCTGGTGACCATGGAACTGTCCCGCGGTGACGGCAGCTTCGCCACCATGCTCGGGGTGCAGGCGGGGCTGGCCATGCGCTCCATCGAGTTCCTCGGTTCGGAGGAGCAGAAGGAGCGCTGGCTGCCGCCCATGGCGCGGCTGGAGGTGCTCGGTGCGTTCGGCCTCACCGAACCCGACCACGGTTCCGACGCCGTCGCCCTGGGGACCACGGCGCGCAGGGACGGCGACGAGTACGTCCTCGACGGCGCCAAGCGCTGGATCGGGTTCGGGACCGTCTGCGACGTCTGCGTCGTGTGGGCCCGCGGGGAGGACGGTCAGGTCCAGGGGTTCCTCGTCGAGCGCGGGACGCCCGGGTACGAGGCGACCGTCATCGAGGGCAAGGCGTCGCTGCGCGCGATCCACAACGCGGCCATCACGCTCGAAGGGGTCCGGGTGCCGGCGGCGAACAAGCTGCCCGGCGCGCGCAGCTTCCGCGACACCGGCCGCGTCCTGTCCGCGACCCGCGCCGGCATCGCCTGGGGCGCGCTCGGGCACGCGACCGCGGCCTACGAGACGGCGCTGGCCTACTCCCTGGAGCGCAAGCAGTTCGGGCAGCCGCTGGCGAGCTTCCAGCTCGTGCAGGACAAGCTCGTGCAGATGCTCGCCGAGGTCACGGCCATGCAGTTGTTCTGCCTGCGGGTGGGCAAGCTCGCCGACGCCGGGCGCCTCACGGACACCCAGGCCTCGCTGGCCAAGGTCAACGCGACCCGCAAGGCGCGTGCCGTGACGGCGATGGCGCGCGACCTGCTCGGCGGCAACGGGATCCTCCTGGAGCACCGCGTCGCCCGCCACATGGCCGACGTCGAGGCGCTGCACACCTACGAGGGCACGGAGTCGATCCAGACCCTCATCGTCGGGCGTCACCTCACGGGCGTGTCCAGCTTCACCTGACGGCGCGCGCTCCTCCGTCCCCGGGCGCACCGCCCGGGGCGGGGGAGTCAGACCTTGAAGCGCCCCATGAGCGCGCGCACGTGGTCGGCGGTGTCGGCGACCTGACGCGCGCACGCGTCCGTCTCCGTCGCGCTCGCGGTGGTCCGCTCGGCGACCTGCGCGACCTCCCCGATCGTGCCGGCGATGGTCCGGGTCGCCGAGGCGGCCCGCGAGACGCCGCCGGCGAGTTCCCCGGTGACGGCCGACTGCTCCTCGACGGCGGCCGCGACCGTCGCCTGGATCTCGTCGAGGCGGTCCACGACGGTCCCGATGTGCGCGACCGACGACGCGGCCTGCTGCACGTCCTGCTGCAGCGCAGCGATCTTGCGTTCGATGTCCTCGGTGGCCCGTGCCGTCTGGGTGCTGAGCTCCTTGACCTCCCCGGCGACGACGGCGAACCCCTTGCCGGCGTCCCCGGCGCGGGCGGCCTCGATGGTCGCGTTGAGGGCCAGCAGGTTCGTCTGCTGGGCGATCGAGGTGATGGCCGCGACGATCTCGCTGATCTCGGCGGAGCTGGAGGACAACGTCGAGACGGCCTGCTCGGTCGACCGGGCCACGTCCACGGCCTCGGCGGCGATGCGGGCGGCCTCGTGCGTGCCGCGGGCGATCTCGGAGATGCTGGCGCCCATCTCCTCGGCGGCCGCGGCGATGCCGGTGACCTCGCCGCTGGCCGCGTCGGCCTGCTCGGCCACGAGCCCGGAGCGCTGCGCGGTCTCGGCCACGTCCGAACCCAGCGCGCGGCTGGTCCGGTCGAGCCGGCCGGCCGCGGAGTTCAGGACGTCGGCCTCGGCGCCCACCTCGCGGACGGTCCCGGCGATCGACTCGGCGAACCGGTTGAAGGCGGCGCCGAGCTCCCCGAGCTCGTCGCGGCGGGAGGCGTCGACCCGCTTGGTGAGGTCACCGTCCCCGTCGGCGATCTCGGCGAGGCTGTCGCGCAGGCGGCGCACCGGCCGGCCGATGCCGGTCCCGATGAACCAGCTGACGACTCCGGCGAGCAGCACCGCGAGCAGACCGAGGACCACGGTCGTGGTGCGCAGCGAGTGGCTGGCGGCCAGCGCGGAGGACACCGGCGCGCTGACGAGCAGCGTCCACGTCTGGGTGTCGTCCACGCGCACCGGCGCGACGGCGACGAGGGCCTCGCGCCCCAGGACGTCGTCGGTGCGGGTGGCGGTGCGCGGCTGCCCCGACGTCGTCGCGGACAGCGCAAGGGTCTTCGTCGCCTCCGCGGCGGCCTTGCCGAGGCGCTCGGCGTCGGGGTGGGTGACGACGGTGCCCGCGTCGGTCAGCAGCGACGCGTACCCCGTGCCGTAGGGCTTCACCTCGGCCATCGAGGCCGTCAGGCTCGTCAGCGCCAGGTCGGCCGTCACGACGCCGAGGACGGTGGTCCCGTCCAGGACGGGCGCCGCCGCCGTCGACATGAGGACCGTCTTGCCGTCGACCTCGTACTCGTACGGCTCGGTGAAGTAGACCTTCCCGGTCTGCTTCGGCGTCCAGTACCAGGCGCTCTTGGCCGGGTCGTCGAGGTCGGTGAGCGGGGTCACGGCCAGCGTGCTGCCGCTGCGGAACCAGTAGGGGATGAGGCGGCCGCTGGCGTCGCTCTCGGGGGTGCCGGCGAAGCGTGCGTCCTGGCCGTCGAGGGCGTTCGGTTCCCAGCCGGTGCCCATGCCCACGAACTCCGGGTGCGCGGCGAGCCCGGCGCGCACGAGGTCGGTGGCGGCGGGGCGGGTCAGGACGCCCTGCTGGTGCAGGGAGGCCATCGAGTCCGCGACGTCCGACACCGTGCGGACGGCGCCGGCGAGCTCCTGCTGCACCTGCGCGGCCGTGGTCTGGGCCAGCTGCGAGGTGTAGCGGGTGGCCTGCTCCTGCCCGAACGCGTCGCTCCTGGCCGTCACGACGACGACGAGGAGCGTCAGCGTGGTGACGACCATCGCCGAGGTGCTCGCGACGAGTCGCGTCCTGATGCTGCGCACGGTCCTGCCCTCCGGGGTCGGCCCCCGCTGCTCGAGGGTCTCCTCAGACGTCGACGTGCGCGGGGCCGGTCTTGACCCGTCCGGGTGCAGGACGTGCTGACCGGCTGCGCGGGAGGGGTGTCACCGCGCAGCCGGCCGTCGGGGGTCGGGCTCCTCAGCCCTGGTGGAAGCGGCGTCCGGTGACCCGCTCGCTCGCGCCGACCCGGTCGAGGTACGGCGTGATCCCACCCGTGAACAGCGGGTGACCCGTGCCCAGGACGAGGCACACGTCGACGTCCTCGGGACCCGCGACGACGCCCTCGTCGAGGACGCGGCGGATCTCGTCGGCCAGGGCGTCCTGCACGGTGCGCAGGACCTCCTCGCGCGTCAGCGGGGAGTCCCCGGTCCGGAACAGGCCCTCGTGGGCGCCGGTCAGCGCGACCGGGCCCTTCGGGGTGACCAGTTCCGGCCCGCCCGCCTCGACCCAGCGCCGCAGGTTGTCCGAGACCGTGTAGCGGTCGGGGAACGCGGCGGCCAGCGTCTCGTGGACGTGCAGCATGACCGCCGGGCCGACGAAGTGCCCCAGCCGGAACGGGGTCATCGGGAGTCCCAGCTCGTCCAGGCTGTGCTCGACGTCCAGCAGCGGCGTGCCCGCGTCGACGGCCTTGACGACCTCGTCGAACATGCGCGTGGAGATGCGGTTCACGACGAACGCCGGGGCGTCCCGGACGAGCACGCACGTCTTCTTCAGCTTGCGTCCCACCGCGAACGCCGTGGCCAGCGCGACGTCGTCGGTCGTCTCCGTCCGCACGACCTCGACGAGCGGCAGGACGGCGACGGGGTTGAAGAAGTGGAACCCGACGAACCGCTCGGGGTTCTTCAGCACCGACGCCATCTCGGTGACCGACAGGGAACTGGTGTTCGTGGCGACGACGGCGTCCTCGCGCAGCAGGGGTTCGAGTTCGCGCAGGACGTCCTGCTTGACGGACATCTCCTCGAAGACGGCCTCGATGACGAAGTCGCAGTCGGCGAGGGCCGACTTCTCGACCGAGCCCGACACCGACGCCGACAGCCGGTTGGCCGTGTCGGAGGAGATCCGGCCCTTGGCCAGCAGGTCCTGCACACCCTGGCGCACGAACCCGACGCCCTTCTCTACGCGCTCGGCCGAGACGTCGGTGAGGACGACGGGGACCTGCAGCCGGTGCAGGAACAGCAGCGCGAGCTGGGAGGCCATGAGCCCGGCGCCGACGACGCCGACCGAGGTCACCTTGCGGGGATCCACCTGCGGCGCACCGGTCGGCTTGCGGCCGTAGCGCTGCACGAGGTCGAACGCGTACAGCCCCGCCTTGAGCTCGGGGGAGATCCCGAGGTCGGCGAGCGCCTGGTCCTCGGCGGTGAAGTGGGTGTCCCGGTCGTTCGTGCGCGCGGCCTCGAGGAGGTCCAGCGTCCGGTACGGCGCGGGCGCAGCCCCGTGCACGCGGGCGTCGGCGACGGCCCGGCCGCGGGCGACGGCCGCCGCCCAGGTGGCCTCGTCGGCGGGTTCGGCACGGTCCACCGTCGTCTCGCCGAGCAGGACCGTCCCGGCCCAGCGCAGCGACTGCACGAGGAAGTCGGCCGGCTCGAACAGGGCGTCCGCGACGCCGGCCTGGAAGGCCTGCGGCCCGGACAGCGTCTTGTTGTTCGCCAGCGCGTTCTCGATGGCGACCTTGACCGCGACGTCCGGCCCCGCGAGGCGGGGGAGCAGGTACGTCCCGCCCCAGCCGGGCACGAGACCCAGGTACGCCTCGGGCAGCCCGATGCCGCGCACGGCGCCGGAGATCGTCCGGTACGTGCAGTGCAGCGCCGTCTCCAGCCCGCCGCCGAGGGCGAGGCCGTTGACGAACGCGAACGTCGGGACGCCGGCGTCGGCGAAGCGGCGCAGGACGCGGTGGCCGAGGGCCCCGACGGCGCGGCTGTCCTCGAGGTCGCCGATGGAGGCGACCGCCTTGAGGTCGGCCCCGGCGCAGAACACGTGGTTCACCCCGGTCACACCGAGCGCGACGACGCCTTCGTCGCGCACGAGCGCCTCGGCGCGGTCCAGGGCCGCCTCCAGGTCGGCCAGGCCCGGCTGGCCGAGGACGAACGGCCGGCGCGGGTCGCCGGAGTCGAGCGTGAGCAGCGCCATCTTCCCGGGGCGCACCCCGGCGGGGGTGCGGGGCAGGTCGAGCGTGCGGACGTGGACGGTCATCAGGCGGCCGTCCCCTCGTGCGCGAAACCTTCCCAGGCCGGGTTCTCCCAGACGACCGAACCGCCCTGGCCGAGGCCGACGCACATCGCGGTCAGCCCGTAGCGGACCTCGGGGTGCTCGGAGAACTGCCGGGCGAGCTGCGTCATGAGGCGCACGCCGGACGCCGCCAGCGGGTGGCCGATGGCGATGGCGCCGCCGTACAGGTTCACGCGCGGGTCGTCGTCGGCGATGCCGAAGTGGTCGAGGAAGCTGAGCACCTGCACGGCGAAGGCCTCGTTCAGCTCGAACAGGCCGATGTCGTCGATGCTCAAACCGGTGCGCTGCAGCACCTTCTCCGTGGAGGGGACCGGGCCCAGGCCCATGACCTCCGGTTCGACGCCGGCGAACCCGAACCCGACGAGGCGCATCTTCGGGGTCAGCCCGAGCTCGGTGGCGACGTCCTCGGCGGCCAGGACGCACGCGGTGGCGCCGTCGGTCAGCGGGGAGGCGTTCCCGGCGGTGACGCGACCGTGCGGGCGGAACGGCGTGCGCAGGTTGGCCAGCCCCTCGACCGTCGTCCCCGGCCGGGCCAGCTCGTCGGCGGTGGCCAGGCCCCAGCCCAGCTCGGCGCTCGCGGAGGCGACGGGGACGAGGTCGGCCTCGACCTGCCCGTTCGCGACGGCCTTGGCGAACTTCTCCTGGCTCGCGACGGCGAAGGCGTCGGCGCGTTCCTTCGTCAGCTGCGGGAACCGGTCGTGCAGCGCCTCGGCCGTCTTGCCCATGTCGAGGGCGTCGGGGGAGACGATGCGCTCGGTCAGGAAGCGCGGGTTCGGGTCCATGCCCGCGCCCAGCGGGTGGTGGCCCATGTGCTCGACGCCGCCGGCCAGCGCCACGTCGAGGGCGCCGACGGCGATGGAGGCCGCGCTCGTCGTCACGGCCGTCATGGCGCCGGCGCACCAGCGGTCGATGGCGTACCCGGGCGTCGTGACCGGCAGGCCCGCGAGCAGGGCGGCGCTGCGGCCGAGCACGAGGCCCTGGTCGCCGGACTGGGTGGCTGCCGCGACGGCGACCTCCTCGATCCGCTCGGGCGGCAGGGACGGGTTGCGGCGCAGCAGTTCGCGCAGGCAGGCGACGACGAGGTCGTCCGCGCGCGTCTGGGCGTGGATGCCGTCGGGGCGGGCCTTGCCGAACGGGGTGCGGACGCCGTCGGCGAAGACGACGCTCCGTCCGGGGGCGGGCGTGTGGACCACAGGACCTCCTCGTCGCGGGTGTGTACGACGACACCGTACGCGCCGGGCGAGGTAAGCGGTACCGGCGGTCCCTGGTAATCACCTGCCAGGACCACGGCACCCCTCCGCCCCGCGGCTCAGGCAGCAGTGCGCTCGGGTGGGTCGTCGCTTCGGAGGGCGAGGGCGAGTTCCCGGGCTCGGGCCAGGAGGCCGGGGTGGTCGTTGCGGGTCCACGGTCCGGGGTCGGCGAGCCGTCCGAGGTGGCGGTGCAGGGTGCGGGTCTCCGGGAGCCCGTTCTCGGCGAACCTTGCTTCGAGTCGTCCGGCGTGCAGGGCCCGGTGGTGCCGGCCGCAGAGCAGGATCAGGTTCTCGATGCTGGTGGGTCCGCCGTCGGACCAGTGGACGACGTGGTGGTAGTGGCAGGCCCACGCCGGTGCGCCGCAGCCGGGGGCGGTGCAGTCGCGGTCGCGTTCGGCGACCAGGAGGCGCTGGGCGGGGGTGGCGTGCCGGTCCTGGGAGTGCAGGGAGCGGGGCCGGCCGAGGCGGTCCAGGACCGCGACGGACAGGTCGGCGTCGCAGGTGGCGGC
>NZ_JBFNQN010000018.1 GCF_040796495.1 Kineococcus endophyticus | reverse complement strand
CCCCCCCCCCCTTCCACGCGCGAGCCTCCCCGGCGCCGCTGCCATGGCTCGCGGCACCGAGCAGTGCGGAAGGAGGAAGCAGCATGCCCCTGTCAGCGCTGCTCAATGGCCACCTCATCATCGCTACGTTGCTCAACGACGAGACCTGGACAGCCCTGACCTCGAGGTCACACTCGGGTCGAGCACAAGCCGTCCCGCCAACCCCCAAAACCTCCAGCGGGCAGGGCACGGCGGCATTGACCCTCCCCTGCGGTCAACGAGCATTCGCTCGCACCAGCCCTCTAGGCACCCGCCACTTCGTCCACCACCGCCGCGGCACCCAATGCGACCACGCCCCCGAGACCGCCGAACACCTCCTGACCAAGAGCGTCATCGTCGCCGCCGTACACGCCGCAGGCTGGCACCCCATCCCCGAAGCCCGCAGCAAGGACGGAACATGGATCGCTGACGTCCTCGCCGTCAAACCCCACACCCCACTTCGCGAGCTCGGCTGGGCCCGGGACGGTCAAGCCAGCCCCAGCAATCCAGCCGCTGCCCCGTCGGACCCCGTCGACGCTGCCGGGCTTCCCGGAGTGGTTGACCAGATCCCATCTCCGACGAGGGTTGCCTTCGAGGTGCAGTGGTCCCGTCAATCGCTGGGCGAGTATCAGGCACGTCAGGAGCGCTACGCCCGCCACGGCGTCCGCGCCGCTTGGTTCGCCCGCCACCACGTCCCGGGGCTGTACCCGCGCAAGGACCTACCTATCTTTGGTCTCGACATCATCGACGCCGTCCCCTACACCGACCTCCTTGGCCCCGCGAGCGCCGGTCCAGACTCCGGTGATGTGGGTGTGGATGGCCAGACAGTGCAGGCTGCGGGCCACGGCCGTAGGGGGCGTGCTGACTTGGCCGGTCTGGAGGTACGACGTCGCACAGACGCCTCGTTCCGCCCCCGGCAGGTCGCGTCCGCGAACCCGTTCGGTCTGCCGGTGCACACCATGGTCCGTGCACTACTGGGCGGGGCGGTGCAGTTCCGCACCCACCTCGGACAGCACACCCACCTCGGACAGCACCGCCAGGTAGCCAGAGCGACGCTAAATGGTGCAGCTGTACCCCTGCGTCCGGTGCAGCTGACCATCTCCGTGCACCCAGGGCACTGCTACGGCTGCCGGCACAGCCTGTGGCTGTGGTCGCTACTCGACGTGGACACCACCCAGCACGGAGCGTGCGGCCTGACCATCTCAGCCCCTGCGCCCTACCTGCCGCAGGGGCTGCTGCCCGGGCACCCGGTGGGGACCGCGTTCGTCCGCGAATTCGTGGGCCAGTTCGCAGCACAGCACCGTGCCGTTCGTGAACCCGCAATCTTCGGGATGCGCAAGAAAGAATGGAGCCACGGCCCTTCACGGGGCGTGGGGTTCAGCTGCCCGCGATGCAGCCGCGAGGTCAGCCGACGCGCCAGCGAGCGAGCCCTGGCCAGTCCAGCCGTCGAGGTGTTCACGACCGCCATCCCGGTAGAGAACGCTGCCAACCCCTCGACACCGCACTGGTGCCTGAACCGCGGCCGTGGACATTGCCCCTGACCACGGCAACACGGCAGTCACTCCAGACGTAGGACGCCACATCAGCCAAGACAGTGGTGCCACTGCTCACCTGGCCGTTCGAGTCCCCGGCGCAGGTCGCTCCCGCGCTCGTCGTTAGTGCCCCGGGATCACTGGTTCTGGCGTCTGCTGCGCAATACCCCGGCTGACCACGTCGACGACGCCGATGCCCACACCCTGGACGGCGTCTTGGGCCACATCGGTCACCTCGACGAAGTCACCGGAGCGACCCTCTTCGAGACCGGCGGCGACGGCGCCGCACTGGCCCCCGGGCACCCTGCCCCCGACCTGCACGCCGAGGTCAGCGCAGACCGCACAGAGAACGAGGCCACCACAGCCGCCCTCGACCAGGCCCGCAGCCAGTGGCGCCACCTGGCCCTGTCCCTGCGCCGCGGCGGCCTGAGCGCCACCCAGACCGCCAAAGCCCTCGGCGTCTCACGCCCCGCCATCGACAAGCTCGTAGCCCGCGCCACCGCCGACACCCCCACCCAGCGACCCCCGGCGCTCACCGGCTTCGACATGCCCCCGGGCGCCCCCTAGACGTGGCGGCCGGCGCACCGGAGAACGGCACCCTGGCCCACAGGGGGTGACTTCTCTGGGGCTGGCGGCGCTTGGCCGTGACGCTCCAAGACACCGGCCTCACCTACCGCGATGTCGTGCCTCCCATGGGCATCAAGGAACCGCGGGTGACCCAGCTCGCCCCCCGCGACGGACGACGCAGCGCGTCGAATCTCACTACCCGAACCTCCTGATGGCCTTCTGCTAGCAACTACCGAGCAAGCTACTCGCGGGCAGGTGAGGTAAGTGACGCTACTTCACGAGCTGGTCGATGAGGACGTAGAGGACCACGAGAGCGGAGATCAGGTTCTGGATTCCCTTCGAGTACGTCTCCACCGCCTCGTTGGCGCCTTTCACTCTGCCTTGCAACACCTTCTCCGTGTGCGCGAGCTTCTGGAGCGTGTCCCCGAGCCGTGCACGGAAGGCGACCAGGCGTGCCCGACGGTTCTCGGGGAGGACCTCGTCGAGGGAGTCCGGTAGGTCGATGTCACCGACCTCCTCGGTCAGCTCAGTCGCTTCCCGGATGGCGTCTTCGATCTCCTGTCGCTCTTGCCTACTGAGAGTCGTTCGGAGCATCTGGCCCACACCGGGACCGAGTAGTGCCGTTGTGTCGAAGGCGGGGAGGAGCGCTCCTAGGTCAGGGAGGAGACGGGGCACGATCTGATCCATGTCGACCCCGAGGAGTGCCTTGGTGTCGAAGAGTGCACTGAGGCTGGGTAAGAGACGGGGGACGAGCTGGTCCGTTTGCAACCGGACGAGGCTCATGGATGGCAGCAGCACCTCCACCATTTGCCTTTGGAGGCCGGTACCGAGGATGGCAGCCGCGTCGGGGCCACTGATCAAGCGTTCGGGGTCGTCGTCGCCGGTGGCGTCTGCGAGTCGCATGTCACTCCTGATGTGGACCTGTATGAATCCTAGAGCCGCCGACGTCAGGCACACCCCTCTTTTCGGCAGGACCGCCGGTTATACAGGGAGTGGCATCGTTATCTCTAGAGGACCCCTCAATGCCGTGCCCGCACGGTTGCCGACCTGAGAGTGGTCTGGCCGAGGACGCGACCGCGATGCGGTGGATGATCAGTAGCTTGCAAACCGGCTGCCACGGCAACCACCTCGATAACCCCGGCGCGCAGGAGCTGCTCGAGTTAGCCTGACCGATCTGGAGGCCGCGGGCCTGCTAAGCCGGTTTCTGCGCGGGGACCGGACCGTCACCGGGGCAGTTGTACGAGCGGATGGTCTCGCTACGGGCCTGCCCCTTGGCCAAGAGGTCAGCTCATCCTCCCCACCCGTAGATCCGAAGAGCCTAGGCACCAGCTCGGTAGCCGACGAAATACACCAACAAAGTATTCATCCCGCCGGATCGTACTCCCTGCTGATAATTTCCGATGAAATATCTCTAGCTTCGTATAGGCGGGTCATTATCTTGTCCCCATATCCGGTCCGACCCCAGTATTCGCCGTCCACATCATTAGCGTCGCGATACACCAAACCCTGACCCACTAGTCGACTCAAAGTTGCAGCCAGTAGATGACCTAACTTCAATTCGCTCTCATTTAATTGAAGATTCAGGGCGGCCCATCGCCAAGAACGTTCCGCCGCTGGTCGCTCATCAGGGTAGATAGTTTGAGGTGGATCCAAGCTGAAGCAATCAAGAACAGCCACATCCAGCTCTTCCAGCGATCCGAGCACAATAGACTGGTCGAGTAGCCTTCGCTGCTCGACCATGTTCACTGTGTTCGCCGAATCGCTTAGCACTTTTCCAAGCGCAATGATCTTCGCATGGAAGGTTGCAGATTCAGCGCCCGCCAGGGCCTCACCTAGTGTACGGGCCCTAACTGGGTCCTCCGTCATTGCGGCTAGCGAATCCTCACCGACACCGCTTTGCTGCACAATTTTTAAAAGCATCTCAGCGCGAGATTTCCTGTGACGCTCTCGCCAATCAATCAGTTGCGCCGCTGCAGTTACCCCCACCCCCGCAGTCACGGCAGCAGCCGCATCATGCATAGTCAGACCCACTGACGTTCCGATCAGAACCGTTGCCGCAGGGCCAACGGTGTTCTCAGTGACACGTCGGGCGAAGACTCCATGAAGCTTCGATAGGTCACTCACAGTTACCGATCGTAGCTGGATAGACTTCCCTTCGTCGATAGGACGGCCTGCTTGGTGCCGCCGTATTCGGCTGATCAACCGCTCCGTATGGGCTGATGTCGATCACGCAGCATCTCCGGCCGTACCCGGCCGGCCAGGGGCTGCGTGTCGGAGGCTTCTGCCGTGCTGTCCCCTCGGGCGGTCACGCGGTGAAGGGGATGCAGGCTGGTCTGACTGTTCCCGACCTGGCTCAGCACTCCGCAACGATGGGTCGGCCTCGCCGGCCCCTGCGCGGGCTGCTCCTGGTCTCCCTGGTCGCGCCGGACGTCCCAGCCCGCATCATCACCGAACTGCACCCCGCACCGCTACGCCTGAACCTGATCAAACACTGACCCGGCAGTAGGCAGGCGCCCGCGACCCCGGCCGTTAAATGACGGCCCACTCTCAGGGCCGGGGCAACCCGCCTTACCCGCCCCGCTTGCGGATACTAAGTGCGAAGAAGGACACGTGACCAAGACCGCCCAGCGTTCCCATTGCAGCTGGGACTGTGCTCAAGCGGTGGCTCATCGCGCCCTGGCTCCTCGCGACGTCGTGGCCGAGCTCGACCCTGATTGGGCGATCCGGGGTGAAGGCCTTGCAGCACTTCACTCGTCTTCATCCCCGATTTTGATCGGACCGCCGGACGCGTCATCAAGAATTGACGACCAGGGCATCTGACCAAGCTCCATGTACTCGAGAGCCCAGAGCAAAAAAAGGATGGCCATGGCGGGCGCGTGCCCGTCGGCTGCGCATAGACCGAGAGTATGGGGATCTGGCCCGCCTAGAGCTAGAAACGGGGAACGAGCCCGAGAGTGCTCGACAGCGGGATCCTCCTCAAAGCTGACGGGAAGCATGAGAACGTTGCCGCCGAGCAGGATCAGATCTGCGCCGAACTCACTCTCGACGGGAGCCTGGCCTTCTTGTCTGAGAAAGCTCCCGCGGATCTCTTCAAAAGTTGTCAAGTATTCGCGGTCACCTTTTTTGTCTCGCACGTTGCGCGCGAAGATTACCCCATACGGAGGGTTCCTCGTGTCCGGATATCCCGGGGGTGGCGATACCTCCACGGTGCTTCCAAGCGTGACCATGGGGGTCAACTGCTGCAGAGGAACGGAAAGTCTCCTAGACAGCAGTTTCTTAGCTTCACTAACCTGCTTGCGCGCTTTTGCAAGACTCTGTCCGTCGCCGAGGTCGCCTTTTATGTTCAGGGTGTGCTTGAGTTCAATGTACGCGTAGACGGCCTCGACGGGAACGAACTCTTTCTGTGAGTAGTCTCCCTGGGTGCGGAGTGCAAGCGTAGGCATCCGCAATTGATCATAAATGATGATGTCATCCCCCACGCTTTGACCGTCACTTGAGACGATATGCCCCCTTGCAATGCCGTAGGTGTTCGGAAGAATTCGCCGAAGAACTCTACACATGATAACTTCATACTCGTCGCCAGCATCGAAGGCGAATCCGGGGTGAAATTCAGTAGCTAGTGCGCTATTGATCGCAGTTTGCAATCCTTTCACGTAGTTCTGGTACAGATAGGTCTTGGCGCTGGAACTCATGTCTCGACCATATACACGTCACCGTCTCGAGCGTCGGCGTTGCGTGCGATTCAGCGAGGGCGCGTTACTTGCCATCGCGACCACTTAGCTGCCTGAGAAGGTGCAAGCCAGGCGCAGCTTCTGCAGGCTCCAGAGCCGGTTCACGCGGTTGCGGGAGGCCGCCACACCCTGACGCTCGAGCTCACGACGATGAGGCGGTAGCCGAACTCGGGGTCCGTCCGATGTCGTCGTGGCGGATGCCGCGGGCACGGTTGACCAGGTGGGCGTCGTTTCCAGTCCCGTCGGCGACTGGTTGGTGCGCCACTAGTGGTAGACCTGCCCGCCGAACGCTCCGCCGCGGCTTGCGAGGTGCAGCGCTGGGTCGACGCGGTGCGCGCGGGGACGAACGTCGACGGCCCGGATGTCCGGGACGGGTACGCCGCGACCGCGGTGTGCGCCGCCGCCATAGAGTCCCTGTGCACGGGCGAGCGCGTCGTCGTGGACCTCGAGGGGGGCTGGGGCTCTGGCGAGCGGTGACGCGGCGCCCGCCGCTGACTTGGAGAAGCCCAGCACCCGGCAGGTCACCGCGACAGACACTCCATCAGCGGCGAGGTTACGGACCCGCGGTGGGGGCATCTCCCGCGTGCAGGGGGGGGATATCTTGGGAGAAGGTCCTGGCCGCTCAGCGCGGGGACGGCACCAGCGGTGAGGACATCACCGCCGCCCAAATCACCCGCGGTGCGGGCGTCCCCGGGCTCCCTGGGCTCCCCGGGCTCCCCGCCCACCTCATCACCAGCACGGGCAACGGCTGATCCGGGGAGGTGCGGGTTGCTGGGTCGACCAAGCCCGAAGGCTACTGTCCGGGCGACTTGCACCATCATGGGCCGCATGGCTCAAACAACCCGTGTTCTGCTGACTGACGATCTTGACGGCTCCGAGGCCACCGAGACCATTACTTTTGCCCTGGACGGGATCAACTATGAGATCGACCTCAACGCCCCCCACGCCCAGCAGCTGCGCGAATCCGTCACGACTTACGTAATTAGCGCCCGAAAGCTCAGCAGCCGCCGCCCTCCCACCACCCGACGAGCATCGGCCCAGCCGGCCGCCGACCGGCCTGACACCCAGCAGGTGCGGGACTGGGCCAAGGCCCAGGGGATCTCGGTCTCCGAACGAGGCCGGCTCAGCAACGACCTCATTGTGCGCTTCCAGGAAGCCAACCACTGACCTGATCTATACAGCCAGCCAAGGACGCGCCTCGGCAACCTCCCGGGCCCCCAGATAGGGGCCTGGGAGGTCCCCAGGCCCGGCCCGGGTCCATCAGGTGAGACGGCTAATGCTGATCATTGAGAATCCGCCGCACAACTAGCGGCGCAACCTTCCGCGCACGCTGCTGCTGCGCTGCGGCCGGCGCTGAGACGCCATCACCGCCGGCATAACCGATACCCAAGACCTCATCCGCGCTCGCCTAGAACTGCCGCCAACGCTACCGTCCGGGAACTACGCGCGCATAGCAATAGATGGGTCGATCCTCGCTGCACGCAACGCTGGGTACAGGGCTGACAAGACACCGACAATCGCCCCAGACGCCACCCCCAACGGGACCAAGGAGACCGAAAGAACTGGTGTCCAATCTTGGACTAGTGCCCCAATCACAACCCCTATGATCCCTAGGGCAGCCCCCACACATCCACCCAGCGCTCCAATCAACCCGCCTTCGAGAACAAACAGGCGGGCAACGCGCAGTTTGGACAGACCCATCGCTCGGCGCAGCGCAACTTCTGGGGTCCTCGTCATGACCGACATGATCATAGTGTTTGCTGTTGTCACGCTGGCGGCAAACAAAAGCAGAAGTGAAAGAACCGCGACTGTCCGCGCCATTTGCGACGACACACCGCGACGCAGATTGCTGAGGTCGACAACAGAGTCAGCCACATATCGGCCAGGGTTCGTCGCATCCAGGGTAGGAGGGACGGCCTCGGAAACTACGCTCGCCGCGTTAGGTGTCGTGTGGATTGTAAGCAGCTGTTCGCCAGCGTTCTGCGAGATTCGATCTGCGTCCGAACCAGAGATGACAATCGAGTTATTGATACCACCGTCACCGCCATCAACCAGGAGACCAGCAACAGTAAACTGTTCCCCATTGATCCACACTTGCTGGCCGATGCCGCCACCTTGAACACTCAGCTGCTTGGCTGCTACGACACCTACCAGCGCTACATTCGTCAGATTCGAGATATCGAGGAGGTCGGGCGAATTGCTGGGGGTAGACACCACACCACTCTGCCGAATCCAATCACCGTTTGCTCCCACCACCCGAACCTCTGAGGCCGACTCAGAGCCGGCCAGCTGGCTCACGGAGACTTTATCGCTAGGAATTGTCCAGCTCAGCCCAACACTCAATACGTGCGGAAGTGAATGAAGACGGGCAACACCCACGTTCGGGAAGCGCCCCGAAGCTGCAGGGTTGAGGGCAGATCCATTGTCTGCCTCCGCTTCCGTGACCCGAAAGGTGGCCCAGTCAAGAGAGGAGCTTGTGATGGATTGAGCAACTTGCTCCGCCGATGACTCTGTGATGCCTCTAGCGGCGACTGCCCCTCCGGCGCCGAGAGAAAACACAATGATGAGCAGGATGAAGCGCGCCGGTTTTTCGGCGAGACTTGAAAGCGTATCGAGGACGTCATCGACAATAGAGAGGCTGTGCCCCGATCTATCGTGTTTTTTCTTCAAGGTCGGTCATCCTCCCGTCGAGAATGCGGACTTCCCGGCTGGCGGCCTCGGCTACGGCGGCAGTATGGGTGATGACTACAAGAGTCACTCCACTTGCGTGAATGCGACCGAAAAGATCAATGACATTCTCGGTGTTCTCGCTATCCAGATTACCGGTCGGCTCATCTGCCAACACGATCTGCGGACGAGTCGCCAAGGCCCTAGCCAGAGCGACCCGTTGCCTCTCGCCGCCTGACAGATCTTTACCTAATGCATCCCACCTGTGGCCAACACCAACAATCTCTAAAGCTTCTTTGACTCGAGGGACCCTCTCTCGTCGAGGGAGACCTTGAATAGCCAATCCGAGGGAAACGTTGGCGGCCACGGTACGACTTGCAAGCAGATATGATGACTGAAAAACGAATCCGAACACTCGTGAGCGTAGATTGTCTTTTGCTCGAGTGGTCAAAGCAGACACGTCTTGACCATTTATACAATAGAGGCCTGATGATGGCGTATCCAGCAGGCCAATAATGTTCAGCAGCGTAGATTTGCCCGCACCCGAGGGTCCCGTAATTGCCACGAACTCGCCTGGCTCGACGGACAGGTTGGCTGATCTTAGGGCTCGGACGAGCGGTGGTCCAGAGTAGGTCCGTTCGACGTCGCAGAGACTGAGGAGGGCAGGCATCGAGGTTGTCTCCCTACATGCTCGTTACAACGCTGTCACCGATTCGGAGAGAGCCGGCGTTGGCGAGAGCCGCCCATCCGTCTGCTTGACGACTGACAGAAACATCAACGCGCTTAGGTCCCGCCTGAGCCTTGGCTAGGACGAAAGTTCCTTTTGAATCTTGTCGGAGAGCAGTCAGTGGAACCGCGGGGCCCGGTGCCGCCACAGTTGACGTAGACACCTGGACTGCAGCGTCGGCCGGAATGTCGTCGTCATCTTGGGCTGGCACCTCTATTGTCACATCTTTACCCGCCTGACTTCCATTCGCGTCGGCTTCCACGAAAGAACCGATTGACAGCACGTTCCCCGTCAGGGCCGAGTCGGGAGCGCCGACGAGGGCCACCTTGACCCGCGTCCCCAAGGGCAGGCTCTCGAGCTGGAGGAGGTTTGCGCGAGCCGTTACAGTTCTTTTTCCGACACTGAGGTTCATAACTGATTGACCAACCTCAATCTGAGAACCCTTAACGGGTGCGCTCACTACGATGGCTCCTTGGGGGACAGCGAACCATTCGTCGAGGTTGATCCATGTACCTGCCGCAGCTCTCGCAGCTTGCACTTGCATTGTCAACGACTTGATGAGAGCAGGATCGGACGGAACCGCCTGCTGCGCCTCTTGGAGCGCGTTCTCGGCGTCATTTTTAGCGGACTCAACATCCGCGGAAGGAGCCGGCGGCTCATATCCAAGACTGTCGTACATTTTGGCGACGGCGAGTTGTGTCTCATTGTCGACCCGACCAGTGAGTCGGCCCCTGAAGAAGCCCAGATCTTTTAGCTTCTGCTGAACCGAGGAGACGTCGTCTCCCTCGTCGCCAGAGTGGAGCGACCGGTAAAGCGGTGCTTGCAGCATGAGCGCAATGACGGGTCTTCCTGAGATTCCGACCAAGACAGAACCGTCAGAAACTGCTGCCCCATTCTGCAGAGGCGTCTCAGTCACGACGGCGCGTGACGTGCCCTGAGGAAGGAACGCGTTCACAGGCAAGGTGCTTTGTGCAGTGACCTTTCCTTGAAGGACAACACTGGGGGTAACAGAACGGTCTTCAACCTGGGCATACGTTGTGATTGCAGCTGGAGCCCGTTCTGCGGCTGCGTCGGCAGGCGACTTCACTTGTGTGCCTGCCAAGAATCCGGCCCCGGTAAGCGCAGCGCAAGAAACGACAACGGCAACTAAGATTCCGGGCCGAGCGACAAATCGGATGGTGTCTTGACGGCGCGTCATAGACCGTTCGCCGCAATGATCTTGTTTGCCGCCTTTAGAGCGTCATCAACAGCTTTCCGTTGATCCACCAGCTGAGGTTCGTCGGCGCGCACCTTGGGCATTTGCAAAGATGCCTCGATGTCAGCCAGCTTCTGAACGGTGCCGTTTTCCTCTTTACATTTAACGTCGATCAGGGCGATCTTGATCTCATTTTCTTTGCCGCCGCTCATCGCAGAAGAAGGGACCCAGCCGTCACGCGGCGGATTCACGTTCTGACTGGAAAGACATTGCCGCCAGTCATCCAGAACTTTTTTGGTCTGAGGAAGAGTCATGAAGTCCTCGTACCCCTGGAATGCGCTAAGGTCTGATGGCAAGGAGTTAGCGATATAAGTCTTCGCAGCTTCCTGACCACAGCGCAGATGGGAGGCGTCCCAACCCTCGGGGTTCGCGGCAGAATTGAGCTGCTGCAACTTTACTTGCGACGGCGTGTCGGCCGGAGTTTCGTATCCATTCTGAGCAGCCTCGTTTTCAACCCATACACCGTAGCGCCTATCCACAGGGGTCGGATCGGCGCGAGCGTCAACCACCTGGTAGTCGAATCCGTCTTTCTTCATGCAATCACGCGTCGCAAGTTGATATCCGAGATCGATAGTCGCTTGCTCGGAGTGATTCATGCCGTAACGGTCCAGAGGTAGCCGAATAGTTCCACTAACTTTGTCAATTACAGCTTTGGCGGTCGAGTCTGCCGGCTGCTGATCCGCCGAAGATGACTTGGAGCAACCGGATAGCAGAAGCGCGGACGCCAGCACCAGTCCTGTAGAGGCGGAGATAAAAGTCCTACGCATTATGGTGAGTCCTCCAACGGTCTGAGCACGTGTCTGGATATCTGACTAGCAGTTGCTCGACCCTATGGGGCTGAGGTGCGCCATAGTTCGTATCTTATGGGTAGTCGAGGTCGATCAGTCGTAGTGGACGTATGAGCCAGCTTGCACAGTGGACTTACAGAGTCTGCACGGACTGGACATAACAGTGCCCCCGGCACCGCACGATGGCGGGACCGGGGGCCGTTGGCTGATGGTCAGGCGGGGCAGAAGTCGTGACTCGACAGGCTGTCGTCGAAGTTCGTGCCCGGCTTGTCACCCGCACCGTTGCTGAGGTTGGGGTCACGCCATGTACCCCCGCGGGCTGGGTAGCTGAGGTTGAAGCTTGCGCCGCTCTGGAAGCTGTCCTTGAAGGCGCGAAGGGTGCATCGAGTGGCATTGTTGTTAATGGCAGAGGCAGAGTCGCCGCCGTTGATGTTCGTACCGTCGTAGACCACGGTGTTGTACTGGTTGACGTCGCTCGCGCTCCCCCAACGTCCACCGTCGTACTGGCTGAACCTGAAGAGACAAACCTGACCGCTGGGACATGCGCCGTCGCCGGCGGACGCTGCGGGTGCTGTCAGGAGAACGCCTGCGGCTGCAGCGACCATCACTGCTCCGCCGGCGATACTCTTTCGCAGAAAGCTCGGCATGAATCTTCCTCCCCCTCAGGACCCTTGTGGGTCGCTCTGCGTCAGCCATCGCTGCGCATCGTGAACGTAACAGGCTGTGATTACCCTGTGGGTCGGTTTGAGTTATGGGCCGTCAGCTGTGACGCATGTCACACTAAAGTTCGGAGCTGTGCGTCTTACTGCCCCCCTAAAGGGGGCCAGGGCGTCGGGACGCTCGGAGCAGAGATCCACGTTCCCTGACCGCAACCGGTCGCTCGACGACGGCCCCGGCTCCAAGAGCAACCGAGACCCTCCGGGTCCTGCGAAGGGACACGCTCGCCCGACGTCTCGCTCTTCGAGAGTGCGGCTCCTGCGGCAGGCTGCCGCCCGGCGAGCAACCCCACCCTCCTGGGCAACCTCAACTGGGCAAACCCTCGACGTGGCTCGTTACACACCCACCACCCGTCTCGAAGGCGGGCATCCCCAGGCCAAGCCTCACCGCACTCGCTACTTCCGTGGGGGGAGGTCCCCTACCCCTCCTTAAGGAGGGGTACCTCATCGTTCGGCTGCCACCAACAGCGACCTTGTGCTGGGATCACAGCCATGAGCGGCTCGACGTAGACCGCTCCCGGGGCTAGGGAGGAACTGCAATGCTCACAAAGCAGGCAGGCAGGCGGGTTGGACTCGTCGCAACGACACTGGTCGCAACGGCGATGCTGGCGGGCGGCTCACCCGCCTTCGCGGCAAGCGGAGGCACAACAGCCTCCACAAACGCTGCCGCCCCCACGGTCGTGACCCCTCAGAGCAACCCTGACTGCCGAGGGCAGTGGGTCTTCGACAACACCAGCGTCAAGGCCGACCACATCGGTCGAGTCGGTGCGCCGGTCAGCAACTACTTCGGCAGCAAGGGCAGCATGTCCCTGAGCATCGGGTACACCGGCACGGTCGGCGCCTCCGCCAGTGCGTCGGTCACCGCTGAAGGGTCCGCCGCAGTTTTCGCGAAGATTTCGGCGACCGTGAACGGAACGGTCTCCACCAGCGCCAGCGTCAACACCACCAACACCTCGAGCTTCGACGTCCCGGCAGGCCGGTACGGGAACGGCGTCTACGGACGGTACCGGGTAGCGGTCACCGGAGACCTCTACCAGCTCTCGGCTCCCGTCTGCGCCCACAAGAACCAGCAGCGCATCACCTACTACCTCGGGGCACTGAACAAGCCTGTCGGCTGGTGTACCTGGACCAGCACCAACCCCCTCGGCAGCCGCCCGGCGGCCTGCGACGACGGCAGCCCCTACATCCCGTGAACCACCGACCCAAGCCAGCCGCCGCGGTGACCCTAGTCACCGCGGCGGTGCTGCTCCTTGCCGGCTGCTCCGACGACACCCAGAGCACCCCCACCCCGTCAACAACCTCATCGACCGCTTCACCGACCACCGACGTGTCCACTCCCGCCACGTCCACGCCGGCTCCTACAAGCCCGTCCTCACCCACTTCCTCCTCCGGGACAACCCAAGGGTCTACTGGCGCCGCCCCAGGGACTCCGACCGCAACGGACCCCCGGCCCTTCCTCACCGATCGGCAACCCGACACACACACCTTCTACCTCGGTCGGGGCACACTTCCCGGTCCCACCAACGGGGAGACAACCGTGACGGTGGCGGCTCACTACTCCCTCTTCATGGCGTGCCGCGGCTCAGGTCAAGTCACGTTCCACCTTCAAGCCAGTGGTGGGACTGACACCGTCCCCTCCCCAACACCTCTCGTCTGCAATAACGAGGAAACAGGAGCCCAACAACAGGTCGACCTCGGCCAGATCGCCAAGGGCACCAACCTCGCCTTTTCCACCGAGGGCCCAGACGGGGTGGACTTCGTCGTCGACATCACCGCCGACAAGACGGTGGGGCACCCCAAGTCGTGATCGGTGCTGACTCCGAGCTGGTGACCAGGACGCACCGCCGCCGAATACGCGGGCACTGACCGGGTCGGACTTTCCCACATCACGAGACCCCGTCGGTCGCGAGCGCCGTCAGACGCGAGTATCGCGGCGCAGGTACAGGTCGGGGCCGGGAGACGCTCAGGCGCGTAGGGCCGTCAACCGCGCGTACAGCTCCCCGGTCACCGACCGGTCCCCACGCAGGAACCGGCCGAACAACCCCGCCGCGGCCGGGTCGGACAACCCGACCTCGAGAAGCTCGCGCAACGCGGGGTCGTCCCAGCCCCCGTGGTGGCCACCGGCCTCCACGCTGGCCAGCATCCACCGCATCACCTGCGTGTCCTGCACGAGCCCGCCCGCCGGTCGGCAGCCGTGCGGGCACGGCATCGAGGCCGCGGTCCCCCACAGGCGGCACACCATCGGCCGGACCGCGTGCACACTGCACCGCCCGGCCCCGAACGTGCGCGACAACGCCGGACACGCCCCATCCGCCGTGGGCGCGTCCAGGTCCACCCCGGCGGCCAGCACCCGGCGCCGTTCGACGGTGGAGGCGTCGATGTGCTCACCGCAGGAGTCCGCGCACAGGCCCAGACACTCCAGGGCCGGGAGCTGGGCGTACAGGTCCTCCAGCCGCGCCACCGCCGCCTCAAACCGCCCCACCCCGGGCACAGCCGCCGCGGGGCCATCGCGCCGGTCCTGACCTGCGCGCAGACGCCCGTCCATGCGCAGGTCCGCGTCCCGGCTCATGCCGCCCACGATCCCATCACCCCGACCCCTTGTGCCGTCCTGGCCAGCGCCCGTCCAGTCCCCGGCCCCGCCGACTGCTGCCGCCCGCCGGTGGGCCTGCTGATGCGCCTGGACCTCCTGCCACGGGGTCGTGCGGAGCCCGAACATGCTGAACACCGTCACCGTCTTCACGTTGGCCCGCACCACCGGCGTCCCGCTGGCCCGTCACCCCCGCCGGCCTCGCCCTGGGCCCGCTGGCGAAGCCTCGACGGCCCTCCCGGGCGCTGCACAGGTGTGGGCACGCAAGCCCGAGACGCACCCAGCCATCCTCGACATGCTGATCCCCATGATGCGCAACTACACCGTCCGCGCCGCCGGACCAATCGAGAACAGCCCCCATGAGGACTACGAGATCCACACCGACGAGGGCCGGACGATCAACGTCCCATCACCCGTTGGACGGCACCTGATCGCTTCGCTGACTGCCCGGCCGACGCTCGCCCTGGAGCTCGACGACGAGCCCGAGCACGACGGTACGCACCGGCTCAACCGGTGGGGCGTGCACGGTGACGACATCGACCCGTGGTGGCACAAGCAGGATGACGGCCGGGAGTGGCGCTTCGAGTAGCCGCATGGGGGCGTCGGGGGCCGCGTCGGTACTGGCCCCCCGCGCCAGCTCGCCAACCGTGCGCGCCTACGGCGCTGTGACGGTCGAAGGTGATACAAGTTGCGACCGTGGCCCTGACTTCTGACGCACCCCACCGGCGCTCGCACTGGCGTGGTGAGCGCAAAGCCGTTCTCATCCGCATGCCCCTGGCCGACGCTGAGCAGCTGAGGATCGCCGCGGAGGGCCAGGGCTTGTCGGTCAGCGAGCTGGCAGCGACGCTCATCGCCGCCGGCTTGAGCAAGACCACCAGGACCGCAGCGTGACGGCGCTGCGTGCCGGCGCGTCCCTGGCCGCTCGGGTCACCACGGCACCGGTCAACAATCGCACCGCCCGTGTCGTCTTGGGCTCGGTCGACCCTGCTGGACCGCTGGCCCCCCGGGCAGCGGTCATCCTGGCGGCGGTGCCCGGCTGGTGGCGCGAGCGGGCACAGGCCGCAGGGCTGGACGGACAGTGGCTGGACGTGATGACCGCTGTAGAAGGGCCCATCACCGCCGAGGTCGCCGACCTGGCCGATGTCCCTGACCCGACCATCAACGACCTGGACGGCTACGGACTGGGCGGGGCCTACGTCGGCGCTCTGACCCCCACCGTCCGATCCCGCCACGGACGTCACTACACCCCACAGCACTTGGCCGAGCAGCTGTGGCAGATGACCCGCCGCTCCCTGGGGGCCACCGCGAAGTCCCGAATGTTGTCCGGACTCGTCCGCGACCCCGCCTGCGGTGCCGGCGCCCTTCTACTGCCGGTCGTACAGGAGCAGGTGCGCGCCCTTCGGCGCGTTGAGACCCCACTGGCCTTGGCGGGTCTGCCCGCCAAGATCGAGGGCATCGATAACGACCCCCAGGCAGTCTGGTTGGCCAACGTGATCTTGGCCGCTGAGATGCTTCCGCTGCTTGCCGCCCTACCGACCCGCCTGCGCCGCCCGCTGCCCGCTCTGGTCCGCGTCGGCGACGGTCTGGCCGCCGATCTGTCCCCTGCCCGGGCGGTCCTGATGAACCCCCCCTACGGACGGGTCCGCCTCGAGGAGGCCGACCGCGAACGCTTCGCCAAGATCGTCTACGGCCACGCCAACCTCTACGGCCTGTTCATGGGCGCCGCCCTAGACACGCTGGAACCAGACGGCGCCCTTGCCGCACTGGTGCCCACCTCGTTCATGGCCGGGCGCTACTTCACCAACCTGCGCCGCACCCTGGCCACCACGACCAGCCTGCGCGACGTCGCCTTCGTCGCCAGCCGCGACGACGTCTTCGCCGGCGTCCTCCAGGAGACCTGCCTGTCGGTCTTCACCCGCAAGCGGGCACTGCGGACTAAGGTCACCCGCATCGAAGACACCCCCCGCGCTGCGGGCGCTCAGCAGAGCACCAAGGGTCAGGACTCACCGCCACAGGAGACGCTGAGGCAGACGCTGCGGGAGGCGGTGCAAGAGGTCGCCCAGGTGAAGACACCTCGCAAGGCGACTCCCTGGCTGCTTCCTCGCCGCTCCGATGACGCCGCGATCGCTGCGGCCGCGAACGCGCTGCCTCTGACACTGGCCGAAGCAGGGTGGAAAGCCTCCACCGGACCGTTGGTGTGGAACCGCCGCGCCGAGGACCTGAGCACCACCGCCAGCACCGACCCGGCAACGCCGTCGGCACAGGTGATCTGGGCCGCCGACATCGACGGTGGAACCCTGCACCGCGACCGGGCTCGCGATTCCCTACGACACCTCGCCCTGACCGGTGCCTCAGACCTCAAGGTCATGGTGCTCGCAGGGCCTGCGATCTTGGCTCAGCGGACCACCGCTCCCGAGCAACCCCGTCGTCTAGTAGTTGCTGGGCTGAGTGCTGCCGACCTAGACCGGTGGGGTGGTCGCGTCGTCGTGGAGAACCACGTCAACGTACTGAGACCCATCACCCCGCCTGACGTTTCGTCCGGAACAACGGCCGAAACTCCCGCCATGTCGCACGAAGGGCTTCTCCGGTTGCTGAGCACCACCACGATGGACCGAGTCATGCGCTGCGTCTCGGGCAGCGTGGCGGTCAGCGCCTATGAACTGGAGACCCTGCCGCTTCCTGGTCGCGACGTTCTCGCCGCCTGGGAACAACTGTCCGGTCAAGAGCTTGAAGACGCCGTGTCCCGTACTTACCGGCCGGTGACCACCTCGTGACGTTCCGCACCCTGCCCACACGCGAGGAATGCTCCGCACGCCTGGCGATGATTTTCCCCCGGGCCGCCTTCGACCCCGTCCACGCCAACCCTCTGGCCGCAGCATCGGTCGTGGCGCTCATCTATGTCGGCGCCGTCGCGCCCGAGCAGAGCCCAGTCCCCGACGACCAGGTGTGGGCCCGCCCCTCGATGTGCCTGCGGATGTCCGACGCTGTCCTGGCCCGCAACAGCGACCAAGACCGCACCGCCTGGCGCGAGGCCATGCTGACCAACACCAAGAAGAAGGTCGACGACCTGATGGCCCAGTGGGGCGTGCGAGCTGAACACTGGTACGCCGACAACAGCCGCGAGACCCTGCGTGATGAGACCTTCACCAGATGGCTGGACCACGGCGCCATCCGTGAACGTCCCGGCCTACCCACCAGCAGCAGCAAACCCCGATGGGCCCTGGCGAGCGAGTTCGCAGACCTCTTTGCCCCCACCCTGACAGGTCCCGCCCTGGAGCAGACCATCGAAGCCTGGCGCTCGACACACATGGACCCGGGCGACCGCCTCCGGATCGCCACCGCGCAGCAGCGCGACCAAGCCACCCACGCGGTACGGGTCACCATGCCCGACGGGTCCACCCGAACACTGGAACCAGGAACGGCCTCGCGCATCCTCAAAGGCGTTGTCGAACAGTGGGCCCCGGCCCGCCTCCACGATCCGGTCGTCCTCACCATCTCTGAGCCAAGCCGTAAGATCCTCGTGGCCGACGCAGCCGTACTCACTCGACTCGGACTGACCATCGACCAGGCGACCTTGCTACCCGACGCCGTCCTCGTCGACATCGGTGCGAACCCGGTCGAGTTCTGGATCATCGAGGCCGTCCACACCGACGGCCCCATCAGCGACCGGCGCCGTGACGACCTCCTGAAGTGGGCCGAAGAACAACGCATCAAACCCGAAACCTGCCACTTCGTGACCGCCTTCGAGTCCCGCAACAGCCAACCCGCCCGCAAACGCCTCAAGGACCTCGGCACCGGGACCTACGCCTGGTTCCTGGACGAACCCACCCGCGAACTGTCTTGGCACGAGATTGCCGAAGGCCCCGCGTGATCGGACCACCTTGACGAAACTTCCTCGCAGACCGGATCTTGAGACGCGATGGGGTGGGGTGCAGCCAGACTGGTCGCACCCCACCCCATCGCTCAGGGCCTCCGGAGCAGAGCCACGCCGGTCATGGACCGGCGCTGTCAGCTGTACGTACTGTCCTCGGACAGTCGGTCGTGCAGCCGCACGCTCAGCTCCCTCGCTATGTTTCCCCAGGGGGCTCACCGGCCAGCCTCGGCCTCCCAGCGGCACTCAGAGAGTGCTGCGGCTCCTGAGTGAAACCTCACAGCGCATCGGAGCCGATGTCTCCCACTGGCTCACCCCACCCCGAACCGGTTCACCCGTAGTGTTAAGGCCGGTAGTACGAGTACGGCCACACGAGGGTCGCGCGGCTTACCTCGTGACGGTTAGGACTTTCTGACCTCTCGCGATTCTTCGCCAACCCCGTCAAAGAAACTACAGGAGAAGGATCCAACGGCCTTGGTCGCGACAGCGTCGATGGTTCCGCCCACAGCGGCTCCGACCAGCGGCACCCCCTTGCCGAGCGTGACGACAGCGCGCGTGGTGCCGTACTTCGCCACGAGGTAGAAGCCGACCTTCTTGTTGACCTTGCGGATCACCCTGATGGGGATGCGCTTGATGATGGTCATCGTGTACTTGGTGCTGACCGTGATACCGACCTGCTTGAGTACCTCGGTTCCGGCGTTGCCCAGCAGGCACATGAGGACGGCGGTCCGTACCTCCTCGCTCTTGAGGTCGTGGCCATAGACGTGGGCGATCGAGGCAGCCAGATGGGTTTGGATCAGGTAACTCGCGCCGAGGTTGGCCGGCAACGTCGCCGGCATGACTATGAAACCCCCAAGACTGGTAACCGCACCCTGACTACCCGCCACAAGGCAGTGGTTGCGGATGAGCCGTGCGACAGCTTGCTCCCGTGTACGCCCCTCGAGCGCGCCCAGGGCAGACTCCTGCGCGCTCTTGAACGGACCGAACCCGTCCATGCCCAGGCGTAGGAGCTGTTCGACGAGTCCTTGCCCTACTCGAGCAAGGCCAGTGGCCGGCTCTTCGGCCTCGGTCGCGCCAGACATCGGGAGTTCCCTTCCAAAAGAAGTACGCTCTTCCTGACACTACAGAAGTCACCCGGAGCCGTGCCGGTTTGATCACGCCGCTGGCCTGTCCCACCTGCGGCGCTCTGGCCAGCGCGAACCTGGCAAGTGGTGCCAGGTGCTGCACGGGACTCACAGCCCTCCGATCCGCCAGTGACATATCCAATTCACCCACCACCGGTCCGTTCTACCCCTACGATCCGATCATGGCGATGCAACGCGTGGACTGGGAAGCGCATGGCTGGGGAATCAGAATATCAACACCAGAAGAACTTTTCAGGCTCATCAGCCATATTGCACTCCTGTCGAGTGATCGAACCTACGCCTGGCGTGGCCAGAATGATGCAGCGTGGCCTCTCACCTCATCCTTGATTCGGCAGGTCGAAGCCTCGGGAGAGGTAACGGAAGAGACACTTCGAGCACGAGAGCTCAAAATCCTGGAAGAGGCTCGGAGGTGGGGACTGGGCCGCGACCTTGGGGCCTCCGCTACCGACATGCACATGCTGGCCGTGCTTCAGCACCATGGAGTTCCGACGCGCCTCCTCGACGTCACCGCCAACCCTATGACGGCTCTTCGGATCTGCGGGTGGTGAGGACGTGCTGACCTCCTACCCAGGGGTCAGACCCGCAGCGCGACCATCCGCTCGTACAGCTGCCCGATGACGCTGCGATCCCCGCGCAGGAACCGGCTGAACAGGCCCGCGGCTAGCGGGTCGGTCAGGGCCAGCTCGAGTAGCTCGCGCACGGCTGGGTCGTCGAGGTGGTCACCGTGCCCACCGATCTGCAGGCTGGTGATCATCCACCGCATCGCGGTCGCATCGTCGACCAGACCGCCCTCAGGTCGGCAGCCGTGTAAGCAGGGCATCGAGGCCGTCGCACCCCACAGCCGACAGATGGTGGGGCGGATGGCGTGCACGCTGCACCGCCCCGTCCCGAACGTCCGCGTCAGTGCCGGACACGCTCCGTCGGGTGTGGGGGCGTCGAGGTCGACGCCGGCGTCCAGCAGGCGGCGCCGTTCGGCGGTGGAGGCGTCGATGTGCTCACCGCAGGAGGCCTCGCACAGGCCCAGGCAGGACAGCGCCGGCAGCTGGGCGTACAGCTCCTCCAGCTCCTCAATGGCCGCCTCGAGCTCGCGATGGCCAGGCGATGGACGGCGGGGACTCACGCACCCATCATCGGGTCCGCCTTCACCGCTCCGGGCCGCGCGGACGGCAGCTGCTGGCCGCGACTTCGCGGGGTCCCGCTTTGGGTCGATTTTGGGGCAGGTGACAGTTCCCGCACCGCGGGATGACCGTGCGCTGCGCGCACCGCGGGATGACCGTGCGCTGCGCGCACCGCGGGATGACCGTGCGCTGCGCGCACCGCGGGATGACCGTGCGCTGCGCGCACCGCGGGATGACCGTGAAGTCCGCAAGGGGCCCCGACCAGGGCGCGTTGTCTGCGAGGTTGGACCTGTGATCTGGCTACTGCCCCTCGCGCTGACGGTAGGCCTGTCGATCTGGGTGGGCGCACGACTGGTTCGCGCCAATGCACCCGGCAAGATGCCGATCTTCAGCGGCGCTTTCACCCGGCCCCCCGGCTACGCCTGGACCCAGGCCCTGCTTCTGGTCATGGCGATGGTGACGGCCTATACCCGCGAGAAGGGACTGTCCCAGACGCAGGCAACGTCGTGGGTGTTCGGAGTGCTGGCCGCCTACGTTCCCTTCCTGCTGGTGATCTTGCTGCACAACGTTCGTTCTGGTGGAGGGCCGCGCGACGACCGGTGATGGCTGCTGCTAGACAAGACCGCGAGGTCGCCGAGCGCGCGGACGGCGGGATGACCGTGCGGTGGTGAGTTGGCGCTCACTCAGCGATGGGACTCAGCTCCTACCGAGCGCTCTGAGGTTCGCGGCCGCCTGAGCGGCGTTGGTGGGATCGCTGTCGTCGAGCAGTTGCCGGGCGATGACCTCATCGTCGGGGTGGTGCACCAGCGTCCACCACCGGACGACGGCTGAGGAGTCTTGGGCCAGGCGCCTGACGAGGTCTGTGGGCAGGTCGGAGGACTTGGCGACGACGCTTCTGACCTCTGAGCGAGGGTCCTGACAGAGCTGCTCCAACAAGGCAGCGGTGACGGGTGAGAGCGCCTCCTTCCGGAAGAATCGCGCGGTGCCGGCGTTCGCGGCTGCCGATGCTCGCACCCGGGGGCTGGGGTCTGAGGCTAGCTGCATCAGAACGATGGGCTCCACGGTCGTCTCGGCGAGGTCGGCTCTCAGCACGACCGCGGGGTGGCCGAGGATCAGTTGGACAGTCGCCGCGGAAAGTCGATCTCCTAGCTGCGCGACGTTGCGGCCCACGTCGTTGGGCGCATCGTTGAGGGCTGCTTCGTGTACTCGCGCCGTGGCGGCCGTGTTGGTGGCGGCCTCGTTGCGCACAGCCCAGGTTCGGTCCTCGAGGAGGCCCAGGAGGACGGCTTCAGGGCAGGCGGTGTTGGCCGCCAGTGCGCGGCGGACGGCTGCGGAGCGGTCATGGGCCAGGTGTTCGGCGACGGGCTGGGTGAGGTCGCCGCGCTGAGCGAGGCCCTCGCGGACGCGCGGGCTCTGATCGTCGGCCCACTGCCATTGTTCCTCAGGAGCGAGAGGGTCCGCGGTGACGTCTCGCAGGCGTTGCTGCAGGACCGGGTGTGCACCATCGTCCGTACCCCGCGGCCATGACGTTGCCGGGCTCGTCGACGGAGTCGGACACGATGGCGTCACCGGTGTACACCCGGGCTCGCGGCGTGACCCAGGGTAGCTACCTTTCCGTCTCATACGTACTGGAAGTGGTACGCTTACGCCATCAAACTGTCTTGTGAGAGCCGCGGGTGGGGGTGCGACAGCATGAGCTACCGGCAGACCCTGCGCTGGCGCGCCTTCGACACCCACGGCGTCATCACCATCCCCGACGCCGACCGCCTCGGCGTGCCCGCAGTAGAGCTGCGCAAGCTCGCCCACCGCGGCGCCCTTGAACGCCTCGGCCATGGCATCTACCGCATGACCGAGGTCCCCCCCACCCCGCTGAGCGAGTACGCCGAAGCGGTCGCCCTCGCCGGCCCGCACGCCGTCATCGCCGACGACGCTGTCCTGGCCCTGCACGACCTCGCCCTGGTCAACCCCCGTCGTATCACTGTGGCCACCCCCGACCGCATCCGCGCCACCCTGCCCCCCACCATTCACCTCATCCGCCGCCACCTGAGCCCGGAGGAGGTCACGGACATCGACGGCGTCCCGGCCATGACCATCCCCGCTGCCCTACGCGCCTGTCGCGACCACGTCATGACCGACCGCCTCACCCAGGCCGTCCACGACGCCCGCGAACGCCGCCTGATTGATCAGGACAGCGCTGCACGGCTGCTGGCTGAGCTGGGTGCAGATCGGGGTGGTCAGGACGAGCAGGGTTATCGGGGCGCAGAGGGTAAGCAGTCGGGTCGGAGGAGAAGCGGCGGGGTTCTTGCCGGTACAACTGCTGCGACCAGCGCCGCCGTCACCGCCGGTTCCACAGGCGTAACCACGACCGGGACCACGACCAGAACCACGACCAGAACCACGACCAGAACTCCGGCCGAACGTCCGACAGCGACCAGCACCGAGGTCACCCTGTGAGCACCCGCCCCTCCCCTGCTGACCCCGGCAGCCTCTCGGTCCTGCAGCGGCGCATCACCACCGCCGCCCGTACCCGGGCGCAGACCACCAGCCGCCTGCAGGTCACCATCGCCCAGATCGTCGTCGCCCAGCTTCTGCCCGGTGGGGCTATCAAGGGTGGTGCCGGGATGAAGTTGCGTTTGGGCGATGCCTTCACTCGCGACAGCCGAGATCTGGACACCGCCGTGCGCGAGGACGTCGACGTCTTCGTCACCGAGCTCGCCACCGCGTTGGAGACCGGCTGGGGCAACTTCACCGGTCGCGTGATCCCCGGCGTGTCCCCTATCCCCGCCGGGGTGCCCACCGGCTACGTCATGCGCCCCTTCACCATCAAGCTGCGCTACCACGGCAAGGCCTTCCTCAGCCTGCCCCTGGAGATCGGCTACGACGAACTCAACGCCCTCGGCGGCCCCCTCGAACACCACCTCGCCGACGACGTCACCACCCTCTTCGCCGACCTCGGCCTCCCCGCCCCCGGGCCAGTCCGCCTGCTCCCAGCGGCCCTGCAGATCGCGCAGAAAATCCACGCCTGCACCGCACCCGGCAGTGAACGCGCCCACGACCTCGTCGACCTGCAACTACTCGCCCCCGGCGCAGACGACCCCGAAGTCGCCCAAGCAGTGCAACGTCTGTTCGCCTTCCGCCGCGACCACCCCCTCCCGGCCGCTGTCACCCCCGGACCCGGGTGGGACAGCCGCTACACCGACGCCGCCACCGGCCTGGACGTCCACCCCACCCTCGAAGAGGCCACCGCCTGGACCAACGCCTACCTTCAGCGGCTCGCTACCCACCTGAGCTGAGCACCACAAACCGAATCAGGGGCAAACCCATGAAGAGCCGGGGGGCACTGAGGTTGGCCACCGTTGACCGGACCTGGAAGCTTGCGCCGGAGGTCGAAGCTCTGTCCAATGCCATTGCTCGGCGCCAGATTGAGGACGTCGACGTGGCCGGCTGCGTGATCCACTCCGATCGCGGGTCGCAATTTCGGTCAAGGAATTCGTCCGGGCGCTGGGCCGTCATGGCCTGGTTGGCTCCATGGGGCGCGTCGGGGCGGCCGGGGACAACGCGACGACGGGAAGCTTCTTCGAACTGCTACAGAACAACGTATTGGACTGGCAGTCCTGGCCTAGGCGGGAGGAGGTGCGGATCGCGATCGTGACGTGGATCGAGCGGATATACCACCGGCGCCGTCGGCAGAGCGGGTTGGGCCGGTCGACCCCTATCGAGTACGAGACCATCATGACCTCGTCGGTTGCCCTGACCGCGTGACGTAGCTGTCACCTGATCATGCAGCAGACCCGTGGATCTGGCAGCGACTTCCTGCAGCTAGACCCCGCCAGCGCCCCGGCCCGGGGTCGCTCGATGTGGCTGGCGGCTCGCCTGCGAGAGGCGATCACCACCGGGCAGGTCCCTGACGGTGCGCCGCTACCGGCCACCCGCGTCCTGGCCGCTGACCTGGGCTGGGCCCGCGGCGTGGTGGTGCAGGCCTATCAACGCCTCGGCGAGGAAGGTCTCACCTCTGGTCGAGCGCGAGCAGGCACCCGCGTCCGTCGGCCATCGGCCCACCCGCACGATCCACGACCTGGCCCCTCATCCCGCACGGCCGCTCCGCGAACCCCGACGGGGTCACCAGCAAGGTCACCAGCAAGGTCATCAGCAAGGTCGCCCGCAGGACAGCCGTCGGCGCACACCACCCCGACGATCCTGGACCTGACCCCGGCGTCCCGGACCTGACCCGCTTCCCCCGCGCGCCCTGGTTGCGCGCCGAGCGCAATGCCCTGCACGCCGCCGACGCCAGCGTCCTGCGCTACGGCGGGCCGGCCGGCGACCTGGGGCTGCGACAGCAGCTGGTCTCCTGGCTGGCTGTGCACCGCGGCATCAGCACCACCCCCGAGGACGTCATCGTCGTGGCGGGAGTTGCCCAAGCCCTGGCCCTGACCGCTCACGTCCTGCGCCGGCGCGGGCTGGACGGCATCGGGGTCGAGGACCCCGGCAGCCGCGGCGCCCGCGACGAACTCACCTACTGGGGCCTTCGCCCCGTCCCGGTCCCCGTCGACGAGCACGGCGCGCGCACCGACCTGCTCGCCACGCTCCTGCCCCCACGTCAGCCCACCGCGACCCACCCAACTCCAGCAGCAGACCTCACGCAGTACGCGCGGCGGTCGTGCTCACTCCCGCCCACCAGTACCCGACCGGAGTCGCGCTCAGCGCGTCACGGCGCCAGAAGCTGCTGCAGTGGGCCAGCGAGCACGACGGGTTGATCGTGGAGGACGACTACGACGCCGAACACCGCTACGACCGCAGCCCTGTCGCTTCGGTGCATGCTGCGGCCCCGGATCGGGTGCTGCACACAGGCAGCGTCTCCAAGACCCTGGCCCCCGCGCTGCGTCTGGGCTGGATCGTGGCACCGACCTGGCTGCGCGACGAACTGCTGGAAGCCAAGCACGCCAGCGACATCGCCAGCCCGCTACTGCCGCAGCTGGCGTTGGCGCAGATGCTCACCGACGGCAGCTACGAACGGCACCTGCGCCTGACCCGCCGTCACCAGCGCGGACGGCGCGACGAGTTCGTCGCAGCCTTGCGAAAGGCCCTGCCCGGCGCCCGCGTCAGCGGCCTGGACGCCGGCCTGCACCTCGTCCTGAACCTGAACGGGTATGACCTCGACGAGGTGGAACTCACCGACCGCTTGGGCCGCCAGGGCGTCCTGGTCGACCCCCTCAACCGACACCGAGTGCGGCCAGGCCACCCGGGACTGGTCCTCGGCTACGCAGGACTCACCCCACAACGACTGCGGTCCGCAGCTGACCAGATCGCCACCACCGTCAGCGAGCTCAGCTGAGACTCACCCCGCGGTCGTGGTCACGCCACAGTCAGATCCGAAGAGCCCAACAAGGGGCGGTGGGTGAATTGTCCCCACTCAGATCTGGAGAGCCACCATGTCTGTGATGCAGGTCCGGAGCGCGGGGAGGTTGCTGTACATGGGCCAGTGGCCGCTGTCGCCGATCTCGTAGCTGAGGCCGACAGCCGCGAGCTGGGGCAGGTAGGACAGGTGCCGGTTGTGCGCTCCGTAGACGAAGGTGCGGGGCATCGACAGCGCCAGGAAACGGGCGAGCAGGTCGCCGTGGTCGGACAAGCGCACCAACGAGTTGAAGATCGGCGCGACCGCATCGGGGTGGACCTTGTGCTGCACGCTGGTGGCGTACAGGGCGCTGCCGGGCTCCTCGGACTGCGCGGCACGCTCGGCGAAGCCGGCCATGAAGTCCTTGGGACCCTGGTCGGGGTGGGCGACGATCTGCCGGCTCAGGAAGCAATCCTCGGGGGCGAGGTTGCCCTCGATATCGGTGAACGTCGCGACGCGGGCGTGTTCCTGTTCGGCCAGCAGCAGACCGGTCAGCCCACCCATGGAGTGGCCGATGAGGTGGAACCGGTCGATGCCGGCTGCGTCGAGGGCAGCGAGGGCGACCTGCAGCAGGAACTCGATGCTGAGAGCGGACAGGTCGTTGCAGGTGCTGACGCCGCATCCAGGCGCGTCGTAGGCGAGCACTGGGCGGTCGCTGAGGTGGGGGTGGCGCACGATGTCGGCGTAGTCCTGGGCGGTGCCACCGAAGCCGTGCAGGAACACCAGCGGGGTGCCGGTGCCCTCCCGGTGCAGCGCAGCGAGGTCGACGTCCACCCCGGCGACGGTCAACGGCAGGGAGATGCGGGTTAGGCGCTTGCTCATCGCGACACCTCCACTGACGCTGCCTTCGCCACCGTCACTGCCGTCGCCACCGCCGCGTCTACTGCCGCCTCCACCGGGGTGGTGTGGCTGCTCACCGGCGGCAGGTGGCGGGTCAGCCGCCGGGCGGCGGCGGCCGCAGCAGCTGGGCTGATGGCGAAGCACATCCGCAGGTGGCCGGGGGCGTGAAAGGCCTCACCGGGCACGACCGCCACGCCTGCGTGCTCCAGTAGCCAGTCGGCCAGCTCGACGGTGCTGGCCCAGAGGCCGTCTTGGAGAAGGGCAGTGACGTCGGGGAAGACGAACATGCCCCCAGCGGGTGCAGGGCACTCCACACCCGCGATGTCGTTGAGCGCATCGGTGAGCAGGTCACGATTGCGCCGGTACTGCTGCAGGGCCTCGCGCACGGAAGTCTGGTCGCCAGTGAGTGCGGCTAGGGCTGCGGCCTGGGTGATGTTGGGAACATGGGTGATGGTGCGGGAGATGTGCTGGCGGGCCTCGGTGAGCGGCTGCACGGGCCCGGCGAGCCACCCGATGCGCCAGCCGGTCATCGCATAGGCCTTGGACACGCCGCTGACGATCAGGCACTGCTCACGCAACTGCGGCACCAGGGCCAGCACGTGCGCGACGGGCTCGCCGTAGATGATCTGCTCGTAGACATCGTCGGAGATCACCCACACGCCGTGGGTGAGTGCCCAGTGTGCGATGGCGGTGAGCTGCTCGGCGCTGTACACCGCGCCGCTGGGGTTGGCCGGGCTGGCCAGCACCACAGCCCGGGTCCGCTCGGAGCGGGCTGCTTCGAAGTCCGCTGCGGTGGCGAGGAAGCCGGTGGCGGCGGTGACGGGCACGGAGACGGGTACGCCACCAGTGGCCAGCACGGCGCCTGCGTGGCCGGGCCAGCCGGGCTCGGCGAGCAGGACCTCCTCACCCGGTGCCAGGACGGCCTGCAACGCCAGGGACAGGGCGTGCTTGGTGCCCAGAGCGAGCTGAACGTCACCAGCGGTGAACGCGGGGGTAAGAGCGGGAAGGCGGGCGGCGATCGCGGTGCGCAGCGCAGGTTCACCGGCGGCGGGACCGTAGTGGTGGTTCCCGTGCAGGGCAGCGTGCGCGGCGGCTTCGGTGATGTACGGCGCGGTGGGGGTGTCCGGCTCCCCGGCCGCCAGGCTGATCACGTCGACACCCCGTGCCCGCAGGGCAGCGGCGCGGGCATTGACGGCCAGGATTGCGTTGTCCGAAGGTGCCGTCGCTTCCGTCGTCGAGACCGCCACAGCGGTGTAGGTGGCGTTCACAGAGCACCCCGCGGGTTCAGCCCGTACACCTGCAGGGTGGTGGCGCCGGCCTTCAGCTGGGTGAAGATGTCCTGCTCCTTCGTGGCGCGTTCGTCAGCGGTATGGAGGACGGCGTCCACCCGCTCGGCGGGCAGGACGACGACGCCGTCGGCGTCAGCGACAACGAGGTCGCCGGTGCGGATGAGAAGGCCACCGACGCGGACCGGTCCGGCGAGGTGACCGGGGACGTCCTTGCGGGTGCCGCGCACGCTGCCGCCGCGGGAGAAGACAGGAAAACCCAAGGCAGCCTGCTCGGCGCGGTCTCGGACGCCCCCGTCGATGACGAGACCGAGCAGGTTATGCGCCTGCGCGGCCACAGCCATCACCTCACCCCAGTGCCCGTTGTCCGCACCACCGAGCTCGGCCACCAGGACCGAACCGGCCGGTGCGGCGACCAAGGCCAGGTGCAAGGCGAGGTTGTCTCCACCTGCGCCTTGCACCGTGTACGCCGGGCCAGCCACCCGGGCACCCGGCCAGGCGGCAGTGATCCCGGCGTCCATCGCGACCTCCGGCGGGATGTCACCACCGGTGGTGCGCCACTGCGTGGCGGCCGCCTCCCACAGCGTTGCCGCGGAGTGACCCCGCGCCGCATCAGCGCTGGTCGCCGTGCTCGTCGTCGTTGCCTCGGGGATGGCGCTGGTTGAGGTGCTCATGCGGTCACCTGGTTGCTGTCGCGGGTCTGCAGGGCGTGGTAGCCGTGCTCACGGCGTGCCTGAGTCAGTGAGGATCCCGCCGCCACGGCGGTGAGAATCGCCGCCTCCACCGCCTCGATGCGCTCGGCCAGCTCAGCGACCTCCTCGGCACGCTCGACGGGTACGACGACGACGCCGTCGTCGTCACCGACGACCACATCGCCCGGTCGGATCGTCACGCCGTTGATGCTCACCGGCTCCTGCACCGCATGCAGACGGACCCGGTCCTTGCCGGTGCGCATGAATCGCCCCGCACTCCAGGTGCTGTACCCCACCGCGGCACTGGCTGCGGTGTCGCGACAGACACCGTTGATGACCGTGCCGGCGACCCCGTTGGCCGCCGCGATACGGGTCATGATCCCGCCCCAGACGGTCTCGGTGGTTGAACCACCGTTGTCGATGACCACCACCGCACCAGCGGGAACGTCGTCGAGGAAGTCCCCGACGGTGCCGCCGGAATCGTCGACGGGCTCGTAGCGGGCGGTGAAGGCCGGACCGCAGGCGCTCTGGCCCTCTCGCAGACCACCAAGGCCGTGCAGCGAGCCAGGCAAGCCGAGCCGGTCCAGCGCGTCTGAGACCGCAGCGGTCGGCACCAGCGACAGCCGCGCCTGCACCGGCAGGCGCGGACCCTCCTGTGGGGCAGTCACCTCGTACTGCTGGCCAGCTAGACGCGCATCGTGCATCGCCTGCGCCATCTCCGCCCCCCTGCGCACGTCGGCGGCGATCGCCGCCTCGCGCCCGACGATGGCCTGGGCGCGGGCGATGACCTCCGCCGCATACGCCCGCGGGACGAAGACAACTCCACTGTCGTCGGCGAGCACCAGGTCACCATCGTCCACCGCCACCCCGGCAATCTGCACACGCTCACCGCAGGCTCGCTCACGCAGCCGCCCGCGGGCGGTGCGCGGGGTCACCGCTCGGGCGTAGACCGGAAACCCCAGCGCCTCAGCCTCGGCGACGTCGCGGCAAGCCCCATCGGCGACGACACCGACAACCCCACGGGCGATGCTGCCCAGCGACAGCAGTCCACCCCAGCAGGAGACGTCCTCGCGACCACCGTTGGCGACGACGAGCACGTCACCGGCCCCGGCGGTGGCAATCGCGCGGGTGGCGATGTGCGGGCCGGGCGCCCCACCGGTGTCCGCCTCCAGCTCCACGGTGCGCACCACCCCCACCATGCGAGGGGAGCCCCATCGCGACGTCAGGTGAGCGATGCCCGGCGGCAGACCAAGAAAGTCCAGGGCGTCGCTGAGGACGGTGGAGTCCAGCCAGGCCAGCTGTCGCAGCAGCTCATCCTTGGCTGCACCGGTGGTCGCAGGCCCAGCCGGCGGATCGTTGCGTGTCGTCGTCACCTGTTCAGTGGAGCGCCTTGGGCCCATAGAGTGAAGGTCCGAATAAGACCCGCAGTGAGAGGCTCGGCAGATCAGTGATCGAGGTGCGTGAGGCGCGGTACTTCATTGCCGTCGCCGAAGAGCTGCACTTCGGTCGCGCCGCAGCTCGCCTACACATGTCCCAGCCGCCGCTCTCCCAGACCGTCAAGGGTCTGGAGCAGCGCCTTGGGGTGCGGCTGCTGCATCGCACCACCCGGGAGGTCACCCTCAGCCCGGCTGGGGCGGCACTGTTGCAGCGCTGTCGAGAGCTGGTGCACACCTCCCAAGCAGCCACCGATGCCGCCCGCGCCGCAGCTGGCGGGCAGGTCGGGCGCCTGCGCATTGGCGCGGTCACCTCCGCCTTCCTTGACCCCCTCCCGCAGGTGCTGGCCAGCTTCAGCGCTGAATACCCCAGCGTGGATGTGCAGGTCCGCGAAGTCGACACCCACGACGCCGTGCAGGCGGTACGACGTCGCGAACTCGACATCGCGGTCGTGCGGCAGCTGGCGACCCCGGCCGAGTGCGTGCGCGCCACCCTGCGCAGCGAGCACTTTGTCCTCGTCGTCCCCGCCGCCTGGGCACCCGGCCTCACTGACCCAGAGCACCTCGCCGCCGCCGCCACCCTGCCCTGGATCTGGCTGCCCCGGGAGATCTCTCCCGACTACCACGACCAAGTTGTCGCCTGCTGCCGCGCCGCCGACTTCGCACCCGAGGCACGCCACAGCGCCCGCTCCATCACTAGCCAGCTGGCGATGGTCGCCTGCGGCCTCGGAGTCGCTCTCGTGCCAGAAAGCGCGGCACATCAAGGCTCCCTGCGCGCCGATGTCGTACGCCTCATCCACCTGCAGGGCTCTGCCACCATCGATCTCGCCGCCATCTGGCGTCGAGGAGCCGACGCCCTGGTCAACGGGTTCATCCGCAGCGCACGATCCAGCGAAACTCCTCACACTTCGACGTGAGCGTGACCAGGCCGCCGGCTCACTCACTACCCAGCAGTGAGTCACATTCTCTAGCATGCCAGGAGCCAATCCGTTGGAGCCCTACCGTCGCCGAGAACGGCGCGACCACCGCCGGAACAACCTTGTGAGCGCAACCCGCCTATCGCCGGCGGCCAAGAAATCCAGTTCTCCGTCGTCTACTCCGTCCTGGCTAGCACCGCAGCTCCGGTGTCGGTCGCGAGCGAACCAGGGGGCACACTGTTACCGCGCACACCAGGACGCGTTTACAACTCTGCGACTGGTGCCGCGGCGGTCGAATTAGTCGCCCGGTCCATCTCGGCCCGCTGCAACCACGCCGAAACTTCCCCCGCAGGCATAGGTCTAGCATGGTAGTACCCCTGCGACTCATCCACCCCCAACTCACGCAACAGCTGCAACGTCGCGGGGTCCTCCACCCCCTCCACCAGCATCCGCAACCCCAGGCTGTGCGCAAGGTCCGTGGTGCTCTTGATGATCTGCCCCGTCCGCGGATCACTACTCAGACGCTGAGTGAACGACCGGTCCAGCTTCAACTCCGACGCCGGCAAGTCCTGCAGGTAAGCTAAACTAGAATACCCCGTCCCATAGTCATCGATGCTGACCGCCGCCCCCAGATCCAACAACCGATTAATGGTCTCCCGACTGCGATCCGGGTCCTGCATCAACGTCGTCTCGGTGATCTCCAACACCAGCAGGGCCGGGTCCAGACCAGCCTCCGCCACGATCTGCTCGACCAGTGACGGCAGCTCGGGGTCCAGCAGGCAGCAGGCGGCCAGGTTCACCGAGATTCTCACCGGCCACCCGGCCCGATGCCAGGCCACGGCATCAGCGGTGGCATGGCGCAGCACAGTGATCGTCAGGGCGCCCATGAACCCGTTCTCTTCGGCCAGCTCGAGGAAGACCCCAGGGCCCAGCAATCCACGGACCGGGTGCTGCCAGCGGACCAGTGCCTCCATCCCCGTGACGTGACCGGTGCGGATATCGACCTGCGGCTGGTAGTGGTTCATCAACTCCCCCGCCCCCAGTCCGAAGTCCAGTTCGCGCATCAGCACTTGTTCGGCACGAGCCCGCTCATCAGCGGCCGCGTCGTAACGGGCGACCCCGCCGCCAGCCCGTTTCGCCGAATACATCGCCACATCAGCACGACGCAGCAACTCCTCAGCGCCGACGCCCAGCCAGCTCCCCTGCTCGACCCCGGACACGGGGACCTGCAAGTCAGCCGACTCTGCCGACCAGAGGCCGCCACGGCGTTCCTGCGAAGTAAACCCCGACACAGGAACATGCCCCGTCGAGGCAGACAGGTCTGCATCATCCGACCAACCATCCAGCGGCCAGCTGGCGACGCCGATACTGGCCCCGATCTTCATCGAAACCGACCCTAGCCGCAGGGGCCGGCCCAGTTGTTGCAACACCTCAGTGGCCGCGAACTCCGCCTCTTGCAGCCCCATCCCCGGCAACAGGACGGCGAACTCATCACCACCCAACCGGGCCAGGACTGCCTCGGCCGGAAGCCGTTGAGCGACCCGCACCGCGACTTCCTTCAGCAGCGCGTCACCGTAAGCGTGACCGTAGGAGTCGTTGACCTCCTTGAAGCGGTCCAGATCGATAAGCATCACCGCCACCTTGGCGCTACGGCTTCCAGGACCGGCCTCAGCGGCCAGGGCGAGGTTGAAGGCGCGCCGGTTCGGCAGCTGCGTCAGTTCGTCGGTCAACGCCTGATCGTGGCTGTCACCCAACCGCAACACCTCCCCAAAGACCATGCAGACCTTGACCCCCACGCCTGCCAGTCCCGCCAGGGCCAGGACCGTTGTCGGTGCGGGCAGCTGGTGCAAGCGATCCGCCCCCAGCAGCAACCCGCTGAACAGCAGCATTGCCAGTGGTGAGGCCATTGAGGACCACGCCACCTGCACCCGTCCACTGCTGCGCCGCCCACGATCGAGCGCAGCCACCCCAAGAGCACCAAGTACGCCGAGGTGGGCCAGCCAGATCGCCAGCCCCCACCACGACCCGACCAGGACACCGCACATCCACAGCACGTTCACCCCGTCACCCACCAGCAAAAGCCCGAACGCTACCGCCATCAACGTCACAGCGCGTTCTGAACGCCAGCCCAGGATCGAGCACATCGCCAACGCCACTGAGAACAGCAGCAGACCCAGCATCGGCCGACCAACCAAGGCGACCGTCCCCAAGGTGCCCAATCCGGTGGCCGATCGCACCGGCGCGACAACCCATGCAGCGCACAGCGCGGCCAGCACGGTCGTGGAGTGGACTCCGTCGAACCAGACGCTGGGCAGCAGCTCCCGCACTCGCTGACGCAGAACCATTATCTGCCCGACGTACAACCCGACGTAACCGCACACGCCAGCCACCGCGAGCTGGGCGCGATCGCCCAACGCTTGCAGGCTGCCCGCATGAGACCCGTCCCCGGACATCATCAACACAGCCTGGGGAACCGACAGCAGCAGAACCCCGACAGCGATGCCGACCCAGACCGCACGGTCACGTCGCCAGCGCAGCGGGCCGACGGCGACGGTAACCGCGAACGCCAAGACGCAGGCGACGTAGATCAGCCAGGCCGCGCCATGCCATGCGCCACACGTCAGAGCCACGAGAAGGGCAAGAACCGTAACGGCAGCACGCGTCATCGATGACGTCGACGTTCGACGAACACGTGGTTGAAACAGGGAGCGCACGTTGAGGTTTCGACAGCATGTGCCTACGCACTCAAGCAATACGCGAATTCATCACACGTACGGCCGCGTCTCTGCCTACGCACGCTCGGTCATGTCCATGGCCGCTCGATGCCGTCGAAGACAAAAACGGGTCGAAGACCAGAACAGAGTACCCCGATTGACAAGGGTCAGGTCATCAAGACAGCGGCAACCCCCGGACGCACCCGAGACGGGCCGGCCTCCGATGACCGGGGCCGGTTCTCGGTCAGGTCCACTGCGGTGGTGTACGACGGTCACCGCGTAAGACTCCATGCGATCAGGCCGTCAAGGTCTGCAGCGTGAGGTCAGAGCTCATCTCCCCGACGGTCTCGGAACCCCGTCCGCGACGCCGGGCACCGCAGTGAGGGGCGTCGTCCTCCGCGGAGGAGGTCTGCAGGCCCATCATCTCCCGGTGACCGTCGGCACTGACACCGACGGCATGCATCGCGAGGACACCAGCGAAACGTTGGCGACCCGGCCGCCCCTCGAGAACTCTCAGAACCAGGGCGTCAGCAGCGACGAACATGTACTGCCCGGCGCCGGACGATGGGCGCGCAAGGTCTCGACCTGGGCATCGAGGTCGTTAGCCACCTTACAGACCTGCGACTTCAAGAAACCTCGTGATACCCAGCGACGCAGCGACCTGAGCAGCTTCTCCATACCGCGGGTAGAGACCCCGAGGAGGTAGGCAGCGGCGACGACATGGTCAGCGCTCTCCCGGCCCGGCAACGACGCTGAAGGAGTCAGTTGGGGAAGTAGGACCCGGAACACAGCTTGGCAATCGCGGCGTCGATGGTGCCGACGCGAGTGTCGAACTCGACGAGCGGGCGCGCTGTCGGGAGCCGTTGCAGGAGTTGACCCGGTCTGACGACGAGGCGCCCGTTGGTGGCTCCGCAGACGGCGTCGTCGTCAGCGGACATGAGGGTGTCGATGACCGTTGACATCAGCTGGAGCAGCCGGTCTGGGCGGGCTTGGGCGAGCTGCTGGTCCAGGAAGTGGGCGGGGTCCATCTTGGGGGTTGGCGGTCATCGCGTTGTCCATCCTCGATCTTGGACGAGAACTCAGTTCGGAGCATCACGCGGTGGCCGCCTCACACGTCAGTGGACACGCCCTCAGCCACCGGATCGCCGTACCCCACTCCTGTGGACTCCCTCGAGACGAGTCAATCCCATCTAAGGCCCCCTACTGTCGTTGCCGGTACCCCCGGCAGCCGCCGCCGTTGTTCAGAGCGTGAACCGGGAGACCAGCTGCTGCAGATCGGTGGCGGACCGTGAGACCTCCTGCGCAGCCTGTGCGGTCTGCGCGGCCGCGTCGGTCGTCTGTTCGGTTGCCGCGGCAATCCCCGAAATGTTCGTACTGATGTCCTGCGAGCCGGTGGAGACCTCGGTGACGTTGCGGACCATCTCCGAGGTGGTCGCCGACTGCTCCTCCACCGCGGCCGCGATCGTGGTCTGCAGTCCATCGATGCGGGCAATGATTTCGGCGATCCCTTCGACCGCCGCCGTCGCGGCCTGCGCATCGTCTTGCGTCGCCCCAACGCGAGAGACAATCTGCTCGGTGGCCCGAGCTGTCTGCTGTGCCAGCTCCTTCACCTCCCCGGCAACGACGGCGAAACCCTTACCGGCTTCGCCCGCGCGGGCAGCTTCGATGGTGGCGTTCAAGGCCAGCAGGTTGGTCTGCTCAGCGATGGAGGTAATCAACTTGACTACATCGCCGATCTCCCGACTGGAAGAGCCCAGGCGGTTGATGATGGCGCTAGCTTCACCGGCGGACATGACGGCAGTGCTGGCCGTGGAGGACGCCTCGGCCGTGGCGGCGGCGATCTCGCGGATAGCTGCAGTCATCTCCTCCCCCGCCGCAGCAACAGTGCCGATATTGGCACTGATCTCCTCTGTGGCTGCGGACACGACCTGCGACTGTGCCGCGGAGTCCGAGGCACCGGCTGAAAGTTGCCCGGCAACGCCGGTCAGCTGCTGGGAGGATGCGGCGAGGGTGGCGGAGGTGGCGGTGACCTCCCGCATCAAGGCAGCAAGGTTCTCCATCGAGGTGTTCGTGGCCGCCGCGAGCCGACCGACCTCGTCGCGACTGACGTAGTCCACGCGTTGGTCAAGCCGGCCGTGCGCCAGGCCCTCCACGACGGTCACGGTCTGCGCCAGGGGGCGGGCGATGGAACGGGAGATCAACACGGCCAAAGTGATGGCCAGCGCAATCGCGACGAACCCGGCGCCGAGGAGACCCGCCAGGGCACGGTGGTACTCCCGCGTGCTCTTGGCCGCCAGAGCCGCGGCGTGGTTGGTTTCTGCGCCGGCGAGGGTTTCCACTGCAGCGGACAGCTGCCTGGAGATTGGCCGGACCTCCGTTTCGCGCTGAGCGTTGAACGCGGCCAGGTCTCCGGTCAAGGCGATCGTGACGCTGTTGGCCCGGGCAGTGCGGTACTGGGACAACAGTGTCATGTAGCCTTGCTGCTGAGCGGCCGAAGAGGCAGGGGATGCGGCCAGGTAGGCAGTCCACGCCGCGTCCAAGGCGGTGTCGTCACTGGTGAGGGTCTGCTGCGCGGTCGCCACGGTGGCGGCGTCGGCACTGGCCAAGGCGATATTCGCCACGTCCAACCGGACCTGCAGGTAGGCCGATTCAACCTTCCCAATGGTGCGGGTGGAGGCGATGCCGGAGCCGGAGACAACGTTGAGCCGATCTTGCACGACGTGCAGTTCGTGGGCTCCGAAGCCGATGGCGGCGGCCAGTAGAAAGCTGACGACACCGAACGCGGCGAACAGTTTCGCCGAGACCTTCATGTTTCGCAGAACGCGCATGATCAGATATCGGCTGATACCGCCCAAACCTGAGGCACATACTGTGTCAGGGCCCGGGTTTGATGATGATCTCCAGCCGACCTCCTAAGAGCAGGATGGTTTCCGGGGCTGCCTCCGGGAGGTACCCCGACAAACTGTGTGAGCGGGTGATCCGGGGAGGGCTGTCGATGCTCATCGTGATGCAACGCTCCGCACCGGGTCGCTGAGGCGGCCGCAGGCCGGTTCGATATCAACTCCCGAGACGCAGTGCAACTAGGTCGACCAAGCCGAGATCGATGCCGTCGACCGGCCCGGCAGGAGACAAACGAAGCGGCCCCGTCTTGACGAGTCGGAGCGAGAGAACCGCCTACTGCGCAGTTCAAACCATATCTCACGCCGGGCTTCGGCCTCTTTGCGGCGGGGAGCGGTCGGATCCACCGGCGGCTCCTACGATAACGCGACGACCGAAACGTCCAACTCTCGGTCAAGGCCATGTTCCTCCGCAACCCGTGTCCATCCTGTCGCGACCGTCCCTCGCGGGTCCTGGGCAGGATCAAGCGGTCCGTAGCCGACGACGACGACGGGTACAACACCCGCCGGCTGCTTGGCGAACTCGGCGTGTACCGCCTGTCGAGTTCGAAGACGGGCTTCGCCCACGGTCGCGAAGAGTCCGGGGGGTCACAGTGGCTTGATAGCTACTTGACACTCGCTATGAATCCCGGGGCCTTGACACACCAGACCAACGCCGACCCCAGGACCGCCTTCGCCCGTCGCAGCTCCCGAACCTCCTTCTCCAGCTCGATCAGCCGGGGCCCCTTCGTTAGTCCCGTGCCGGGCCGGTCGACAGCATCGATCTCGGCTTGGTCGACCTAGTTGCACTGCGTCTCGGGAGTCGATATCGAACCGGCCTGCGGCCGCCTCAGCGACCCGGTGCGGAGCGTTGCGTCACGATGAGCATCGGCAACCGTCCCCGTGTCACCCGCTCACACAGTTCGTCGGGGTACCTGCCGGGGGCTGCCCCCGGAAACCCTCCTGCTCTTGGTAGAGTTGCTTGTCGGTCCGTGAAACCTCGGCCTCGACACTTCCTAGCAGTGTTGGTACGCCGCCTTCAGCTCGCTAGCAAGGTGGTCTAAACGCGCGCCGCAGGCCTTCATTTGAGGATGATCCCAGCTGCAGGTGAGGCTGGCCAGGGTCATGGCGGTGGCGAGCCAGCTGTCCAGTACGTCCACGTCTTGACGCTCTGGCGAGTTATGGCCGGCTAGGGACCGGGTGATCCTTGATGCGGCAATAGTTGCCGCGTTCGTGGTCCTCGCCAGCTCCTCGATGAGTTCGCCGATGCGTCGGAATTCGTTGGGGGCGACAGCAGAGTTCACAGACTGGCTTCGGTTGGACTGATCCTGGACAGACGGCTGCTTGTGCTGCTCTGCTCCGACGGTGCCAGGCTTCATATCGCAGCAAGAAGACGTCTTGGGGGTGATAGCTCCACGGCGGCGGCGGGGGATGTTCACAAGGTGAACCGGGCGGTGAGACTCTTGAGGCGGGCTGCGGCCGCTGCTACGTCGGATGCCGTAGTAGCGGTGTGTCCGGCGCTAGTTCTGCTTTGATCAGCTGCGGCGGCTATGGAAGTAATATTGGTGGCGACCTCTTGACTGCCGGTGGCGACCTCGGTGACGTTGCGGACCATCTCGGCAGTGGTCGCCGACTGCTCTTCCACGGCAGCAGCGATGGTGGCTTGCAGAGCATCGACCCGGGTGATGACATCGGAGATCTGCTCGATGGCTGCGGCTGCAGCAGTAGCGTCAGTCTGTGTGGCGGCGACCTTTGCCGTGATGTCCTCGGTGGCGCGAGCGGTCTGCTGGGCCAACTCCTTGACTTCACCGGCGACGACGGCGAAACCCTTCCCCATTTCCCCAGCACGGGCTGCCTCGATCGTGGCGTTCAACGCCAGGAGGTTTGTTTGCTCGGCGATGGTGGTGATGAGTTTGATGACGTCACCGATCTCACGGCTCGAAGTTGAGAGACGTTCGATGGTAGCGCCGGCGCCTTGGGCGGCGGTGACCGCTTCAGTCGCGGCATTGGAGGCCTGCCCGGTAGCTGCTGCGATCTCAGCGATAGCCGAAGTCATCTCTTCACCGGCGGCTGCGACTGTTCCGATCGAGGACGATATCTGCTCGGTCGCGGCGGAAGCAAGCTGGGACCGCGACGCAGAGTCGGCTGCACCGTCGGCGAGTTGGGCTGCAACAGCAGTCATCTCCTCGGAAGAAGAAGCCAGATCAGCGGCATTCTGGTTGATCTCCTGCATTGCTGCGGACATCGAGTCCAGGGACGCGTCGGTGGCCTCGGCCAGGCGTCCTACCTCATCTTTTGCGGCATATCCCACACGGCGGTTCAAGTTCCCTGCCGCCATATCCTCGATGACGTTCACTGCGCGGCTCAACGGGAGCGTGATGGAGCGTGCCACCACGACCGCCACGACGACGGCGATGGCTACAGCAGCTGCGGCGATGGAGATCAACAATGTCAACGCTTGGCGGTACGCTGTGCGACTCTGTTCCGCGGTCTCATTAGCTGCCGAGGTTTCGGCGCCGCTCAGCGTATCCAACGTGGAAATCGTAGCGTTCCCAGCGGGAACGACCGTGGCACTACGCTCGGCAATGTATCCGGCAAAGTCTTTATTCTTGGCAAAGACGATGAGCTTGTCGGCCGCATCGCGGAAGGTCTTGATAGCCAGGCTGGCCTGTTGCTGCTGAGCCCCGGTGGATCTGGGGGAACTGTCGAGGTATTCAGCCCACGCCGCATCAAGGGCTTTCTGATCTTGGTCCAACTTCTCGAGCATCTCCACTGTTCCGGCCTCATCGGGGACGAGGGCGACGTTGGCGATGCCTAGTCGAATGGTGATGAAGGAGGCCTTCACTTGCCCGATAGCCAGGACCGAAGCCATGTCCGAGGACGCGAGCCGGTCCATCTTCACCTGCGCCTGCCCCAAGCGCACTGCTCCGACGGCGGTGATGGTGACGAGCAGCAAGCAGACGAGACCGAAGCCTGCGGTCAGCTTGTGGGCAACCTTCAGGTTGCGCAGTCGGTTCGTCATCGTGGCTCCTGACATCCGGGGGCGGCGGGCGAGCACAGCCAGGCGTTGGAGCGAGAGGGCGCACGTCTAGGCCTGACCTCCACTTCATCGTCGAAACAGACGGCACCTGAAGCGTTTCGACGACGAAATTTTGCCCAGGACGTGAGTCGTTGGCGCGCAGCGAGGAGCAGCTACAGTCCTCCCGTGGCAGTCAAGCGGCGTCAGCCCACCATGGCTGACGTCGGGGCTCTGGCAGGCGTCACTGACCGGACCGTGTCCAACGTCCTCAGCGGCAAGGTTCCGGTGCGTCCGGGGACCCGCGACGCCGTCCTGCAGGCGGTACAGACGCTGGGCTACCAGATGAACCCATCCGCACGTAGTTTGCGGACTGGTCGCACGGGCTTTCTCACGTTAGCTCTGCCGGACCTGACCATCGACTACTTCGCTGAGCTGGCTAACGCGGTCCTGAACGAAGCCGACCGATTGGGCTGGTCGGTCACCGTGCAACAAACCAGCACGCTGCGAGAGCGCGAGCTGAGTCTGGTTTCGGGAGCTGGCCGCAACTTCAGTGATGGGCTGATCCTGCTTCCTCACGCCCTAGATTCGCGGGATCGGAATCTACTCGTGACTGACCTGCCTATGGTGCTCCTTGGGGAGCGCATCTTCGACGGACCCGTTGATCACGTGACGATGAGCAACGTCAAAGCCGCACAGGCCGCCACCGACCATCTATTGAGCATGGGTCGCCGACGCATCGCTGCCGTGGGCCCGAATCCGGCGGATACCACCACAACTGCAGCCACACTTCGCCTCGATGGTTACCGGCAAGCTCTGCGAGATGCAGGCATCGACGTGGACCCGGGACTCATCGCCCCCGCAGTCGCGTGGAATGAGGCGCATGGCGTCAAGGCGGTAGACGCTCTTGTCGACCATGGGGTGGACTTTGATGCAATTTTCTGTTTTAATGACTCGCTAGCCTTTGGAGTCCTGCACGCCCTGAGGCAACGAGGCATCCAGGTCCCGCACCAGGTAGCGGTCGTCGGTTTCGACAACGTCACAGCGACCGCCTATACAAGCCCACCGCTGACGACTATCGACTCCGGTGTCGGCGTTATCGCTCAGACAGCGGTCCAGCGGTTGATTGGCCGCATCCTTGGGACCCTTGACGGCGCCCCAGAAGTCTTCGTAGCGAACTTTTCTCTTGTTCGTCGAGAAAGCACCTGACTCTCCCCTCAGAGCAGCCGTATTGATCGGTGACTCTAGACTGCCGGCTCAACTAATTACGGAACCCAGGCGTATCTGAGCGATCGGGTTGATGGCCTCGGTTTCACCCTTGCCGGTGCCGTACCGTTCTAGGGGTGGTCATCGACGTAGGTTAGCGCCTCGTCACCGATGAAGACACGCCTCCGGGCGCAGGCCTCCTCCAAATGGCACGCCAACCCGGTCACCGATCGGGACTATGACGACGCCCACCTTAATCAACGCCGCCTGCGACATCCCCCACGACGACAGCGGCAGGACCTCGAGGTCGCCTACCGCTTCATGGCCGATGAGCTCGCCAATCGGAGAGCCGTCGCCCTCGGACGCAACTACATCAACCGGCTGTGCAACCTGCCGAAGCTGTCGTCGGCCCCGCGCACAAGAGCCGCTCCGGTTGCCGCCTCGTCTGTCACCAACGTGCCTACTCGGTGCGGTTAGCTAGTCCGTAAGCATTGCCTACCGCAGTGCGCCTCAGGGCTCCCCTCATCGCCGATCTAGCATGTAGACCTCGTCGTCCAGCACCTCCTCTATCCCCAGGAACGCAAGGTCGGAGACGAACCGACGACGAGAGACCGGAGCTTCGTTGCTGTCCCGCAAGTACTGCCCATACACCTCGTCGGTAGACATCTGCCCCGACCAGGCCGGAGCGCTCTTGAACCACTGCACCACAGTAATGTCAGGTGCCGTCTCTGCCTGAGTGGCGGGAACGAGGCCACAGGTGGGACAAGGAGTGTGAGTCATGGGTCTAGTCTCCAGTGTGCCCACCGGCAGCGCGTCAGGCTGGGGTAGTACATCCCAAGCGCGACCTCAGACCATGGTCGTAGCGTCAACACTCTCCGCATCCGCACGAATCTCGTGGTCATCACACGGTGGGCGCGGAGTACGCGTTCATCCCATGGCGCTCGCACCGGGCTGAGGCCCCGTCGTCAGACTTTCTCTTCACCTACCACCTCCAGCATTCCCATTGCGGCACAGTGGATCGAAGTGGACCATGCCTCGGTCTCGCCTGCACGCTCATGGCCCACCTCCACTGATCCTCAGCGCCTGAGTCGGCCAGGGTCCGGCGGCCTGAACCCCACGTCGGGCCGCGGACCGGCGGGCGAACCAGCCACGTCGCTCACCATGTGCTGCTCATCACTGAGGCGGGCCGCTACATCCAGTCCACCCTCGTTGAGCCGCTCGGCGCTCTCAACCCCTGCAAGCCCCTGGTACCGACATCGCGCCCCTGAGCGGGAGATCGACCCCACTACCAGATTCGTGGGTCTTGAGTCTTGAGGGTGTCGCCGGCGCCACCGATGACCTCACTGTGATGAACTCTGTAGCCTCCCGCCTGCGCGCGGCCTTCGGCGCCCTGACAGCCTGCACGATCATCTGCGGCGGGACGGGACTGTGGGCTCTGCACGACCTCAGCGACCGCGCAGCCACCCAGAGGGACATCAGCCAGCAGGTCCGCAACGCGCACCAGGTCGAGTACTTCAACACCGACGCCTCCGGGTGGCAGGCCTACGTATTCTCCCAGGCGGTCATGGACGGGGTGGAGTCACTGGACGTAGACACCGACAGCATCGACGGGCTGGCGCAGTCTGGGCGCGAAGGCAGCGCCGTCCTAGACAGCTTCAACACCTCGGTCCTCACCACTGCTGAGGGCCAGCTGCTGTTGCAGGTACGCCAGCAATGGGACCAGTACTTCCAGCAGACCGACCAGCTGGTGGCCTTGACCCGGCAAGGAACTCCAGAAGCCTTCCGGCAGGCCTACGAGGTGCTGAACGGGCCTCTGGACACCAGCTGGGCGCAGCTGAACAAGACCACGAAGCAGCTGACGGACAGCCTGGATCAGCGCAGTCGAGCTGGTCAAGCGGCCTCAGAGACCGCTGAGAAGAGACTGCAGCTGATCCTGCTGATCACCACGCTGGTGGCCGTGTTGCTGGCCGCGGTCACAGCCCCCCTGGTCACGCGGTCGATCACCAGGCGCCTGAGCAGGGTCGTGACCGTGGTCCGCGGTCTTGCCGAGGGCCGTCTGGACCAGCGCGCCGAGGTTGGGCGACTGGACGAGATTGGAGTGCTGGCGCGGGCGACCAACGAGTCCCTGGACACCTTCTCCACCCTCGTGCGGGACCTGACCGAGGACGCACGCAGCCTCACCGGGTCGGTCACCGGGCTGCACTTGTCCGCCGCTCACCTGACGAAGGAGGCCGCGAGGACCTCGGCGGCGACCGTGGAAGTCGCTGGTACGACCGACAGGATGAACAACGACATCGCCACGGTGGCTGCAGCCGGGGAGGAGATGACTGCTGCCATTCAATCGATCTCGGAGTCTACGGCCTCCGCCTCGCAAGTCGCCGATGACGCCGTACGCGCCGCAGGCGAAGCCGAGGTGACGATCTCTCGTCTGGGGGCCTCCTCCCGCGAGATCGGCGAGGTGGTCAAGATGATTACTTCTATCGCCGAGCAGACCAACCTGTTGGCCCTGAACGCCACCATCGAGGCCGCACGTGCCGGTGAGCTGGGCAAGGGTTTCGCCGTCGTGGCCGGTGAGGTCAAGGACCTGGCGCTTCAGACCGCCCGAGCCACCGAGGAAATCACCGCCAAGGTCGGCGCCACCCAAGTGGATGCCGAGGCCGCCGGGGCCGCGCTGCGCGGGATCGGGGAAGTCATCAGTCGTGTGGACGTGCTGCAGGCCACGATCGCAGCCGCCGTGGAGGAGCAAGCGGCTACCACCGCAGAGATGGTGCGCAACGTGACTTCGGTCGCCCTGGCCAGCGATGAGATTGCAGGCACGGTTGCTGAGGTCGCAACCACCGCGGAGGGGACCACGCGCGCAGCGGTGGACGCCCAGCAGGTGGCGGGCCAGGTGGGCGCTGTCGCGCAGTCCCTTGAGCGGGCGGTGGCGACTTTCACCTTGTGAGGTCGTTCGGGTGTTTACCCGACGGGAGCTGAACGCACATGCCGAATGTGAGCAGGTACGCCGGCCGTCCTCGCTCGGCGTGAGCCACCGCCTCCGCGACGGTCAGCTCACGCCCCCACGTCCGCCGGACCCCTTCGACCACCAGGAACTGCGGTGGGCACCCGAGCGGCACCTGAGCCACCAAATCCGGTCGGTCAGGCACATCGCGCAGCACCGCCGACAAACTCACATCCCCACCCTCCCCGGCGCGCCGGGCCGGCGCACAGTCCCCCGCCCGATCACGCTGCTGTCGCCGCTCAGCACTGCCCGGTGAGCACCAGCAGCTCCTGGTCGTCGTCGCTGACCCACCGCCCGCCGGTCCAGACGACCTCGCCCCTCGGCTGCGGAGCCTGACCGGTCAGCGCCGCCCGCACGGCCTGCCACTGCTGCACCGCATCGGAGCCGTCGAAGTAGTCCAGCTGCTGGCCCCGTACCGATGACGTCCCCGAAAGTGGTGTAACTCTGCGCGCGTGGAGCGCTGCGGGTTCGGACTATGCCGTGAGTTCGGCGGTGGTGTCGAGCGTGGTGCTCGTGTCGGCGTCCGCGCGCAGCGCGGGCGTCGGCAGGACGGTTGGTTCGGGCGGGGTCAGTAACGTCATCGAGGACTCCGACAGGTAGCGCCGCTCCCCGGACTGCCACTCATCGTGGGCCTCGATCAGGACGCAGCCGGCGAAGAAAGCGATGGCACGCTTGAGGATTCCGACGTCCTCGCGCAGCTGGCGGTTCTCCCGCCGCAGCCGCGCAAGCTCCTCACGCTCGTCCGCGGACAGCTCGCCTGGACCGCCGTCGCCGCGCTCGTCCCGCTCGGCGGCGCGGACCCACTCACGGACCGCGGTCTCGGTCAGGTCGAAGTCGCGAGCGACCTGCCCGACGCTGCGATCACCGGCCCGGCACCGCTGGACGATCTCGGCCTTGAACTCGGCAGTGAACGACCGCCGAGGTCGAGGCTGCTTCCTCGAGGAGGACATGACACCCATCTTCCCAGGGGCGCACCCCTGATCTCAGGTGTCCGGCCTACCGGAGCAAGCCCAGGATCCGGCGCATCAGCTGGCCGTCCTCTGCGGTGCTCAGAGCCTCAAGCAGGGTGGGCAGGGCATACTGGGTCCTCGAGGGCCATCGCCTTGATCCTTCTTCTACGAGTTCCTTGGCGGGTACTCGCAGAGCTTCACGCGGTGGCCTTCACCTGTGTCCTGGACACACCGGGGAGCCCCAGGCTGGTCGGGCCGAATTACACCACGCCAGGGGACTCACCCCATCCCGCCGTCCGTGACGTCGCGAGACGGGCGGAGGCGGTCTCAGGCCAGCTCCGCAAACCCACCGACGTCCCCTTGACGCTCACGGCCAGTGTCGAAGAACCGGTCAAGGTAGGCAGCCGGCGACAGATCGCTCATCCGCATCAGGCTGAACACCTCAGCCCCGTCCCCCGGCTCATCGGACAGCGTGTACGCCTGGGCAAGCCCCAGGTACTCGGTCACCCGCTCTGGCTCCCAGGTCGTCTCACTCGCGTAGGTCTGCGCCTCCGCTTCGGCCTTCTCGATGGCCTGATCTACGTCGGTGTCTCGCCAGAGCGTCACGCGTTCCTCGTAGACGACCTCACCGGGGTCCTCAGCCTGGCCGCGGAAGATGCAGCGGATAGCGACCCACCCAGAGCTCTCCATGCGGGCAGCGTCTCAGAGGGGTCGCCGGGCTCCGACGACGTCACGGTCATCCCGCCGTGCGCGGGGGTTCGATCGCTGGCTGCCGAGATTGACCGCGGTACGCACCGCCACCCGCGGTCGTCCGCCGTCCTCGTAGAACTGCTCGGGAGGTTGCCCGTCAGCCGATGCTCACCTCGCCCGACGCCGAGCTTGCCCCCAAGCCCGCGATCAACCAGCGGTCGTTGACGCGCCCGCGCCACAGCGTGAACGTCAAGTCGGCGGGCCCGTCGGCGACGTCCTCGTCTCCGGCGACCACCACCTTCGCCGGCACGGTGACGGCGTCGTCCCACTGCGTCTGGACTGGACCCTCCAGGAGAGCCGGACTCGAGGTCCCGACCTCCACGACGTCCAGGGTTGGCGGCGGATCGGCCGACCACCCGTCACCCCAGCCGTAGGCGTGAATCGTCAACGCGACAGCCCCGTCCTCGTCCCGATCCTGCAACGCCTGCAGGTAACCGGCGACGACCTCTTCGGGAGACGCCGTCGCCGGCACGTCAGGATTCGTCCCACCGTCCTCACCGGACCTCGCACACGCAGACAGCCCCGACAGTGTCAGGACCAGCACTGCTGCCGTCATCGCCTTGCGCACGGTGCGTTCCTACCTGCTCGGGCACCACGACGAGCGGAGAACAGGAGGGATCACCCGGTCGGGCGCACGAACCGAGTGGCCCTTGGTCGCGACCCCGAAGGAACCGCGTGGTGGAAGTCAACGACCACCAGAGGTGAGTCCGCGTCGGGATCCCGCGCGCACGGTCATCCCGCGATGCTGATGCACCTCGAGACATCAGCCAGTGGCCGTCGCCGGCACACCGGACGGTCCGTCGTCACTGGCGGAAGGGTCCTCGCCGTACAGGCGCAGCAGACCACGATCATCACGGTCACCGGCCTCGACGTAGCCCACGAAGGCGCAACCCTGGGCTTGATGGTGCGCCCACCGCAGGACCTCCTCGACATCTCCGGCCCCGCTGACCCGCCGTTCATCGCAAGCCGCGGCCGCAGCCGGCCCGGGCAGACCCCAGAAGTAGACGCGGTAGACGGGGAGTTCGGTCTCCCAGCTGACGTCTCGAGGATCCACGCTGGCAATGTCCACTCCGCCATACTCGCAGGGCCCATCCTCGACGGGGCGAAACACATCCGGTCATCCCGCTGTCCGCGCAATGACCTGCGTCGGCCGTTGTGCGATGACGACGAACTCTTGCCCGGGACGGTCCGGGGCCTCTCGGACCTCAAGCACATCCAACCCCGCTCCTCGCACGTCGTCTTCGAGCTCAGCCTGCTCCCGAAACCGCAGCTTGGAGGTTGAGGTCACCGTCACCGCCCCTCCCTCGCACCAGGTAGGACGTAGGTCCAACGGAAAGTCACCAGCGCCTCCTGGACCCTGAGCGTCTCCACCTGGCTATGCACCGTCCCCATCCCCTCCACACGGGTCGTGCGTCGGGTCCCGTTGAGCCGTCCACCCCTCCCACGCCCGAGCCGAGGGACGGCGGGACTCAAAGACCAGGTACCCACCCGGGACCAGAGCCGCACGACACGCGCTCAGCGTCGCCGCCCACGCCTGAGGCTCGACCAGGAGTTGGGCGGTGTTAGCGGTCATCGTCACCAAGTCCCGGTCGCCCACCTGCACCGAGGTCATGTCTCCGACCAACCACCGGACCTGCTGCGCACCCGACTTTGCTCGAGCCACCTGCACCGAAGCGGCGGCCGGGTCGACCCCGATGACGTCATGCCCGAGTTGGGCCAGCAGGAACGCGAAGGTCCCGGTGCCGCAACCGATGTCCAGGACCCGTCGTGCGCGCAGCTCCTCGGCCAGGGCGAGGTAGGCGGCCAGATCGCTGCGGTCGCTGTCCAGCGCGTCGTACAGGACCGCCAGTTGTGGGTTGCGGAACTCCTCATCGCTCACCAGCCGCATCCGACCACGGCCTGCCGGCGTGCACCACGGCTTTGCCCGCGACCGCGCACCGACGACCTCACAGTCATCCCGCGTTGTGCGCTGGCGACCCACGACGTCACGGTCTTGCCGAATTGCGGATGCTCTGACTGCTCCCGTCGCGGTGGTCGTTGCGGCAGAGTGGCGAAGGAGTTGCACCGCCGAGTCACCGGGAGCCGTTCGTGATCTTGAACGCCAAGTCGACGTACATGTGGGCGCCGCCTCTACCACTGCCCTTCCGCGTACTCGGGTTGGACAACTCCTTCACCGGCCGCCGCGGCGTGTCGATGTGGAACCCCCAGGACGAGCCCGTGCACACGATCACGCTCCTGCACGGAGGTCCTGGCGGCGGACGTCCAGGGATGCGCACCATCTGCCGACCAGCCGACTACCCCGGGGTTTGGCAGGGCGCGACGCGCGACGCGATCGCAGAGGCTCTGCTCATCCTGCCCGGCACCGAGGCGAACCACCGTGAAGAAGTGGCATCCAACTGGGGGACGGGGCCGCTATGGGAACCCGTCGGCGTCACCGTTGACGGTCAGGTCGTGTCAGCGCACCGATACCGCCACAGCGACGACAAGTGGTGGGTCGTCGGTGCCGACCTGGGCGACATCGGTGTCTGCGTGATCGGGCACGGCTGCCAGGTGGGGGACCACGGGCTCGTCACCCTCGCCCCTGACCTCCCCGGGTACACCGCGAAGCCGCCGCACCCGCGCGTCGCAAACGCCTAGGCAGGCGCAGGCCGCGCGCGGTTGTCCACGACGGCGCGACGTCACGGTCATCCCGCCCCCCCGGTCGGAGCAGCTGACGTCAGGCGCTCATCCAGGCTCCGTCGCATGCAGCGACAGGTCCACGTGACCAGCCTGGAAGTCCACCACCAACGCCCAGGTCTGCAGCCGGAACCAGTCACCAGGCGCGTAGTCCATCAACCGCACCTGCGCGTCGCTGCCAGAGGCCAGGTCCCAGCCGTCCTCGTCGACGTCGATGCTTTCCACCACCACATCGGTGAAATGCAACCGCACCACCGGAGTCGTCTCGGCCCCGGCCGGCACCCAGTCGGGGTCGAAGCGGCACCACAAGGTCAGTTCGGCCCGCGGCACGGCGGCCAGTTCCAGCCGCACCAACTCGGTCTCGTGCAAGGTGATGTGCACACCGGCGTCGCTGACGACCTCGTACAGGCCTGTGCCGTTACCCAGGACTTCCTCTCGACTGACACCGGAGAAGGTTGCGACCCGCTCGGGAACCGTTGGTGCAGGAGGCGCGGCCACCTCGCCCTGAGGAGGAGCCGACCGCCAACGAGACCACCACCGCGCCACGACCATCGACCTTAGGGGTGATCGACTCGGTGGAACGGCCGCGGCGGCGCGGTCATCCCGCGGTCCGCGTGCGCACGGTCATCCCGCGGTGCGCGCTCAGGCTCGGCCCGGTCGCCTAGCGGTGAACTGCTGCCAGCCCGCGACGCAGCAGCGGAAGAGCCGCCAGCAACGCAGCAGCCGCCAACATGCTGAACGCCAGATCATCGGCCTGCACCTCCGGCAACGCCCAGGCCTGCGCCACCAGCAGCGCGGCCACCGCGATGCCCAGGTGCACCGGCGCCAGCACCCACACCCGCACCCGGGTACGCCTGGCCAACCCTCCCCGGCCCGCGTGACCAGGACGGGCACCCGCACCACGAGCGAGCACCTTCACCAGGGCACCGACGACGGCCGCGGCGCAGAACCAGGCCAGCTCGTACAACAAGAAGGCTCCCGGCACTGCCGACAGCGCCGGCACCTGCCCCACCGCCCCCGACACCACCGCGAAGCCGACGATCAACAGCACCGCACCGACCACGTCCACCGCCGCCAGCAACGCCACATCCCGCCGACGCGGCAGCTGCTGACCGGGCACCACGTGCCAGCCGGCGCGCACCTGCACCGCATCGGCGGCCAACCACACCGCCGCAGCCGCGAGCATCAGCAGCACCCACCCCACAGCACGACTACTGTCGGCCAACGCCGCGGCGTACATCCCCATCGGCACCACCATCAGCAGCGCCACCGACACCCGGCGCAGCAACTGCGCCCCCAGCGCCCAGCGGGCCGCGCGACGGGCATCCTCCTGAGCGGCATCCGCCTCAGCGCCGCCGTGCATCACCGTGCTCATCGCCGTCCTCCTCGGTCCGTGGGCTGCTGCAGTCGATCGCCTTCGCTCACCGGTCGCCGGCCCTCCGACGACAGGCCGACCGGACGCAAGATCGCCGGGTGCTCGTGCAATACGCCAGCCGTGCGGGCGGCGCGGTGCACCGCCTGACGACTGACACCCTGCGCACGGGCGACCTCAGCCAAGCTGTGCTGCTGCAGCAAGCCGGCGTACACCTGCCCACGCAACGTGGCGGCCCGCTCCAGCACCGCCGCGGCGTGCGCCTGCAGCTCCGTCAACGCCGCCGCGACAGCGACCGCCCCACCGAACCTCTGCGTCCAGCGCTCACTCCCCTCCGCCGCTGCTTCTGCTGCGGTGGCCGCTGCGACCAAGGCGTCCCCGGCATCGAGCAGCACCTGCGCCACGTGAGCGGGACCAGTTCCACTGCCCTGCAACCGTGTACCGGCCTCGTCTCGTTCATGCGGCGGGCGGTGCACCAGCACCTGCTGCCACCCGACTTGATCGTCCATGCGTCCAGAGAACCGTCCTGCATCGACAGCTGTCAACCCCCCGTTAACACCTCGTCGCGCGACGACTCTAGGTCGAGGCCGTGCTTCTCAAGCGGCGCACGGTCATCCCGCGTTGTGCGCGCAGTCGTGGGCGTCGGCGCCTACTCCACCCCACGACCATCACCGATGTCTTGACACATCGAGTGTCATCGATGTCCTGATGCAGAACTGTCACCGATGTCTGGATACATCACACAGTTCTGCATCAAGACACCGGTGACACTTCCAGCCCTCGTGGTGGTGACACTTCTCCGCCCTTGGAGCACCGTCGGGCTGCCTCAGCTGGCCACCGCGGGGTGAGTCCCTGCGCCCGGCGACCCACACGCGGTGCGCGCGTCGATGGGCGGACCCGGCTACGCGAGCAGCACCGCTGGAGCCAGGCCGTGGCCCACCCGGGCCGGCCCCGACTTCACCGTCACGGACGTCACGGCCATGCCGATCTGCGTGCTATTGGGAGTGACGTCTTCAGTACTGTCCCCTGGTGGACCAAGCCCCGAAGACCACCGCATTGTGGTCGGCTCTGCGTCGAGGCCGCCGCGATCAGGCCATTGAGGTGCTCCTCTCGATACCTGCAGCGCAGCGCCAGCGCCTGCGCCCAGAGGTCCGCGCTCACGAACGCCTGGTCACCGCCCACCCCGACAGCGCACGCGCCCCCGACGGGGAGTGGTCCGGTCCCCTGCGGTCTGGGCACTGGTCAGCAGCCGCCGCCGCGCTCTTGGCCTGCTCCACGGTGTCGCAGGCGGTGAACTATGCCCCGTTGGACATGCCCGACGCCTTCGACCTGCCGAAGGCCTTCTTCCCCGATGACCTCGACACCTTCGTCGCCGAGTGGTCGGTCCGCTTCCTGCGTAACCCCAAGGCCCGAGACCGCATCCGCGGGCTGGACGCGATGTTCGACTGGGCCCACGAGGGTCTAGTGCCCGCCCCGACTCAGCCGGGAGCAGTGCTCTGCCTGGCCACTGGCGTCCCAGGCGCTCGCAGCGGCACCTACCTGTTGCGCTACCTGGAGCAGCGACCCTGCCTGGTCCAGGTGACCTTTGCGCGTATCTTCGACGTTGACGGCATCGAGGGCGCCTCGCTGGCGCAGCGGGACGAGACCACCCCCTGGCGCAACCGGCGGCTGGACAACCACGTCATCCCGCAGTTGGTCCGGCGCGGGCACTGGAGCCGGCAGATGGTCCTGGACGGCATCGACCGCGCCCTCAGCCGTGGCCAAACCCCGTACCTGCAGCACTGGTTCCGCGGCCTCGCCCAGATCGTGAACCGGTGACCGACGGACCTGTACGCCACCGACTTCACGGTCATCTCGCGGCCTGCACAGCGCACGGTCATCTCGCGGTGCGCGCGCTTTCGCTGGCGCCCCGCGACGTCAGAGTCGTGGCGAGAGGGCGGGTCACACGGGCTGGATGTCCGTGGAAGCGGGAAAAGTGGCAATGCTGTCGTCCTTCAAGGGCGCGAGCTCCATGTAACTGAGCCTGTCCTCGTCGATGAAGAGCATCAGCAGGGCACCGGGCGCTTCGGCGTTCAGCACCACGCGCCTGTCACCGGTGGCCGGCGTGTAGCCCTCGGCGTCGGTGAGCTCGATCGAGGGGCAGCTGCCGCACCCGCACGAGCGGCCGGCCAGGGTCTGCGGCACTTGGGCCAGCCACCGGGCGCGGTCGGCTGCAGTGGCGGGAAAGTCTCTGTCGTTGTCGGAACCCCGCTCCAGCAGCGCAGTGAGCGTTTCCCGCTCACGTGGCGTCAGGGCTCTGGGTCCGGTACTGGGGGAAGAGATCGACACAGGGCCATCCTCGCGCGCCTTACATACCGCGGAACCGCGACCTGACCGACGTCACGGTCATCCCGCGGTGGAGCTCGCGGACAGTGACTTCACGCTGCGGCGGTGGCTGCTCATGACCCCATCGCCCCTCGCATCCGCCTCGCCATCGCGCAGTGGCCCCAAGACGCCCCGCGCGGGGCGGTCTCGACCTTCTGCGCTGAGCACGGCATTTCCCGCAAGTCCTTCTACGCGCTGCGCCGACGAGCACAGGAGCATGGTCCGGCAGCGGTGCTCGAGCCCCGATCCCGGCGCCCAGCCTCCAGCCCGACAAGACTGACCGAGGACGTTAAGGACCAGGCCGTCGCGGTCCGGGCCGCGCTGGCCGCCTCCGGCCTGGACCACGGCCCGATCAGCGTGCACGACAAGATGACCTCGATGGGCCTGCCGGTGGTGCCCTCCACCGCCGCCTTGGCCCGCATCCTGCGCGAGCGGGGTGTGGCCCGCGCTGAGCCGAAGAAGCGGCCCCGCTCAGCGTGGCGACGGTTCGTCTACCCCGCCCCGAACGCCTGTTGGCAGATGGACGCCACCGAGTACGTCCTCACCGGCGGACGCAAGTGCGTGATCTTCCAGCTCCTGGACGACCACTCCCGCTACGCCCTCGCCTCCCTGGTCGCTGCGAGCGAGACCGCCGCGGCAGCCATCGCCACGTTCGACAAGGCGGTCGCCGCGCACGGTGTCCCGCAACGACTGCTCACCGACAACGGCACCGCGCTGAACCCCACCCGGCGCGGGCGGGTGGGCCGGCTCGTTGAGCACGTCTCCGCCCTGGGGGTGGAGGCGATCACGGGCAAGCCGTACAAGCCCATCACGCAAGGCAAGAACGAGCGCTTCCACCAGACCCTGTTCCGCTACCTGGACCAGCAGCCCTTGGCCGACAGCTTCGTCGAGCTGCAGGCGCAGGTCGACGCCTTCGACGACGTCTACAACACCCAGCGACCCCACCAAGGTCTGCCAGGCCGGGTCACGCCCCTGACGGCGTGGCTGGCCACCGCCAAGGCGGCGGCGCCGCGGCCGCACTTCGAGCAACCTAAGGCCGCCGCTCCGTTCTCGCCGCTGCTCGACCCGCGGCGTTCGCGGGCGGTCGCCGAGCCCGGCCCCAGCGGGTTGAGCTCGCCCGGGGTCACACCCACGGGCACATCTACAACCGTGCGCACCGACCCGCCGGTCGCTGCGCCGCTGGACCTTCACGTCGACACCCGTCTCAGGACGTTGACCAGCGCCGGCACCTTCATGCTGAACTCGGTGCAGTACCGGGTGATGGGCAGTACGGCTTCGAGCAGGTCCTCATCACCACCGACGGCGACAAGATCATCGTCACCGATCTTCAGGGCGAGGTCCTGATCGAGCACACCTGCCCCGCCCCAGGCGTGCGGTACGTCGGCAACGGCCGACCCGCGGGCCGGCGACCGCTCACTGCAGCGACTGTCACCGATGTCCTGACACATCAAGAGTCACCGATGTCCTGATGCAGAACTGTCACCCATGTCCTGATACATCACATCGCCCGGAGTTCATGGTCACGGACGTCACATCGTGTCGGTGGCCTCGCAATCCGCAGGCACCTAACAGGAGTCGTCCTCCAGAGTGAGCTACAACTGAGTTAGAGTCTTCGCATGAGTGAAGGTACGAAGGGATGCACGCTGGGCGTGGACAGTCAGTACGTCGAGGTGGCCGCCGAGGTCTTCTCACTGCTGTCCGACCCCACTCGCATCCGCATCATCTTGGCCCTGCGCGATGAGGAGTTGTCGGTCAACCACCTGGCCGACATCGTCAACAAGAGCCCGACCGCGGTCTCCCAGCACCTGAGCAAGCTGCGCTGGGGACGGATGGTGACCACCCGGCAGGAAGGCAACCGCGTCTTCTACCGCCTCACCGACGACCACGCCCGCAACCTGGTTGCCGAGGCCGTCTCCCAGGCCGAACACGCCCTGGAGCCGCGAACTGCACACGAACGCGCCGGGGTCGCCCCCGGTACTGCCGCCCGCACGCACAGCCACCACCTCACCACCGCTGCTGCCTCGGCTGCTGGCCCTGACCCGGAACCTGCCGCGACCTGCCCGGCGCGGGAGTCGACAGCGTGAGCGGCGGCGTCACCAGCACCTTGACCCCTCGCCCGGACCTGGAACGGGCCGGGCGGGTCCTGCCCGTCCGCCGTCGATCTTCCGCACCGGTATCCAGCTGGCCAAGGTCCGCTGGGCCGGCCTTGCGCTGCTGCTGTTCTTGATCGGCGGTGCGCTGCAACTGTCCAACGCACCCACCTGGGCGTACTGGACCGCCTACCTCACGTGCTACGCCGCCGGCGGTTGGGAACCGGGCTGGGCTGGGCTGCAAGCTCTGCGGGAGAGGACCTTCGACGTCGACCTGCTCATGGTCCTGGCCGCGGTCGCGGCCGCCGCCATCGGGCAGGTCCTCGACGGCGCGCTGCTCATCGTCATCTTCGCCACCTCCGGGGCCATCGAGGCGGTCATCACCCAACGCACCGCCGACTCCGTCACCTCCCTGCTAAACCTGGCTCCTGAGCAGGCCACCCGCCTGCACCCCGACGGCAGCGAGCAGAACGTCGACGTCGCCAACCTCGCCATCGGTGACCTCGTCCTGATCCGCCCCGGCGAACGCATCGGCGCCGACGGCACCGTCGTCGAGGGCCTGTCTGAGGTCGACCAGCAAGCCATCACCGGCGAATCGGTCCCTGTCCCGCGCCGGCCCGGCGATGAGGTGCTGTCCGGCACCGTCAACGGCACCGGCGCGCTGCGAGTGCGCGTCGAGCGCGCCGCCGGGGAATCGGTCATCGCCCGCGTCGTGGCGATGGTCGAACAGGCCAGCGCGACGAAGGCCAAGACGCAGCTATTCATCGAGCGCGTGGAGCAGCGCTACTCCCTGGGTGTCGTGGTGGCCACGCTGGTGGTGCTGGCCATTCCGATGGTGTTCTTCGACGCCTCCTTCAAGGCTGCGCTATTGCGGGCGATCACCTTCATGATCGTCGCCTCGCCGTGCGCGGTGGTGCTGGCGACCATGCCGCCGCTGCTGTCGGCGATGGCCAACGCCGGCCGGCACGGGGTGCTGGTGAAGTCCGCGACCGTTATGGAGGCCGTCGGGCGCACCAGCGTCTTCGCCTTCGACAAGACCGGCACCCTCACCGAAGGCGCCCCGGAGGTCACCCGCGTCATCACCGCCGGACGCCTGAGCCAGGACCAGGTACTGCGCACCGCCGCCGCGGCCGAACAGTCCAGCGAACACCCCCTGGGCCGAGCAATCCTACGGGCCACCCTCGAACGCGGCCTGGACGTCCCCACCGCCCAGGACTTCCAGTCCCTGCCCGGCCGCGGGGTCCGCGCCACCGTCGATGGGCACACCGTCCGCGTCGAGCGCGCCGAACGCGATGATCGTCACGGCGCCGATGACGAAGTCGGCAAGAGGGTCGGCAAGGAGGTCGGCACCGTGGTAACCGTCCACCTCGACGACGCCGCCGTAGGCACGATCACGTTGGTGGACCGGCTACGCCCGGCCTCTCCTGCCGCGGTCGCTGCGGCAGCGGACTTGACCGGTACCCCGGTGCACCTGCTCACCGGCGACGACGAGACCACGGCCCAGCACATCGCCTCCCGCACCCGGATCAGCGCCGTGCACGCCCGGCTGCTGCCGCAGGACAAGACCCGCATCGTCAGCCAGCTGCAAGAGGCCGGCGAACGGGTCCTGCTCGTCGGTGACGGCGTCAACGACGCCCCGGCCCTGGCCACCGCCGCCACCGGGGTGGCGATGGGCCGCCACGGCTCCGACCTCGCCCTGGACACCGCCGACGCGGTCATCGTGCGCGATGAAATCGACACCGTTCCCCGCTTGGTGGCCCTCTCGCGGCGGGCCCATCGGATCGTGGTCGCCAACCTCGTCATCGCCGCCACATTCATCGTGGTGCTGGTGACGTGGGACCTCGTCGGCCACCTGCCGCTGCCACTGGCTGTCGCCGGGCACGAAGGCTCCACCGTCGTCGTCGCCCTCAACGGGCTGCGGCTGCTGCGCGCTCACGCCTGGTCCAACGACTGGACCAAGGACTGAACGCCTGGCCCAAACCAAACACACCGAAGAGGCCCTCGCCGCACGCCGCGGGTGGGGGCCTCTTCGGGTCCGACGGGCAGACAACGTGACGGTCCCGTCACGCTCGTGCCCCATCAGCGGAGGAGACGTAGGCGATGGCCAGACGCCGCAGCACTCGTGAGGAACCGCTCGAGCCTCGCCGCCCGCTCGTCATCGTCTGCCGCGGCGGTGACTGCGGCAGCAAACGCAAACACCGGGGTACCGACCACCTCGCCCAGCTGCAACGCCTACGCACCCAGGTCGAGACGGCCACCGCCTCCGTCGTGACCATCAAGTGCCAAGACGCGTGCGACTTCTCCAACGTCATCGTCGTCGTGCCTGGGCCCGGGAACGGACCGCAGGAGTGGAGCCGACGTGGATCGAACAGGTCCTCGACGACGAAGCCACCGGCGACGTCTCCGGCGACGTCTCCGGCGACGTCTCCGGCGACGTCATCGCTTGGGTCAACACCGGTATCACCGCCGAACCACCCACCCTGGTCCAGTTCCACCCGACCCGGCACAGCCGCCGGGAGTTGTCTGAGCCAGGCACGCTGCTGGGGTACACCTCCTGAACCCTGCGCCGCATCGCGAGCGGACATGCGGTGTGACAGGGCACATGTGCCTCTTCGCAGAGGTACTCACGGTCATCCCGCCTGACCAGAACCTCACCCGACCACCTCCCCGGCGCTCGCGGACGTCATCCACGATCCACACCGACTGCGGGAGTTGCAGCCATGCCCACCTCGAGAACCCAGCGCATCCCCCGGTACCGGCCGCGGTACCGGCCGCGGCCCCGGCCCCGGCGTCGGCCCCGGCGTCGCCTCGCCTCGGCCGCCGGCGCCCTGTGCGGCGCCCTCACCGTGGCCGGTGCCCTCACCGGCTGTACGCCGGGCAGCGCCACCGAATCCAGCCCCTCCAGCACCGGTCCCACCGCGACGGCGACCAGCTCGACCAGCTCGACCAGCTCGGCGCCGACGTCCTCGCCGACACCCACGCCCACGCTCTCGCCTTCGGAGACCAGCTCGACCCCCGCCGCGCCAACCGCCACCGCGACCGCCACCGCCACCGCCGTCGAGGGCGCCCGGATGCTCAGCGGGTACGCCCTCACCCAGGCCCTCGGTGACGCGCGCGTGAAGCTGACCGCCCTGCCCCTGGCGCCCGAGGCCGGCGCCGAGCGGTACGCCCGGACCCTGTTCGGGCAGACCTGGGCCGACGTGGACGGCAACGGCTGCTCGACCCGCAACGACGTCCTGGCCCGGGACCTGACCAACGTCAAGACCGCAGCCGACGGGTGCGCCGTCACCTACGGCGTCCTGGCCGATCCGTACTCGGGGCTGACCGTGCAGTTCCAGCGCGGGCAGGAGACCAGCCGCCTGGTCCCCATCGACCACCGGGTGCCGCTGGCCGAGGCGTGGGCCTCGGGTGCCTCAGGGTGGACCGAGGACGAGCGGCTGCGCTTCGCCAACGACCCGGCCAACCTCGTGGCCACGACCGAGGGTGAGAACTCCGGTAAGTCCGACCAGGACCCGGCCGAGTGGTTGCCGTCCTGGCGTGGGGGCTGGTGCACCTACACCGTTGCCTACATCGACGTGAAAGCCACCTGGCGCCTCAGCGTCGACCAGGCCGAGGCGGACGCGGCTCAACCGGCTCCTGGCCACCTGCTGACGCCGCCGCCCACCCCGCCACCGCGCCCACCGCTGCACCCACCGCGCCGTCACCCGCGACGTCGCAGTCAACCGCCCCACGTTCGACCAGCACCCCAGCACCGGAAAGTCACCACCTCGTGAGTCTCAGCCAGAACGTCCTCGGCATCCTCGGTGCCGTCCTGTTCCTCGCCGTCCTGGTCTTCATCATCCGATCCGGGGTGCAGGTGCTCCGGGCACCGACCGGGCAACGCCCCACCGCGGTGCGCATGTTGTCGATGTTCGCCGTCGGGTTCGCCGGGTCACTGCTCGTCATGCTGCTGTCGGTGGCCACCGACGTCAGATGGCTGTCCTGGGCCGGGTTCGCACTCATGGTCGTCTCGATGCTGCTGTGGCCGCTGTCCTCCCTCCAGCAGGAGCGGGAGCTGCGCGCCGCCCGCGCCCGGGACAAGGCCCTGGGCCTGCCCGTCGCGCGCAACCTCATGTGCCCCGGCCTCCTGGCCGTGAGCACCGCCGTCGTCGGTGTCGGCGTCGGCATCGCCGTGTGGGTCATCGGCTTCAACGTCATCCAGTCCAGGCTGGAGTCCGGCGCCCTGACCTGGGCCGAGGTCCAGGACTACCGTCAAGCCGTCTTCCTCGTCGGGTTCATCATCCTGGCCGCGGTGACCATGTGCGCGGTGCCGTTCTACTTCGTCCAGCGATACCGCCGGACGCTGGAGAACCGCCGCGTCGACCGCGAACGCGGCGAACTCGCTTGAGCGCGAAAGCCGTGAGACGTCGACCGGCGCCCCCAAGACTCACAGCGACCCACCAGAGCCTCCCGTCGTGCTCTGAATCTGACCGAACCGGACGTAGACGTTGTCACTGGCTCCAGTGCCATAGTTGAAAGTGAGGAGTGCTCGATCGAGGGGGGTTGCGGCTTCGGACATACTGCACCTAGTTGTGAACTCGATCTCGGTAATCAACTGAGGTTCAAGTCGGAGAGGTGCATCCTGAGTGCAGTAGCTCAGCCCGATGGAAGGGTCAGGCGTGAGTTGTCTGGTCTTCTCGTTGATGGTCGCCTCTCCTGGCCAGAGGGTGACCCGCACATCGGTTGCCGCCAAGCCCTTGTTGATGACCTGTAGATCACTGACGGTCATAGTTCCGTCGGAGTTTGTCACCAGGCCCGCCGGGTAGAAGCGCCGGCCACCGTCCTCCTCGATCCACGCGGTCTCCAGAAACTCCGGCACGGCCCCCTGGAGCTTGGCCTGATCCAGACTGGACCGCAGACCATCACGCGACGCCTCGGCCGCGTCGAGGGCAGCTCGCGTCGAGAAGAACGACAGGACGAGCCCAACCACAGCAAGGAGGATCGCTCCCGCCTCAAACCCGAAGCGGATACCCTCTCTGCGAGTCATCGCCCATGTTCCGGTGGCACGGGCCCCGTTCTTGATGGACGTCCATAGCGCCGGCACGGTTCAGTCCTTCAACTTGTCGACGGGAAACCGGACGATGTGGTCTGAGGGCTGCGTCGTGTCCACAATGACCTTCACAGCGGTTTGGTGAAAGTTGTTTGACGGCGAGTCCTGGGCGAACTCGACAGACGCCAGACGCGCGCCGATGACGTTGTGGTGGACAGAGATAGTGCCGTCACTCTCTTTGCGGACTCCTCTGAGCCAGATGGCGGGTCCAGAGGGCTGCACGATCTTCTCCCCGTACAGGGTTACGTTGCTGTTGGAGCTGATGCGAATGTCTCGACCCGTGACGGAGTTCGCCACTCCTTGCGGTGGAATGTGCAAGGTCAGCTGAGCACCGGGTTCTAGGCGTACCTCATTCAGTCGGACGGAGTCACGTCTGGGTGTGTCGTGCCGGATGTTCACGTGAGCGCCTCCGGCCACCTTCAGCCCGGTCAGCTTCAAGTCCGCGGTGCCAGACGTCACGACCCCGAAACCTCCTTGGATCGTGAGCTGGCGCACGTCGATCTTGTCGTCAAGCCGGACGTTGACGAGATTGACTGCTGACCCCTTGGTCGTGGTCACGCCGTACAGCGACAGGTTCTTGAACACGGCGTTGTGCATCTCGAAGCCGTCGAGCGTGGACCAGCTCAAGTCGTAGCGCAGCGACGACCAGGCCCCGTCCTGTTCTCCTTCGGCGGGACGGCAGTGCAGCTCGATCTGCTGGAGGATGGCTCGCCGCACCTCCCACTCCGCTCGCCAGGCGGCCAGCTCGCGCTCGTCGTCAGAGTTCTTCTGCTGCTCCTTAGGCGGAGGCATTCGGAGGTAAGCGCACAGCACGTCCACGCACACCTGCCGATGCGTCGTCCACTCCTCAGCCAGGCGCACCATCGCGTAGACCCCGGCGAACCGCACTGCGGCGGAGGTATCCCCGAGCTGGGTCGCCGCGTCCTGATACCGCTTGGAGAACTGCTCCTCGCTCCACTGCTTCCTGTCGTCCTGGTCCTTCTGGTTCGCCTGTCGCAAGGTGGCGGCACCAAGGGAGACAGTCCGGTTGTTCATGACGACGCCGGCCGCTACCGCCGTAGCCGCCAGCAACGCCGCCGCGGTGACGCCGATGGGCACCCGGGCCTGGTTGTAGGCGTTCTCGATGGCGTCCCGGTCAGGCACCCTCGCGTTGACCGGGCCCGTCATGTATGAACTCTCGTCCACGAACCGGGCCGGTAGCAGCGTCATTGCCTCATAGGCGCCGTACGCCAACGCGCAGATAATCCCCGCGGACGCCAAAGACAGAATCCACGTCGACCTATTGCCAAACGGCACCGAACGGGCGGAGTTACCGGGAGTGTTGCCCACAATCGCAGGCTAGCCGCTGCACAACGTCGCTGGGTCAGATCGATCGAGCCCAGTATCCGGTGCTGTCAATGAAGCGACTTCTGGCGCGAGTCGAACACTTGTGCGAAGATGCCACCAGTCGGCCGGGCGGTGTGGGGAAGCTCCGCTCGGCCGACTTCCGTCCCGATTGCTCCACGCAGCTCCCGGGCGAAACCGCGTCGAGTGGGCAGTAGCCCCGCTCCGCACCCCCTAGCACCATGAATCATTAGGGGGGTATCCTCTGTGTCGCCCATCCACACCGCGGGCGGCGCCCTGAGCGCCGATCGCGCCCCGACACGCACCCACTCCCCGAAGGAGCAGGACAGGAGCCCGCTGTGGCAACACGACGCCCTGCAAGCGCACCACGGACCCAGCCGGCCGCCGCCAACGTCCTCGTGCACCGCGAGTACCGCTACTGGCGACTGCTGCGCGGCGACGACGTCCTGGGCCACGTTGGGCACCTCGACGAGGTCCAGGCCCTCACCGGAGCGACCCTGGTCGAGACCGGCGGCGACGGCGCGGCCCTGGCCCCCGGCACCCTGCCCCCCGACCTGCACGCCGAGGTCAGCGCAGCCCGCACAGAGAACGAGGCCACCACAGCCGCCCTCGACCAGGCCCGCAGCCAGTGGCGCCACCTAGCCCTGTCCCTACGCCGCAGCGGCCTGAGCTCCACCCAGACCGCCAAGGCCCTCGGCGTCTCCCGCCCCGCCGTCGACAAGCTCGTCGCCCGCGCCACCGCCGACACCGCCGCCGACACCGCACCCACCGACTCCCCAGCGCTCGCGGGCTCCGACACACCCCCGGGCACCCCCCTGGACACTGCTGCGGCCGGCGCACCGGACGACGGCGCGCTGGACCCGCAGGCGATGACTGCCCACGTCGAGGCAGTCCGGCATCAGGTGGCCGAGGCCACCGCACGTCAGGAGGAGTTCTCCGGGCGCTGGCGACGCCTGGCCGTGGCCCTGCAAGACGCCGGCCTCACCAATCGCGACGTCGCGCACCTCATGGGAATCAAGGAGCCGCGGGTGACCCAGCTCGCGCCCCGCGATGGACGCCGCAGCGTGCCCAGCCCGAGTTCCCCGACGACCTGACTAGCTAGCTGCTAGCAGCTAGCTAGCCGATGACTGGCTCCCGTATGGATCGAGGGCTCAGTCGATGCGCTGCACGTCGGCCGACGGGCCGTATCGCCACTCCCCCACGCGCGACCACCCATCGCGAGCCAGAGCCTCATCAAGCTCCTCATGACTCCTTCTCCGTACTACTGCGACCGCGAGGCCACTCTGAGCGATCCGCCTTCGGGCGAGCTGCGCCCGTCAGTCGATGGCTGAACGTCGGCTGTGGGTCCGAAGCGCCAGGGGCCGACTCGCGACCATCCATCGCGAGCAAGTGCCTGGTGAGCTCCCCGTGACTCCCTTCTCCGTACTACTGCACTACTGCGCTCTGAGCCCTTGTCCCGGGACGGTCCCGGCCTTGCGAGACTGCGTTCATGACCTTTCCTGCGTCTGCTCCGCACGGCCATCGGGTCCCGGAGGGGGTGCCTCCGCTGCACCTCTCGCCGCGGATGGTGCTGGTGGTGGCCGGTGGAGCGCTACTGGGGACTGCGGCCCGCTACGGGCTGGCCTGGTATCGGCCGGTGACGACGGGCGAGTGGCCGTGGGCGACGTTCACAGTCAACGCTGTCGGTACCGCGGCGCTGGGGTTCTTGCTGGAGGCGCTGGCCCGGCGCGGTGACGACGTCGGCCGCCGCCGGCTGCTCCGGTTGGGTGTGGGGACGGGTTTCCTGGGTTCGTTCACCACGTACAGCTCGTTGGCGGTGGAGACCGATCTGCTGGTCCACGCCCACCGTCCTGGTCTGGCCGCCGTCTACGGGGTGAGCAGTGTCGTCGTCGGTCTGCTGCTGGGGCTGGGTGGGATCGCGGCAGCAGCCGGGCACCACCGTTGGCGGCTGGCCCGGTTGCCGGTCGACCCGGACTCCCCGGACGCCGGCGGTTCTGCTGATGAGAACCAGACGCAACGTGAAAGGCGGGAAGAACGGGGGTGACGGGGATGAGCGCTGTGGTTGTGCTGGTCACCTGCCTGGCCGGGTCCGCAGGGGCGGTGACCCGGTTCGTGGTCGACGGTGAGATCCGCCGCCGCTGGGCCGGCTCGTTCCCCTGGGCAACGCTGGTCATCAACGTCAGCGGGTCCTTGGTGCTGGGGCTGGTCACCGGGGCGGTGTTGGGTCACGGCGCGCCCAGCGTGTGGAAGACGGTGCTGGGTACTGGGTTCTGTGGGGGCTACACCACGTTCAGCACGGCCACGGTGGAGACGTTGCGGTTGGCGCAGGCGCGTGCGGGGCTTGCTGCTGTGGCTTACAGCGTGGCCACCTTCCTGGGCAGCGCTGTAGCCGCGGCGGTGGGTCTGGTGCTGGGATGGCAACTGTGACGCAGCGAGGGCCCGTCGTCGTGGGGTTCACCCCCACCGCTCCGGTGCAGGTCCTGTCCGAGGCGGTGGCCTTGAGCCGGGCCTTCGGGGTGCCTCTGATCGTGGCGTACTGCGATCCCTCCCGGGTCGTGGAAAGAGTCCGCGAGGACGGGACGCAGATGATCGCCCCGGTGGATGCGGACACGGCTGCGCTGATCGATGATGCGCCGGCGCCAGAAGTCGCCGAGGTCGAGGCTCGTGTCCGTGCGTTGTGCGCCGAGTTCATTGACGACGCAGATGCCGATGCCGGTGCCGGTACGGGTGCGGGTGCACTGAACGTACAGGTGCAGGGCCTGCTGGGGGATCCGGCAACCGTGCTGGCTGAGCTGGCCGACCACGTCGGGGCAGGGTTTGTGGTCGTCGGTGGCCGCGGCGTCGGCTGGCGCGGGTCGGTGCACGCCTTGCTGAGCGGGTCGGTGGCCCTGCACCTGAGCACCCGGCAAGCCGCGACCGTGGTGGTCGTCCCCGACGTCGCGGGTGGTGAGTGAGCTCCTCGGCGTCTCCTGGGAGGCACAGCGCCCGAGGGCCGGTCCAAGGTCCGGATCCTGAAAGCCCGGAGCCTGACGGCCAGGAATCGCTGCCCGTCGCCTCAGCAGTCGACGACCAGCAGCACCGGGCAATCATGTGGCAGGTCGCGCAGCACTGTTTGCTGCTGGGCGTGGTCGCCACCGAGCAGGATCACCCACCGGGCGGACGTTGCCTGGACGACATCCACCCTGTCGGCGGGCTCGCTGAGGTCGGCTTGCTCGCCGAGTCGGCAGGTCTCGACGGTGACGGTGTGCTGGACCGGAGAGCCGGCCCGTTCGCTGGGCGCGCGCAGATCCAGCAGGACTGCACCGTCAGCGGCCAGCCGTAGCGCGCTGGGGAGTCCGGTGAGGGCCACCACGACGCCACCACCCGCGGTCTCATCGGCGCCGGTCGCCTCCGGTTGGCCTTCGAGGGCATGAACCGCGTGCGGCGTGGGCATCGCGCACGATTCTCCGACGGCTCGCGGACTGGCTCCAGACATGAGGTCAGGCCCGCGGCGTGGGCTCGTGCCAGCAGCAGAGGAGAACGCGCGGTGTTCTGGTCTGGTCCGCAGGCCTGCGCCCTCGACTCGAGGTGAGGTGACGGCAGAGCTGGGACCAGGGGTCTCGGTCCGCGTTGTGGGGTGCTTGGCCGAGAGCAGGCCGGGGACGGTGATGATGCCCATGAGCGTCCCTCACACCGGGGGGAGTAGGAGCCGGCCGTGGGCGGCGCCGCGGGCGGTGCGGGTGAAGACGGTGACCCAGGCACCCAGCAGCAGCACGTACAACGCGACCGCGGCGACGGCGAACAGGTCCAGGTGCGTGCGTGCGGCCAGGCCGCTGGTGCCGGTGACCATCGTGCCGACGGGGAAGGTGAAGCTCCACCACGTCAGGCTGAAGGGCAGGTGCTGCCGGGCGGTGCGGACGGTGATGGCCGCGGCGATGGCCAGCCACAGGATCGCGAAGCCCCAGGTGGCCAGGCCGTAGAACATCGCCAGGGCTTCCGCGCCGTGGGCGTAGGTGGTGGGCAGGACGTCGCCGGCCTGGTTGGCCAGCAGTCCGACGGCGGTGATCGACTGCCCCAGCGGGCCCAGCACGATCCACAGGGTGGGGACCGCGGCGGCGGCGCCGATCTTGTGCTGTGTCAGGCGGTTCCAGATGAGGGTGATGACCACCAGGCTGGCGATGAGGGAGAGCCCGAACATCGTGTAGCACCCCAGCAGCAACGTCTCGCGGGCCTGACCGGGCGGGGTGTGCGGGATGAGCAGGGCGCCGGTGCTGGCCGAGACCATCGGCGGCACGATCGGCATCAACCACCCACCGAACGCGCTCTCGGGCTTGTACTCGTGGCGGGTAAAGGCCATGTAGGGCACGATCGCGGCGCTGAACAGGCCCGTCACCGTCCCCGCGGTCCACAGGATCCAGTCCAGGGTGACGGCGGCCTGCATCCCGATCAGGTCGTGCCCGACCAGGAGAGCCCCGGCACCGACGGTGAGCATCGCCATCGGTGGGGCGCCGTAGAAGTGGCTCATCACCGGGTGGGAGATGTGGCGGCGGGCGGTGGCGGGGTGAGCGACCCAGTGCACGAGGGTGGCCGCGAGCAGCACGGCGAGCAGGACCACGTCCAGGGTCCACACGGCCAGGGCGAAGGTTCGCTGGCCGGGGATCTGCAGGGGAAGGGTGATGGCGGCGTTGGCGACGATGCCGGTGCCCATCGCCGCGGCGAACCAGTTGGGGGTGATGAAGGCGAAGGCATCGCGTTTGCGTTCCAGCGCGGGCAGGACCCGGCGGGTCTGACGGGGGGAGACGTGCTGACGGGGGGTCAGGTGCTGAGCGTGGGTCCCCGCGTTCGCGTCGGTCTGGGTGTCAGGGGTGGCGGTCATCGAACTGCCTCTGCATCTCGTATCTGCTGCTGGCTGCTGGCGTCGTGGTGCCGTGCTCTCGTACTCCAGGTTCGCGCGACGCTCAGCGCGGTAGTAGGCGCCACGATGTTGGGTACCCCTAACATCGCGTTGTGAGTGGGTAGGGTGTGCGGGTGCTGTCGCCGTGGGTTCCCGAGTTGGCCACGCTGGAGTTGTTGGTGGCGGTGGCCGAGACCGGCAGCTTGGGGCGGGCGGCGGCGCGGGCGGGCACGAGCCAGCAGGCGGTCAGTGCCCGGCTGCGCCGGGCCGAGCGGGCCATGGGGGTCACGTTGCTGCAGCGCAGCCCGCGGGGGGCCACGCTGAGCCGGGAAGGGGTGCTGCTGGTGGCGTGGGCCCGGGAGGTGCTGGCTGCCGCGCAGGTGCTGGAGGCCGGTGTCGCGGCGTTACGGGTCGAACGGGATGCCCGGGTGCGGATCGCGGCCAGTTTGACGGTGGCGGAGTACCTGCTGCCGCAGTGGCTGGTGCGGTTGGCGGCCGAGCATCCCGACACCGCGGTCAGCTTGGAGGCGATCAACTCCGTCGACGTGGCCGAGCGGGTGCTGTCGGGGACGGCGGATCTGGGGTTCGTGGAAGGCCCGGACCTGGCGGATGGTCTGCAGGAGACGGTGGTCGCGCAGGACCGGCTACGGGTGGTGGTGGCCCCGGGCCATCCGTGGGCGCGTCGGCGGCGAGGGATCTCGGCCGCTGAACTGGCCTCGACGCGGCTGGTCCAGCGGGAGGCGGCTTCGGGGACCAGACAGTCCCTGGAGGCGGCGTTGCGGACGGCCCTGGACGCCGATCCGCGCACGGACTCGCGGTCGGCTTCCGGGACCGGTCTCGCACCCGCGCTGCTCGAACTGGCGTCCACCAGCGCGGTCCGTTCTGCCGTCCTCGGCGGGGCAGGGCCGGCCGTCCTGAGCGAGTTCGCGGTGGCCGAGGAGGTACGTGCGGGTCGGTTGGTGCAGGTGCCAGTCCTCGGGGTGGACTTGCGGCGGCTGCTGCGGGCGGTGTGGCCGCTTGGGACCACCCCGACCGGACCGGCACGCGATCTGCTGGCCATCGTGGCGCGCACCGGCTGAGGTGCCCGCCGTCTTGTGCTGTGGCAGCATCACCCCAGACCGTTGAGCGTGAGGCCGGGAGGCGTATCCGTGGGTGTCTGGGGCAAGCGCGAGGACATGATCGTTCACGAGGAGCACCCCTACAACGCCGAATCGCCTCCGGCAGCCCTGCTGGGTGAGCCGATCACGGCGACGGACACGTTCTACTCCCGCAACCACGGCCCCATCCCCCAGATCGACCCCGACCGCTGGCGGCTGCGCATCGGCGGTCTCCTCGAGCACGAGCGCGAGCTGTCGTTGGCTGAGCTGCAGGAGGGTTTCGAGGCGGTCACCGTGGCGGCGACGTTGCAGTGCGCCGGTAACCGCCGGGCCGGCTTCTTGACGGTGCGTGACATCCCCGGGGAGGACCCGTGGGCCGGTGGGGCCACGTCGACGGCCACGTGGACCGGAGTGCGGCTTCGTGACGTACTGGCATCGGTCGGCTTGGCATCGGTCGGCGTCGAGGCCGGTCGCGGGTCCGAAGGCACGACCGGGTCTGAGGGCGCGAGCGGGTCTGAGCACACGAGCGGGGCGGGGCACGTGTGCTTCAACGCCCCGGACGTCTCCCAGCTCGCCGACCCTCCGCAGGCCTACGGCGGTTCCATTCCCCTGGACAAGGCGATGTCGCCGGAGGTGCTGCTGGCGTGGGAGATGAACGGGGAACCTCTGACCCCTGTCCACGGTGCTCCGTTGCGGGTGGTGGTGCCGGGATGGATCGGCGCCCGCAGCGTGAAGTGGTTGACCAGCATCGTCCTCAGCGCCGAACCGTCGCCGGACTACTTCCAGGCCACCGCCTACCGGTTGCTGCCACCGGAGGCCGATCCTGGCGAGGCCGGCCCGGGAGACGGCTTGTCGCTGGGACCGGTGGCTTTGAACTGCGAGATCCTCAGCCCCGTCCAGGGAGACGCCGTGGACCTGACCGAGGGTTTCTCCGTGGCGGGGTACGCCTTCGCCGGTCAGGACCGTCGGGTGGCTCGGGTCGACGTCTCGGTCGACGGCGGCCGGAACTGGCGCCAGGCCGACCTCGAGGAACCGCTCAGCGACTGGACGTGGCAGCACTGGACCTGCCGGGTTAGCGACGTGGTCGTCCCCGGTTCGGAGGTGATCTCCGTGGTGGCTCGGGCCTGGGACGACACCGGTGCGCTGCAGCCCCGTGAGGCCGCCGACCTGTGGAACCCCAAGGGGTACGTCAACAACTCCTGGCCGTCGGTGCAGGTCCACCACCGAGGAAGGACTGGCTGAAAAAGTTGGAAGACTCCGGGGCACATCGAATCCAGCACGAGGTCGGCAACGGCAGTCGGGCCCGTGACCACCTGGCCAACGAGCGGACGTACCTGGCGTGGTTGCGGACCGCAGCCAGCGTCATGGTGTTCGGGCTGGCGATCGCCAAGTTCGGCGATGACGTCAAGTTCGGGTCGGTGCTGGCCGGATCGATTCTGGTCGTGGTGGGGGTCGCGGGTGTGGTGCAGGGGACGCTGCGCTACCACCGGGTCAACCGGCAGATCGAGGCCGACCGCTACGTCACCGGCAGCCGCGGCCGGACCGCGGTCATCTCTTCGGCGGTGCTGGTTATCGCGGTGCTGGGGGCCCTGGTCCTGCTGGTGTCGGACCGGTGAGCCCGGCGCAGGACCGCGCCGCGCAAGACCACGGGGCGAAGACGTCCGAGGTGTCCGAGGCGTCGCGGCCGGTGGTGGGGACCGGGGTGCGTGATGCGAGCGTGGCGACGCTGATCTCGGTCGTGGTGTGTGCGGGGTTGGCCTTCTACGCGGGATGGGCCGCGACCCACGGTGCGGCGGCGATCGCCGGCATCGGGGTGGTCCTGGCGGCCGCTGTCGCGGTCGCCTCCCGGCGTGACCGCTGGAGCGGGCCCGCCGACCGCGTCACGTTGGCGCGGACAGTTCTGGTGGGGGGCTGCGCCACCACGGCGGTCCTGGTGCTGGTGTCCACGTTGCCGCCGCGGCCTTGGTGGCTCCTCGGGTTGGCCGTTCCCGCGTTGGTGCTGGACGGGGTGGACGGGTGGGTGGCGCGGCGCACCGGCACCTCGAGCGCGGCTGGGGCGCGGTTGGACATGGAGGTCGATGCAGCGCTGCTGTTGGTGCTGTCGGTCGTGGCCACCTTGACGGTGGGCTGGTGGGTACTGGCGATCGGGTTGATGCGTTACGTGTGGGTGGGGCTCTCGCGGGTGTGGCCGCCGCTGAGCGGCACGCCGCGTCCGAGGTATTCCCGCAAGGTCATCGCGGTCGTTCAGGGCGCGGCGCTGTGCGGGGCGTTGGTGCCGGCGGTCCCGACCGCGGCCGCCACGACGGTGCTGGCATGCGCGCTGGCGCTGCTGGTGTTCTCCTTCGCCCGCGACGGGGTGCAGTTGGTGGATGCGGCCGACGCTGGCTGACTGCAAGAGCACGCCCTCCCGTCTCAGGCCCTGCTACCACTGGCGCTGTCTGCATCGGTCCGTGTCGTTCGTGGATGAACACCCTCGTCGTGTCCGACGACGCCGGCAGCGTGGACGAAGGCTCGCTGGAGACGCGACAGGGCCTCGTAGCGGGCATGGGTGTTGCGTTGGGATGGGTGCGGTACCGCCAGAACCGGTAGAGCTCGGGTGGGTTCAGCCAGGGTCGAGGCCAGACCCAGCACCGACAACGCTCGGGCGCCGAAGGTGATGACCAGGTCCAGGTTCGGCAGCAGCTGCAGCACCTGACGCAGATGCTCGGCGGCGGCGGCAGTCTCAGCCGCTTTCGGGGGTGAGGCGATCGGCCAGGGCAGCGCGTTCCACTTCACACACGACGTGCGCGGTAGCCCAGCAGCCTGCCGCTGGGCGCGGATGACGGCGTTGGTGGGGTCGGCGTTGTCCTCTGAGCACAGACCGGACCCTGCGGAGGTCATGGTGCGGGGCCCCGGAGCTTCCAGCAGCAACATGATGCGGGCAGCTGTGCCGCCATCGGCAGGATCGAACCAGGGCACAGGGCGCGAGGGGTCAGCGTCACGCCAGCGTCGAACCAGGTCGTTCAGCGTCGCGACGTGCGGTGCGTGCAGCTGCTGCCTTCTCTGCGACCAGCCAGCGTGAGCTGAGCCATCGCCGGTCCGCTCAACCGCGGCATCGGCTGATCTGGCGGCCTCATCTACGGCGTCATTCGTGGTCTTGTCCAGGAGTCCGTTCAGGGGCAGCGCAGGGACCGCCGAGGACCTCCGGGCGGGGCGTTTCTGCAGGGGTGCCACGAGGCAGTTTCTCAGGGGTGTGTCCTTGAAGATGCCAGGGCCAGGTGCGTGGTCTGCAGCGCATGGTGGAGGAGGACGCCTACTGCATCGACGTCCTCACCCAGGTCTCCGCGGCCACCAAGGCGCTGGAGGCCGTCGCCCTCAGCCTGCTGAGGAAACACCTGGCGCACTGTGTCACCGACGCCATCCACCACGGCGGGCAGGAGGCCGACGCCAAGATCAAGGAGGCGTCGGCCGCCATCGCCCGACTCGTCAGGTCCTGACCGAGGGCATCGGTAGGGTCACGCTCTGATTGCGTCGCCGAGCCCGGTCGAGCTCTGCGAGCTTGTCGTGGACGGCGGCTTGGATGTAGAGCAGCCGCTCAACTTCTCCTGCCCACTCGTGTGAACGCGCCTCGGTGAGCTGTTCAGCCAGGCCCGTCAGCACCCGCTGGAGGCGGGGGCGTGCGGCCTCGTCGGGACGGGCTAGCTTGCACTGCTCACAGGCGTACTCGTGGCTGCACGAAGACCTGTAAGCGCGCAAACAGTTGCCGATGGCGATCTGCCGTTTGCCGAAGTGCTCCTCGAACTCCTTCCACTCCGCCTCGGTCGTGGACCGGTACTCCTCACGACGTTCAGGCAGCGACCGCCGCTTGGCGACGAAGGAGCGGTGAGCGCGGATGACGTCCTCAGGGAAGATGGCCATGTACTGCTGGGTCGTCAGCAGCGACTCATGGCCCATGAGCTTGGCGATGATGTGCGGGGGCAGCCCGGAAGCTAGGGCATCGGTGGCGAAGGACCGCCGGAAGTCGTGCGGTGTAAAGCGCAGAACCTGCCCGTCAGGGCCGGTGATCCGCGCCCGATCGCAGGTCGCGGTGATGACCTGGCGAACGTACTTGCTGTTCATCGGCCTGGTGACCCCCATGACGCCACGTCCGGCGGTGCGCTGGAACAGCATCGGTAGCGCGGCGAGCTCGCGCGCCTCCCCATAGTCGTAGGCGGTGACCAGCGGAAGCGCCTGCCCCGTGCCGCCGGCGGCGTGACGGACACGGGTCGTCATCTGCGCGAAGACGGCGGCAAGCTCAGGTGGGACGACGACGATCCGCTCTTGGTCGGTCTTGGACGGGTTGATGTGCAGCAAGACGACGGTCTGCCCGTCGCGCTCGTAGGGGGTCAGGTCCATCTGGGTCAGCTCCAGGACCTCCTCGATGCGTGCCCCAGTGTGCCGAAGGGTCTCGATCAAGCAGAACGCCCAGAAGGCGTCTTCCTCCTCGGTGGTCAGGTCACGCACCTGAGCCGTTGGGGCGTCGAGCTGGAGGACACGGATCCGCTGCCCGGCCTTGCCGGCTCCCACGCGCCGGAAGTGGGCGCCGTCGTGAACGAACTCCGCCCCGCTGTCTGCGGCTGCGGCAGCTTCGAGCAGCGCAGAAGCTTCGGCAGCGAAACTCTCGGCCGCGTCGGCCAGCCGTGTCACAACCGGAGCGCGGTGACGGGTTCGCTGGTGCATCTCGCTGGTCAGGCGTCGCCGCCACTTGCGGTAGCCGGCCAGATGCTGGTCGGTGATGGGTGACCTGCAGGCCCACACCGCCCACCGTTCAGGCTCCTCATGGGCCCACCGCTGGAGGTCTTGATAGAAGCTGCGGACGGTCATGTAGCCATGAGGCAGGTTGCGGCGCTCTACCCGCTCACCACCGGGGAGAGTCCTGAACGTCGCCTTCTGGACCCACGCCTCCACGGTCGCCGGCGCCAGGGCCAAGGTGTCGATTCCCGGCTCGACCTCTTCTACGGCGCACCAGAACCAGGAGACCAAGGTGAAGACCAAGGTCCGCAGGCTGGAGTAGTCCAGGTCCGGTGCCCGACGGGTGAAGTAGACGATGAAGAGCTTACGGACACGACGGTTGCGGACCGGATACAGGTCGACCAGCTCTTCGATGCTGCGCTGGCCGGGACGCTGACTGGCACGGAAGGTCCCGGTGACTGGGCTGGTCGGCAGCGCCGCCAGCGCGTTCCACAGCTGCTCGATGCCGTAGGCCGGGGCGACGTCACGGGTGAGAGCCCTGTAGTGCAGTAGATCCTCGCTACTGACCTGCGCGATCGTCTTGCCGGTCAGCAGCATCACTCGCCCCAGAAGGGCGCAGGCGTGCTGCCTGGACTGCAGGGTCCCTTGGCGTCGGGTCTGCAGTAGGCCGGCATCGGCATCCTGTCGCCACAGCGGCAGCTGCTTCCAGAGCTCACAGGCTCTGGTCCCGGTGACGAAGTGCAGGCCAGGACGGACGACGTCGAGGGACAGCAAGACCGAGACACCTCTCGTGAGCCGAGCGCGGAGTGGGGTCGAGCAGCCGGGGACGATGAGCTGAGGGCACCGGTTGAGGGTGGCCATGGCCAGAGGTGACGAGTCCCAGCGCTCCTGCCAGCACGCGCCGTCATGGGTCGAGAGATAGCGCAAGACGTGTTCAGCACCACGGACCCGGTGTCGCACGTTGTTGGGATCTTTGCCCTCCCTGCGGTTGTGCTCCAGGATGCGCTCGACGATTGCCTCGACCGAGGCGCGCCGCAGGCTCGAGCCCTCGACCGTGGCCATGGTGCTAGGGCTGGCCGGTGACCCAGCACTCGGATGATCAGCTCCCACCCTGACACCGACCCGCTCGCATGCTGTTCCCACGCCAACCTCCGCGCTGACGATGTGCATGACCGGTTGCCCCGTGCCCTGCATCCCGCCTCCTTGGTGGCCGCCCTCTCAGGGCAGACCCGACTCGGTGGCCCGACGGTCCATGCCAGCGATCAACGGCCGCCGAAGAGGGTCTGCAGGTCCTGCGGGTCGTAAGCCGAGGGCGGCGGCGGGGGTTCTGGGCGGGAGCGAGCCGCGGCTTGGGCGGCGATGATTTCCTCGAGGTGCGGCCTGGTGTACCGGGTGAGTGTGTGCGGGTTCGCGTGCCCGGCGATCTCCTGCACGTAGCGCGCGGGCATGCCGGCGGCGAGCATCCTGGATAGGCCGGTGTGGCGCAGGTCGTGCGGCGTCCAGTCGGTCTGCAGGACCGCGTTCACCCGGTGGAAGACGAGGCGGTAGGCGTCGTAGGCCAGGGGTCGGCGTGGCTTCCGTCTGGTTACCCAGAGCGGCTGCTCGGGCGTCGGCGCGTAGTCCGCCTCGATGAGGTACCTCCCAAGCCACTCCAGTGCTTCGGGTGATAGGGGGAGAACCTGGCGTGCCCGTGTGCCCTTCCTGGTGACGATGATCGTCGGTCTACCCCAGTCCACATCACCAGCGGTGAGAGCCAGCAGCTCTGAGGGGCGGATCGCCGTATCGACGTGCACCTTGACCAGCGCGCGGTCTCGGTGGCAGGTCAGCGCCTTCCAGAAGTCGTCGAAGGTGTCGTTGGTCATGGATCGGGGTTGGGTAGTGGGGACTCTGCGGCCGCCTTCGCGCAGCCTGGGACGGTGCGCGGTGAAGTCCTGCATCGGGTTGTGGTGCTCATGGATCCGCTGGTGACCTCGCTCCCGCCGGTAGGAATGCGGGATCGGGTTGGTCAACGGTGCGCCGGTGACGTCGTGGAGGAACTCGTACCACTCGTGCAGAACGGTACGTGAGTGCTGCAGAGTGGCCAGTCCGAACTCGCTGGCGTGGGCGTGCACCTTGCCCGTCGTGAGGTTGCGCTGCGCGAACTGTGGTCCGCGGGACCGTCTGGCGCCGTGGTCTTTGCCGTGGTGCCTGAGGAAGGTGCGGAAGTCGTAGTAGTCGAACTGTGACGCCTCGTCAAACTCGACGTTGATGGATCGGAGAAACCTCAACCACCGCTGTACGTCGTAGGCGTAGGAACGCAAGGTGCTTGGTCGGGCGTCGCTGCTCTGTAGCTGACGTAGGTATCCGTTGACGGCATCGGCAGCTCGAGGCCACTGCGGACATCGCCAGGTGAAGGCCTGCAGTGAATCGTTCGCGGTTGGCTCGACTGTGCCGATTCTGGATAAGGGGAGGGTGGCGATCTCATGCCTTCGATCAACGGCGTTCATCGTGTACGACGCACCTGGGCCATGAAGATCGTCACACGGGACAGACCACTCGATCCTTTGCTACCGGGCATCCAGGGCTCCGATCCGACAGGACCCCGCTGATGGGGTAGAGCTGGCGTCTGCGATGACGCGAGGACCGAGGCTAGTGACCGGTCACCGGCATGGCAACGCTCCCGCATGGCATCTACGCAAGGTGTTGGGAGCGCTTCTCAGCAGACGCGGCGAATCAGGTGTTCGCTAGTACGGTCAATAGACCAGAGCAAACGCACCGGCATCGTCCCCTGGTGCATACGCTCCATCGCCTCGACAGGGTCCATCGTGTCGTCGACGGGGATGCGGCTGTGCTCGGCGCCGTTGCGCATGGCCAGGACCAGCTCATCGCCGGCAAGGGTGGCGGTGCAGCGCGCTATGAGGGGCACCTCATGAGGATGCACCCAGCACGGCGGAGCTTGGGCGTGATTGTGATGTATCAGGACATCGGTGACAGCTCTGCATCAGGACATCGGTGACACTTCATGTTTCAGGACATCGGTGACAGTCGTAGAGCGGAGTCGCCGTCGCTCGCCCGTCGTGACAGCGCGCACAACGCGGGATGACCGCGAGGTCGCGGACCGCGAGATGAGCTGCTCGCCCGCGGTAGGTCATGGCGCCTTGTCGGGGCGGTCTTGAGAGGGTGGACCATGGACGTCCCGTCGATGATCATGGGTGCCGCCATCGCTTCGGTGGTGTGGATCGTGTTGTGGCCGCGCAAGCGCGCCGGCAGTGGAAAGGGTGCCGCGTCACGCGACTGAGCCGCTACTACCACCCGTTCCGCGGGATGACCGTGCGCCCGCGCACCGCGGGATGACCGTGCGCCCGCGCACCGCGGGATGACCGTGCGCCCGCGCACCGCGGGATGACCGTGCGCCCGCGCACCGCGGGATGACCGTGAAGTCGTTTGAGGCGTGCACCCCAGGGACAACGACTACCTCGGCGATCATGTACTCGTGACCGAAACGTTCATCAACGACGAGGCTGTCGGCTCGTTCCGCACGCACTCGCACTACCTCAGCGCCTTCGCGCACCTTGCTGGCTTCTCGGGCGTCACGACGACCGAGCGCGGCCTTGAGACGCTGGCGCAGACGCTCGCCAACCGCGTCCCCGCGTCGACGAAGCCGCAGCCGCAGCCGGTGGACGTGGGACTCGTCCTCGACTGCCTGAACCGGGCGTGGGGTACGGAGCTCATCCTCAACATGACCCGTCACACGGCCCGCGATCAAGACCTCATACGGCTCGCCAACAGTTGGGGAGCGGTGCAGCTCTACTACATCTCCTACGGCGCGACGCAGGCACTGATCACGGCGGAGGGACGGGAACGGCCGACGAACCACCCCGGGACGCAGGACCAGGTTGGAGCGCTCTGGATCACCCGCGCCTTCTCGGTAGCTCCGTGGAGCTTCGCTATGGGTGATCCAGGGCACAAGGAGTCGGCAGCAGATGGATCGCGCAACGGGCCGGGGCGGCCGCTGGCCGACGTGCACGCATGGACGACCTGCGACCGGGACAACTGCTGGGACATCGCAGCCAAGGCGCTTACGAGCACGCGCGCCCACGCGATCGACGCCAAGCTCGACAAGCTCCGCTTTGAGCTCGTCGCGGCGCAGAAGAAGTCATGGCGCGCAGAAGAGACCGCGAGAAGGGCGCAGGGCAAGGCGGGTCGCAAGGAGCCGACGTGGCCGCGCAAGGGCCGCCTCAAGCCGGCCCAGCGCGCCGCGGCCATCGCCAAGGTGCGGCCGCACACGATGGTGGACTACCTGTTTCGGCTGCGCATCAAGGCGAACTACGAGGACGCGCGCATGTTCACGGAGGGACCGCAAAACGATCTGGAGTCCTCTGTGGTCGCCCGAGACATTGTGAACTTGGCATCGGCGACGATGCTGGCCCACGAGATGCGTATCGGTCGGCTGATCGGCCGCCAGGTCCTCGGGAACGCCGTGGACGACTGGCTCAGGCGCAACGCCCGACCGGACGAGCGGTACGGACTCGGACTACGTCGAGAGCTGCTGTTCACGCACTTGTGAGCTGGTCAGTCAAGCCCAGCGGCGCAATGGTGCACGCTGAGCACCGCGGGCTGGCCGTGAAGTCGCATGAAGTCGCATGAAGTCGCGGCTGGTACTCGTCTACGGTCGGCCACGCTCAGACCTCTACCCATCGGAGCCCACCGTGCAGCGCCTACACGTCCACCACCAGGACGTGACCTTGTCGTACTTGGACTCCGGCGGTTCTGGACCCGTGGTGGTGCTGCTGCACGGCCTGGCCGGCAGCGCGCAGGAGATGGTGGCCACCGCGACCGCGCTCAGTGACGGCTACCGGGTGCTGGCCTTAGACCAGCGCGGCCACGGACACAGCACCCGCCGCCCGGGTGACGTCTCCCGCCGCGCCTACGTCGACGATGCTGCCGCTCTGATCGATACCGTCGTCGGCGACGGCCCCGTCTCGTTGGTGGGGCAGTCGATGGGAGCTCACACCGCACTGTTGCTCGCCGCGTGGCATCCCCGCCTCGTGCAGCGTCTGGTGCTGCTGGAAGGCGGGGTCGGTGGCGGGGAAGACTCCTCTCAGCAGCTGGGGGACTGGTTCGCTTCCTGGCCGATGCCGTTCCCCTCCCGGCAGGCGGCGGTGGCCCACCACGACGCGACGCCGATCGCTCAGGCCTGGGCGCAGGACCTGCAGGAGCGAGACGGCGGGTTCTGGCCTCGCTTCGATGCTGACGTGATGCAGGCGGCCATCGCGGCGGTGGCTGAGGTCGCGCGCTGGGCGGAGTGGGAGCAGGTGCAGGCACCGACCCTGCTGGTGCAGGCGGAGCGTAGCTACCTCGACGCCGCGGAAATCGAACGGATGCTCCAGTTGCGACCGGGCACCGGCCACGTCGTCGTGCCTGACGCAGGTCACGACGTCCACCTCGATCAGCCCCAGGCTTGGGCTCGACTCCTGCGCCGGTACCTCGACACCGGCCACGTGCCTTCCGGGGATCAGTCGCCACATGCCGGCTAATCGCCTGTATCGCGGGATGACCGTGCGCTCCGCTCGGACCGCGGGATGACCGTGACGTCGGGGTCAGCCGGTGGTGGCTTCACCCGTGCTGGGCGGGGCAGGAATGGACGGAACGCTGTACCCGGGGAAGTCGAAAGAGGAGAAGATCCGCCACGGCTGGTCGTCGCCGTGGCGGACGAGGACCAGTTGTGCGGGCGAGGGTGCTTTGCCTGTGCTCAGGCCGGGGCCGTTGTCCCAGTGCAGGGTCACCGTGACGGTGACGGCCTGCTGCCAGCCCTGCACTCGGGCGGCGGCGCCGGTGGGTGCGGTCTGAGTCGGGCCGATGTCGACGTGGTCGACCAGGAGGGGTTCGGTGGTGACGTCGAGCCGCGAGCCGACGTCGGGAGTCCAGTAGTCCCTGAAGGCGCGCGCGTTGTCCCCGGCCTGACGGGCGCTGAGGTAGCCGCGGACGACCTGGTCAGGGTCATTGCCTTCTGCGTCCACCCCCGACGTGGCGACGGTGGTGGTCGTGTTCCACGGCCACTCGCTGGTGGCGGCGACCGCGCCCACCCCGGCGAAGAGCAGCAACCCGGCGGCGATCGGTACGGCGCGGGCCCTGGCCCGGCGGCGCCGGCCGCGGGCCTTGATCGTGGCCATGTCCCAGGTCGGCGGCGGGGCGGGCCGCTCACGCAAGGCGGCGCGCAGGCCGGCGGAGACGTCCTGACCTGTCCTGGTGTCGTCTTCGCCGCGTTCGTGGTGGTGGGGGGAGTGGGTCATCGCCAGGCTCCATCTGGGGTGTGCGGGTCGGTGAGGTGCTGGTGCAGGAAGCGGCGGGCATGGTGGGCCTGGCTCTTGACGGTGCCTTCGGAGCACTGCAGTAGGTCGGCGACGTCGCTGACCGGGACGTCCTCCAGGAAACGCAGGATGGCCACGGCGCGCTGGCGGACGGGGAGGTGCCGCAGCAGATCCAAGGCGTCCAGACGTTCCAGCGCGTGGCCGGCTGCGTCGGGTGCGGTGCGCTGTCGGGCTGCGGGGACGTCGTCGAGGGTGAGGCTTTCGTGGCGTCGCCAGGCGCGGCGGTTCTCGGAGATGAGCCGTCGGATCAGGGTGGTGCGGGCGTAGGCGTACTCCTGGCCGCCGCGGTGGACACGGGGCCAGGCAGCGTAGAGGCGTTCCATGGTGTCTTGGACGACGTCGTCGCTGTGGTGCCAGTCGTGACACCAGGCATAGGCGATGTGGCGTAGTCGGGGCATGACAGCGGCCGCGAAGGCGTCGAACGTTGCCACGTTGTCGTCGTCGTAGTTGAGGTGCACCGCGCCCTCCTCCCTGTCGCCAGCATGTACGCCGCAGTCGGGCTGGGGGGTTGCACGGGGCGGTCTGCCGGAGTCCCCAAGTCCGCACCGCGAGATGACCGTGCGTCCGCGCGCACCGCGGGACGGCCGGCACTTTGCGGCGACTTTGAGGTCAATGACAGTCCCGCACCGCGGGATGACAGTGCGATCGCTGTAGCGGCCCCTCGTGATGCAGGCACCTGGGGAGCCTGATCGCCCTGCTCAGGCCGGGCCGTTCGCAGGTCGCAGCAGCCGCGGGGTCAGCGCTGTGCTGGCGATGGCCAGGATGCTCACGACGCCGTGCCCGATCGGGGCCAGTGGGCCGCCGAGGCCCAGGGCGTGGATGGCGTAGCCGTTCGCGGCGGCGTCGGTGAGCAGGATGAGCGGGGCCAGGAGCATGCCGGCGTGGTGGCGGCGGGTGATGAGGACGGCGGCCAAGGGGTCCAGGAGGAGCAGGGCGCTCCAGTAGGCCGCAAGCCACCGGGGGGCGTAGGCGTAGGGGGGCCAGCCGCCGGTGATGAAGTCCAGGAGGTGCTGCAGGCCTCCCCAGGTCAGCAGCAGCACCAAGGCGGTGGCGGCTGCTTGCACCCATCGTGGTTCGCGGGCCCATCGCTTCGACAGCACGTGATGCAGCCTGTCAGCGTCGGGTTGGACCAGGAGCGTGGGCCAGGTCGGGCGCCGTGCGCTCCGCGCGTACCGCGGGATGACCGTGAAGTCGTCACCGAACGGCGTGCCAGGATCGGACACACTGACGCGGTGGACGATCAAGCCCGCTTTCTCGACCTCGTGCTGACCAACCCGGTCAACCGCATCCTGCTGCAGCGAGCACCTCAGCTCGGGCTCGACGAGTGGTGGCTGACCGCCGGGGCGGTCTTCCAGACCGTCTGGAACGCCCTGGAGGAACGGGATCCAGGTGCGGGCATCAACGACTACGACCTCTTCTACTTCGACCCCGCCGACCTGTCCTACGAGGCGGAAGACGCCGTCATCCAACGCGCGAGCCACCTGTTCGCGGACCTCGACGTCACTGTCGAGGTCCGCAACGAAGCACGCGTGCACCTCTGGTACGAGGAACACTTCGGCGTCCCCGCCGCACCCTTCACCAGCGCCACCGACGCCATCGACCACTTCGCCTCGACGACCTGCTGCTTCGGCGTCACCACCGCCGAGGATCAGCTGCTTGTCTACGCGCCGCACGGCTACAGCGACCTGTTCTCCATGCGCCTGCGACCGAACCCGGTCCTGGCACCCCGGGAGGTCTACGAGACCAAGGCCCAGCGGTGGGCCCAGCAGTGGCCTCATCTGGTCGTGGAGCCCTGGCCATGAGCTCAGCGCGAACGTCACGACAGCGGGATGACCGTGCGCCGCGCGCACCGCGGCGTGTGCGGGTGATGCTCACCCTGGCCCGCGGCGGTCTCGCAGGGGCCGCGGGTCGTCGTCGTGGACGTAGCTGATCACGATGTCCGACAGCTCGTTCTGCAGCTCGTAGGCCAGACGCAGTCCTTCATCGGCCCACGCGTCCTCCACGGCTGCGCTGCCGAAGCGGAAGTCGGTCAAGGCGATGGCGTTAAACCGCTCGTTCCACCCGCGCAGCCGCCGGACGAGGTCCTCGCTGACGCCGAGCTCGGCCAGCGTGACCGGCCCCATGTGCTCGATGTCGCTGTCCCAGGCCGGGTCCTGCTCCCCGTACTCAGCCATCACCCGCAGAGCACGAGGGCGGTAGGACTCATCCATGGAACGATCTTCGCGCCGCACAGTCCTTGGCGTCGACGTCAGCCCATTCTGACTCTGGCGTACCGCCCTCGCGGTAAGACGTGCGCGTCACCGAGATCGTCCTTTCGAGCGGGCCGGGCGGCCCGCTACCGGCACGTCATCGGCGGTGACGCGTTGGACCCGGGTGGCTCGGAAGTCGAAGCTGTCCTGCTGGGCGGCTTCGTACTCGAAGTCCACCGCCTCGCCGATCTCCAAAGTGAGGGGTCCCGGTCCTTCGATCATGCTGAGGTGCACCCACGCGTCGCGCCCTGGGGGCAACTCAGAACTGCTGATGGCGCCGGTGCCCTTCCCTGCTCGGAACCACTTGACCACGCCTCGTGCCACATCAACACCATGCCCTCAACGACTGCCAGACGGGAATCAACCACGCAGACGGGACCGCGCGGCCATCGCCATGACCGCGTGTGCGCTCCTCACATCCAACGGTCAGGGCCACGGCGTGGTGGAGGCGCCGTACTGCTCCCAGGGCAGGTCGATGGTGCGAGGGTCCACGTCGTAGCGCTCACCACTGGTCGTGCTGATGGTGAGGGTGTTGATCCGGGCCGTTGTCACGGTTCCGGGCCACCACGCAGCCCAGTAGTCCTCATGGACGGTCGCGGTGACGACGGTTCCATCGGCCAAGTTGATGTCCACCCCAGTCACGTCTGGGCCGGCCCCACCAACCAGGGAGTAGCTCTCCTTCTCGGCGTCGACGTCGGGTGCGGCGAAGGGGTTACCGCCCAGCACGCTGATGTTGGCACCAGCGGGCCAGGTGTACGGCTTGTCCCACACGGTGGTGTTGTTGCTGGCCACGATGCCTTCGGGAATGGGCTTGTCCGCCTTCAGCCCGTTCATCACGATGAGCGGATCGTTTGCGGTGCCGGCGCCCTTGATGACGTCAACGCAGAAGGTCCAATCCCCGCGGCGGTCGACCAGGACGCTGCGCTGGGCCGCGTCACGTTCACGCCGGGGCACGCCTTCGATGCCGACACTGCCGCCGGTGAGGTCCTCGCACTGGGAGGCTTGAGTCTGGATGCCACCCACGCCGAAGAACCCGAGCACGCGATCCCAGGTTCCGTCCTCCTCGGAATTGCCGGCAGCCGGCGCGGGGCTGGGGGCTGCGGTCCAGGTGGCGTAGCTGGCCGGAGCGGTGGGGTCCCCGGCCAGCATCACCGCCGCCAGCACGCTCACCGCCGCGGCAGAGGCGAGCCCCACGGCGATGCGGCGCCTCGCCGGCCGCGGCCTGCGCGGCCTGGGTGGCCGGGCTGTCGCCGCGGCCGGTCGGTGCTCATCCGGCCCCTCGGTGGACGTTGAGGGCAAGCCTGCCGGGCGCGCTGCTGTGGCGTTGACCTCAGCCACGAGCAGGTCGCGCACCGCAGCCCTACGTCGGGGATCCATACCGGACAAGGTGGAGGTCATGACTGCTCCCAAGCGGTGGTGGAGGTAGGGGGCGCTGCGAGGGTGGAGGAGCGGGGCGCGGCTGGCGGTCTCGCAGCGGGAGCGCAGCCCGGCAAGGCTTCGCCCGGGGGTGGCACGTGGGCTTGCAGTCGAGCTCGCGCGCGAGACAGGCGCGAGCGCACCGTGCCGACCGGTACGCCCAAGGCGACCGCGGCCGAGGCGTAGTCCAAGCCCTGCCACACGCACAGCGTCAAGACGTCCTGCTCTGCAGGGCGCAGTCGGCGGAAGGCTTCCTGCAGCTGAGCCAGGTGCTTTTCATCATCGAGGCGGGCGGCGACCTCATCGGCATGGTCGGGAGTGGCGAGCACCGCAGGTAGGCGTTGCAGAGCGCGGCGGTGACGCAGGGCCGTGCGCCAGCGCCGCTGCACGGTGCGTTGAGCCACTCCGTACAGCCACGGCAGTGCGACTTCGTCGACGAGCTGCACCTCCTCGCGCCGGCGCCAGGCTTCCAGGAAGACGATGGACAGCAGGTCATCGGCGGCATCCAGGGAGCCGGTGCGGCGGGCGCAGTAGCGGTGTACTGCCTCGGCGTGACGGTCGAAGAGGACTCCGAAGCTGTCCCCGTCTCCGGCCGCTGCCCGCCGCCACAGCGCCCCGTCACTGGGTGCGGCCTGGTCTGCCATCTCGCTCACGCCCTCCCTATGCCCGCAGCTGCGGCCGGGTTCCCGATCATGAGGCACGAGTTGAGAACGTCCTCAATTCGGCATGACCGTGACGTCCGTGACCGTGAAGTCGCGGCCGCCCCGGGTGGGCCGCGGCCTGGCTCCATGGGTGCTGCTCGCGTGGACGGGTCCGCCCATCAACGTGCACCGGGTGTGGATCGCCGGGCGCAGGGGGTCCGCGCCGCGCGGTGGGCCAGCTGAGGCAGCCCGGTGGGCTCGGAAGACCGGGAAGTGTCACCACCACAAGAGCTGGAAGTGTCACCGATGTCCTGATGCAGAACTGTCACCGATGTCCTGAGACATAACAGAGCTTGGGCGTGATCCTCACGGCACAGTTCGAACAAGTGTTCTCATAGATGCGTGGCAGGAGGCCAGCTCTCACGGGTGCAACGCGCCCGCATCGACGGGGACTACAAGCAAGACCGCGTCCGAGCGGCCGACCTCGCACAGCGCAAGGCGGCGGCTGAGGCTGCGGCCCGGCCAGGCGCCGACGAGCGGCCCGCCGCGGCGCTGTGCAGGGTCCTGGGCGACGACGAGGGTAGCGACGGACCGTACCCGGGCGTGATGACTGCGTGGCGTCGATTGCCCTTCGGAGGCTGGTCAGCCCGCGTGACCTACGCCATCCCCCGGCCAGGGGAGGACACCCTGCTAGCTCAGCAGTGGCTCCCGGACACCCAGCTCCGAGGGGTGTGAGCCGGGGGGGGAACGTCAGTAGTGCGGCATCCAGGCATTGATGCGACTTCGCAGATCCCTTAACCACCGCTCGACCTCACCAGCAGTGAGCGGCGGAGCTTCGTTGGAGCCGACAACCGCGGTTCGTCCGATCATCTTCAACACCACCGGGTCATCCACGATCCCCTTGTGCACCAGACGTTCCAGGAGACCGATGACGGACCGAGCTTGCATGAGGTCGGTGACCGGGACGGGAACAGCCGCGTCGTAGTCGTCGCGCATGGGCATCCGCCACAGCACACCGTCGATACGGGCAAGGTAGGTCGGACGATCCGGGTACTGCTCCAGCGAGGGATGATCGCGCGGGACGTCCTGGTCCATGAGGGGCCTCCGTGAGTCTTCGTACCAACGTGTCGTCAGCAGCGTCCCGCTCACCCGGCCGCGTCAGGCCACGCGCCCATCGCCACGCTCAACGCCACGGACATGCGTCCGCCGGCGTCGGCGCGGGCGTGCAGCCTGCGGGCTGCGGCCATCGCGGCGGTTGCGACTACCACCATGCACTCGCTGACCAGATGGTCTCGGCCGTAGCGCAGCACCACGTCGGCCAGGCGTTGTCGATGGTGAGTCGCTGCCCTCGGGGACCAGAGGTCAGGTCTGCAACCCACAGGACGTCGCGGACCAGTCCCGGACGGTCGGGGTACTGCACAAGCTCGGGTTCTAGGCCGCGGTGCAGGGCCTCCACGTCCGCCAGGGAGTGATGGGCGACCAGGCCCACAAGGTCGTCGGGCCAGCCCTCGGCGTACAGGTAGACGGCCCCGTCGAGGGGGTGGAAACCGGTGGGGCCGAGGCAGCGTGAGTCCAGCGAGCGCAGGAGGGCGGGTGCGTAGCCGACGTCGTGCAGCCACGCCGAAGCCACCGCGAGGTCGCGCTCGGCCTGAGACAGTCCGACCGCGTCCGCCAACTCACCGGCAGTCGCTGCAACCCTCTGAACGTGAGACCACCGATCACGCAGGGATTCGGCTAGCAGAGATTCTGCCGCCGCACGCGCGGGATCGGAAAGGCTGCGGATCACCTCAAGACCCAGTTCTCGAGTTGGTCGGGACATGTCGTGTCGCGGGATGGTGCGCGAGAGTTCAGTCATCAGCTGTTCTCCTTCGTCTTGTTCTTCGCGTCCTTGCTGTTCTTGCGGCGCTGGCGAATCAGCAGCAGCAGTACGACGACGGGCAGCAACAGCAGGCTCATGCCGACGACGTCCAGCGTGGTCACGTCACCGCTGACACTGTGCTGCCAGTCGCCGGCCTGGACGGCTTGTAGGTTTTCCAGCACCCAGGGTTTGATACGAGTTGACCAGAGGCGCTGCACTGCAAGGAGAGCGACGCAGGCCATGATGAGGTAGGCCAGGTCGTTGTCTTTCTTACTGACTTGTTGAGTCATGGGTTTCCTTGGGTGCGAGGTTGAGGGTGGACGCACTCAGCAGGCGTCCTGGAATGGGTGAAACCTTACCGTGTTTCGCACTACACGTAACACGAAGACGTCAGTAGACCCAGGCCCGTTCGAGAGGCAGGGCGAGCACCGCACCGTCGTTGTCGAAGCTGTGGGCGTGCCACAGGTGCCAGGTGGTGATGGAGACGACGCGCACGACGATCGCACCGTGTTCGTCGCTGTAGGGCTCGCTCGACGCGATCACCCACTGCCAGTCCCCTGGCTTAGCCTGGAAACGCAGTCGTCGGCCCAGCAGGGAACCCGACTCGCGAGCCGGAGCGGGACGCTGCGTCGGGGGCAGGCTCGGGTCGCGGTCCAACTCCTGCGCCCAGTTCCTCCGGACGGCCCCGCCTCCAGCTCGGCCGTCGATCCGGTCGCTCGCCGTGCTGCCGCCGGGCCCGGCGGTAGCCGCCGATGGGGGCAGGTCGCTGTAGACGAACAGGTCCCGAGCTGGCGCCCAACGCTGGTACCAGGTGCAGTCACGCAGGTACCGGTGGACCGCCCAGTGCGCCTCGCTCGTCACTAGGGCGTGCCGGGCCTCCTGCGGCTCGTGGCCCTGCTCGGCTGGGTCGGACGTCGCGCGTACCTGGGTGCTCGACTTGGTCAGGACGAGGTCGAGGAGGAAGCCGCCGCCCGGATGCCGTAGAGCGACCGCGGTGCCCGCCGGTAGGTCAGGCAGGTGCTCCAGGCTGGTTGCGGCCCGCACCGGCGGGGGAACCAGCAGCCAGGAGGTGTCCTCGACCTCGAAGACCTCCCCGACGGTGTCACTGGTGGCTCCGCTGGGGAAGTCGTCGGTGGACCTGGGCGTGTGGACGCGCTCTGCGTCGTGCTCGTGGTCCAGGTCCCCGCCGAGGTCGTCGGGGTGGCCTCGGTGGTCTCGGTGGTCTCGGTGGTCTCGGTGGTCTCGGTGGTCTCGGACCAGAGGTAGCGGTCCCCCCCAGGCGGCGGCGAAGTCGAACGCCGGGAGGTCGGCGGCCTCATCGCGGTCAGGACCCTGGCGGCCGTGGGGCGCTCGGGGCTCCTCGGGCTCCACGGCCCACCCCTTCCGCTCGACGGTCTCCGGGCCCTCCTGCTGGCCGGCCCCGCTGATCTGCTCACGCCAGGTCACAGCGTGACCCCCTTGCTGGCCATCCACGGTACGGGGTTGGTGGGGACGTCACCAGGACGCACCTCGAAGTGCAGGTGCGCTCCGGTGCTGACCCCGGTGTTGCCGCTGAGGGCGATCTGCTGGCCGGCGGTGACGGTGTCCCCGACGCTGACGGTGGTGCGCGACAGGTGCCCGTAGCGGGTGATGACGCCGTCTGCGTGCTGGAGGTAGACCGCGATGCCGTAGCCCGAGGCCGCTCCTGCCCGGATCACGGTGCCCTCGGCGGCGGCGAAGACGGGCGTTCCGATCGGGACGCCGAAGTCGATGCCTGCGTGCACCGAGCTGGCTCCGGCCGTCGGTGACCGACGGGGGCCGAAGCCGGAGGTGATGACGAACGGGGTCGGCAGGGGGGCGACCCAGCCGCCGGCCCCCACCTCCACCCCGCTCTGAGATCCCCCTGACGGGTTGCAGGCCGCGGTGAGTGCGTCGCTGGTCCCCGGAACCGTGGCTCCTGTGTCTGGGTTCACGGTGGAGCTGCTGCCCCCGACCGAGGCGACGATGATGCGGGCCTCGTCTTCCCATTTCGCATAGGCCGTCGGAAAGCCGCTGCGCTGCACCGCCTGCGCTGCCTGGGTGACGCTCATGGATTGCCACCCCTTGATGTCCAGCAGGCCGGGATTGTTGGTGTGAGCGGCCACGCCGTAGAACGCCTCGGAGGCCAGTACCGGATCGGTGACCTGACCCGGTGTTCCCCAGCCGGTCGAGGGACGCTGCTGAAAGAGCCCCAGGGAGTCGCGGTCGCCGTAGTCGATGTTCCGCAGCCCAGACTCTTGGAGGGTGGTGGCAATGGCCACGACCAAGCCCTGTACGGGCACCCCGGCTCGCTGGCCGACGGTGACGACGACGCGGGCGTTGTCGCTCTGGTCCTGGGTCAGGTTGGCGGCAGTGATGGCCTTGCCCTGCGGGACACCCAGGCCCACCCCGCCGTTGCCCAGCGGGGTGCAGGCCGAGACGTTCTGAGTGTCGGCTCCCCCCATCACCGCGACCGGGGCCATGAAGGCCATCGGTGCGGCCACCAGCACCGCGCCGATGGCGGCGGCCACCCCGCCACGTCGCTTCCACGCGGCGACGGCGGCACGGCGGGCGGCCTCCTTGGCCAGCAGGGCGGCGACGGCGGCGGGTTCGACCATCAGCCCGCCGGGGGTGCCGTGGCGCCCCCCGCCCCGTTCTGGCCGCCGTCAGCCCCCGGAGTGGGCTCCGGCGTGTCCGCTCTCGAGGTCGCCTTCTGCGGGGTGACCTCGCTGACCCACCAGGTGATGCCGTCGCTGGTCATGGTGACCTGCACGGTGCCGGCGTCGGTGGCGAAGTCGTACAGCGCCGAGCGGGTAGCCGACCGGACCAGCGTGCCGGCGTCCTCGACTCGGGAGGCCGGGACGTTGACCGGATCGGTCAGGGCGAGCCCCTGAGCCAGGAGCGGGTCGACGAACGGTGCCAGGTCCGCACGCCACTGATCGGCCGGAACCGTCGGCCTGGCCCAGGCGGTGAGGAAGGCGGCGGCGCGCTGCACGGCGATGGCCGGCGGCTCGGGGGCGGCCTCCTCCTCGTCCTCGTCGAGACCTCCGGCGCCTCCGCCGCTGTCCTGACCAGAGGGCTGGTCAGCTCCCGACTGCTCGTCCGTGGTGGCCGTCGCCTGAGCGATCGGGCGGGTGTCACCGCCCTGCCGGTTCAAGCTGCCGAGGCCGAAGATGAGCACCAGGACGGCGGCGATGCTAGCCAGCAACCGCAGGGGCGACCTCAGCGGCCAGCGCAGAATCGGCCGAAGAATCTCACTCCACATCGTGCACCTCCGAGCCCATCGGGGACCAAACCTCGTAGACCGTGCGCCCGGTGCGGGGGTCGACATAGGAGTTCGACTCCGCGACCCCGTCCGGCACGCGGTGGGTCACCTGCCCGTCCACCACGGCCTCGTTCTCGGCCAGGTGCACCGGGACCGACGCCTGCGCGGTGGCCGGCCGCAAGGCCGAGGTGCTTCCGGTGTTGCCGGGACGGTTCTCGTCGAGCACGCCGTCGACCGGCGCCACACGGTGCTTGCCTCCAGCGGTCAGCCCCCGGTCGGAACCAGGCGCCTGACCACGGGGGGTTTCCGAGGTCGGGTCGGCCGCTGCCGTCGAGGCGGCGCGGGAGCCCGCGACCGCGTTCCTCGTGGCGCCCCTCATGCTGCTGGCGCTCGACGAGCTGGTGTCGTCGCCGGCCTCCGAGGAACCTGTTGCCGCGGAGTCGAGGGCGATGCGCCGAACAGTGGAGCGGGTGTCGACGCCGCGACGGGCCCCCCCTGCGGGCAGGGCGGTCGCTGGAGCCGGGGCCGCCACCTCACGACGCACGAACGTCCCGGGCGTGGTCGTGGCTGCGGCCTGCGACCCCTCGTGGTGTCGGGAGGCCGTGACGTTGCCGACGTACACCGACTCGGGCTGGGGCGTGCGGGTCTCGCGGTCGCTGGCGTTGGGTCCGGTCGTCAGCGAGGGGTAGGTGAACCGCTCGCCGTAACCCTGACGCTCGGGCGCCGGGGCACCACGACGGCGCTTCTCCTCACCGTACTCGCGGTCCTGCCGGTCCCGGATTCCCTTGGTGCCCGCCTTGACCAGTTGGAAGTCGCGGAACGCGCCCCACGCCTTGCGGGCTGCGCCTCCGGCAGCGCCAGTGAAGAACGCGGCGGGCTTGAGCAGCATCCACAGCAGGATGCCCGCGGCGGCGGCCAGGCCGTAACGGAGCCACCAGGCAATCTCGTCGTCGGTCTGGTTCAGGATGGCGCTGGCGATGATGAGGTTCACGTTCGCTCCGACCCAGAACACCGGGCCAGCGAACAGCACGCTTCCGATCTTCTTGGCCGCGCTGGTGACGACCGACTGCAACGGCTCGATGATGCCGAGCAGGCCCAGCACCGGCGCCAGTGGCGCCCCGAGCCGGATCACCAGGTAGGAGACCAGCACGATGATCCCGGCCAGCAACAGGAACGGCATGAGCAGAAGCGTGAGGATGAGGGATTGCTCAGCCGCCGGCCATCGGCTCTCGTTCCCGGTCAGGTACTCGTAGGCTCTTCTGTCCGAGTTCTTGACGGCGTCGGCGGTCTCCTCGAAGTCGGACGCCTTCTGGTCCAGAATCTCTTTGCCCGCCCCCTCCGGGTCGGCCTTGACGGTGGCCTCCTCCTGCCAGGTCAGGTGAGACGCCTTGAACAGCGCGGGGCCGTACTCCTGGGCGGTCTTGGAGTTGGCGTCCCCGAAGGCGCCCTTGGCCCACGTCGAGTAGAGAACCTGGCGGGAGAAGGCGTCCATCTGGGCGTTCACCGCGCCCGAGGCGGTTCCGTCGTCCTCGCGCTGGTCGAAGCTGTTGGAGACGGTCGTCACGACCGACTGCGTGACGTCGTCGACGGCCCGGGTGGACTCCACCGGGTAGTCCAGGAGCACGGTCACCCCGACGAGCACCAGGATCGCCCAGGCCCCGGCGTTGATGGTGCGGGAGAACTCCTGCGAGACGCGCGCTCTCCACAAGATCACGACGGCGACGAGCATCATCGCCACGCCCAGCCAGGGGCCCCACAAGCCTTCCCGGACTGCCTGGGTGGCCTGCACCATCGGGTCGTCGAGCACGCCAATCCATCCCGACGGGTCGACGACCGCACCCAGAGCCGATCCGGTCAGCGCGAGGACGCTGTCCGAGAGACCCAGCATGAGGTTCGCCGTGTCGGTGCCCCAGGACGCCAGCGGTCCATCGGTGACGCCGCAGCCGTTGTCGTAGACCTGCCAGGTGTAGGAGTAGCCGTAGACCTCCGCCAGAGTGGGCCCGTCCTTGCTGAACGGGTCGCCCGAGACCGGCTCGGTCGGGGCGGTGCTCAGGGTGCCGGCCAGGCCATCGCTGGGACCGGCGGGCAGCGGTGTCTCCTTGCAGTCCAGGTCGATGGCCGCCAGCGCGGGAGCCGCTGCGGGGGCGGCCTGCGCGCTTCCACCGGCGGCTCCCCCGAGCAGCAGCGCCAGCAGCAGGCCCAGGACTCCTCGTGTGACCCACCGGGCGCGCGTTGAGTTACCGGAGACTGCCTGCGGGGTGTGCGTGGTGCTCACCAGGTCTCCTCTCCAGTGGTCAGCGATGCGCCACCGGCGGCCGATTCCTCGGCCTTGGTCAGGTCGATCGTTTCTCGGTCCTGCGCCGCACGACGGCGAGCAGCCGCGGCACGGGTGGGGTCCGATCGGGTGTCCAACGCCTGCAACAGCTCCGGGTGGTGGGTCAGGAGGACGCGAATCTTCTCGATCCCGCCCTGGCCGTTCTCACCACCCATGCCGTCGGCGAAGATGAACTCCTTGTAGTTGGCCGCTGCGGGGGTCGATCGGTTCAGCCATTCGTTCTCCCCCTCGAAGTCGTCCGCCGGGCGGCGCGTGCGCGAGGACTTGGGAGAAAGGCCGCCCAGGATGGCCTCGTACCCGACCCCGGCGGGCAGCCTCAGCATCTTCAAGGCGTCCCGTTGCTCGTCCAGGTCGAGCGTCCGCCCGACGAAGGCGGAACCCACGAGGTTCGCTGCTCCCTCCCCCAGGAGGCGAGAGGGGTTCTGGGTGGCGACCAGTGCGGCAATGTCGAACTTCCGCGAGTCGGTCTGCACCTTGCCGACAAGGGCCTTTCCGGTGCCGACCTTGGTCACCTCGTGCGCCTCGTCCAGCGAGAAGCCCTTGCGCGAGTGAATGTCGCCCCTGTAGAGGTCCGAGGCAGAGCTCCAGGCCGCCAGGTTCATGATCGGTCGGGACAGCAGCTCCTCGAACGACCAGTCGTCCTGCTCCTTCTGTTCTTCGGGCTGCACCAGTCCCTTGAGGTTGTAGACCTTGAGCCGCGGCTGCTGCGTCTCCTCACTGTGCGTGGAGCCCGTTCCTTCCGGCGGCGCGAAGAACAGCCGAGCCAGCTCGCGCTGGCTGGCTTCCTCCAGCCTGCGGAACAGTACTGCACCGCTCGTCTTGTAGACGCCCTTGCGCGGGCGCAGCACCTCCAGCACGCCGTGTGCACTGGAGTGGATCGTGGCCGGCGCCTTGCCGATCGCGTCGCGCAGAGCGGTACGCATCTCACCGTCACGGGCCTGGGAGGGGTCCAGGCACCAGCGCAGGGTGTCGAACGTGAGGTCGCGCCGGGTCATCTGTGCCGCGGTGACCGCGTCTCGGTAGGACTTCTCGGGGTCGTCCTCGTCGGTGAACCATTCGCGCTTGGGCTCGGGGACCAGGGCGTAGGGGTTGAGCGATCCGGCCTCGCTGCGCAGAAGGTTGATCTGCTTGGAGATTCCCCGGAACCAGGGCAGGGCGCACAGCTGGCCCAGACGACCGGAGGGGTCCATGACCGTCCAGGGGACGCCCTGGGCGCAGGTCTTGGCGATGAGCAGGCCCATGAGGTTGGACTTCCCGCCACCAGGGGCAGCGGCGATGAGGCAGAGGCCGGACTGGTCCAGCACCTCCGGGCCCAGCCACAGGTCGTGCACGACTGCTCGGGAGACGAAACCGGCGGTCTCCCCGATGAGCACACCGCGCTTGTCCCCGACCTCGGCGGTGGCCGCGGGCACGGCGGCGGCGACCTTGAGTACCGGGAGTCGACGGGTGTGCCCGGTGTTGGCCAGGGGCTCGCCGGGGACGGCTTCTCGGGCGAGCTGGTACTGGCCGAGTTCCTGCTCGATGTTGATGTTCGGCTTGTAGAGGTTGCGGACCGCTTCGGCGCGCTTCAACGCCTCCTCCTCGGTGCGGCCGGAGACGTGGAGGCGGTACCACCCGCGGGTACGGGTGCTCAGGCCGTCGAAGCCCGTCCGCATCTCGTCTTCGACCTCACCGGTGCGGTGGAACTGTCGGGCGAGCTGCTTCGGCGGACGCTTGCCGTGGTCCTGCTGGTAGTGGTTGACCTGCGCGTCGATCCGGTCAGACAGCTTCTCCATCTCCTTGGAGGTCTGCTCGGGAGTACGCACGTCGATACGGGCCGTCCACTCCACCGGGAAGGGGAGTCGATCGACCCGGGCCATCCAGGGGTCGTACCCCTCGGGGATGGCAAGTTCCTGCATCTGTCCGACCGTGAGGGTGACAACGTGCCGGGTGACGGGCTGGTCGCCCAGGGTCGAGGTGATCGTGATGGTCGGTGCCAGCGGCTCGGCGCTCCAGTCGACCCCGTCGATGAACTTGGCCAGGTCTTCCCGGGTCCACTCCGCGGGGGTCACCTCACGGTCGTGCCGCACGGGGCAGCCCAGGGCGAACGAGCGGGCCAGGAGCCAGGCCATGTCCGCTCCCAGGGCCGGCCGTGCGCTCAGGCCGTCGCCGGCCATGATGGCGTCAAGGTGGTCCAGCCGGGCCTGGAGGGCGCGCATCTCGCGATCCGCGACGGCCTCATGCACCTTGGCCAGGACACGAGTCAGCGGAGGGCGCGTTCCCAGGTCCACGCCGTAGTAGGTGAGCGTGTCGGCTTGCTGCTGGGACTGGAGGAGCCGCTGGTCGCGCTTGAGGATTTCGGCGTAGGCCGCCCCCGGATCGGGAGAGTTGCGCCAGGACGCTTTGGCCCACGCCGACATCGGCCACGGACGGCTCGTGCGACGGATGAAGACGGTCGAGCCGACCAGCTCCGCGAGCTGCCCGGCGTTGGCCTCGATGAGCTGTTCGCCCTCAGCGGTGGGCCGGAAGCTCCACTGCTGAGGGTCCGCCAGGTACCACGCGATCATGCGCTGCTTGGTGAAGGTGAGGTGGTTCACGACGGACTCCAGCGCCCAAGGCGTGCCGTCCTGTCGCGCCGTCTCGGCCGCGTGCCCAGCTCGGGGCGGGCGCTGGGTAGCCAGGGTCAACGCGCGGGTGGTGAGGGCCCGAGCCCCGTCCCCGGTCCGTCGGGCCGCCGTGGTCGGCGCCGCCAGCAGGTCGCGGAGGCGGTGCTGGGCGGCGCCGGCCTCGTTCTGGTCGGCCACCTCGACGTCGTCGTGCGGCTGGTCGAGGGTCGACTCCGGCTGGACGTCCTCGCCGGTGCGGTCAGCGGCGAGCGAGGGGAGCTGCGGAGTCGCTTCCTGCGGGTCTGCCGGCGACGGGTCCGAGGGCGACGTAGTCACCAGGTCGTTGTCCTTGGGCTTGCGCAGCTTGCGAGCACCACGGAGGGAAGTACGAGGTGCCGTCTCGACGTCGTCACCCTCGATGGGTCGAGGGTGCTTGGGCAGGGACGACAACCCCGACGGGGGTTCGGGTGCGGCGTCCTTGGATGCCGTGGACCAGAGGGCCATGCTGAGTTCTCCAGTGGGTGCGTAGCGAGCTGCGGGGGTCAACTGGCGGAGCTGTCCGTATCGGGGGTTGTGCGGGCCGGGAGGTCACGGAACCGGGTTCGTCGGGGGCCGAGCGATTCCTCCGGTCGCTGACGGACTGCGGTCTTCCGCAGGACCTTCTCGGCGCTGCGGGTACGGCGTTTGCGCGGGGTCGCCCTGCGGGGGCGGCGACCGATGACTTCCTGCCAACTGGTGCGCAGGAGGACGCCGAGGGATCGTTCGCTACTGGTGTGGTCGACGATGGAGGCCGTCAACGCCGCGCACGCCATGACGGTGAGGCCGACGGTGAGCAGTGTGAAGGGGAACCCTGCCCGGCGTTCGATGACGAAGACGAGCAGCAAGATGCCGGGGAACAGGATGATGGCCCGTTGCCGAAACCGGCCGATGAAGCGGCCGGGCGGACCGAGGTAGACGCTGTCGACGTTGTAAATCTCATCGTCGTCCGGCAGGCGCATGGTCAGCCCCGCAGGAGGCCCACGAGCCAGCTACCCAGCTCGGTGGCGGTGGTGCCGGTGGCCATGCCGAGGAAGCAGATTCCCACGATGGCGCCGGCGGCGATGGAGATTCCGTTGGCGACCTCTCCCCCGCGCGACTTCCACAGGATGATGCACCCGAGCGCGAGCAGGGCCAGGGTGACGATGTTCTCCGAAATCCAGGTGCGCAGACCGCCGGTCCCGAACCCGCCCCCTCCGCCGCCTTGAGCAGCGTCGGTAGCGAACGAAGCGAATGTTGCGAGCGTGTGCATGGGTTCTCCTAGGTCGTATCGTATGACGTGTTACACGGTACACGGCACCCGCTGGACGTCAAGCGGGGAAGTGGTCGAGGAGGGGTGTGTCAGCGTGGTGGGCGGGCAATCCGCCCACCACGCCAGCGTCCGGCGCCGACAGCCAGAACGCGCTTCGGGGTCAGAGTTCCCCGGGATACATGCCGTCAGCCAGTGAGGCCGCTCTCAGCCGACGTCTGCGAACTTCTCGGCGTACCGCTTCGCGGACTCGGGCAACTTGCCTGAGTTGATCCGCCAGTTGTCGTTGTCCTTGTCGATGTTGAAGTAGGACTCAGCGAACACCTGCCCCGGCCCGGGGCCGGCGTTGCTGGAGAAGGTGTCGTGCATCCCGTCGATGAACGCGGCGGAGTCGCCGTCCTTCGCGCTCTCGGCCCACTCTGCGAACTCGATGGGCAGCCCGGCCTCCTTCGCCGCCGCCAGCCAGGTGGCGATGCCCTTCGGGCCGCCGCCGCCGTCGAGCATCTGTGCCCGCTCGTCGAACTCGGTCTGCGTGCTGACGGGCGGGTAGGCGTTGTAGTAGCTGGTGCCCACGAAGTCGATGCTGCCCTTGATGGCCTGGAGCAGGTCGTGGGAGTCGCCGTCATAGCCGTTGGACTCGTGGTTGAAGCGGACGCCCAGCAGCGCGTCGAGGAACTCCTCCTGCTGGATCGAGCGAGCCCGCTCGAACGCCTTGGCCCAGGCGTCTTCCTGTCCGGCCTTGACCGGCCAGGCCATCCAGTACCCGTTGGCCTCGTAGCTGTACTCGATGTAGGCGGTCCCGTTACGACCGGCCCACTTCGACTCCAGGGTCGAGAAGTAGTGACGCAGGTACTCGTCGTTGTCCCCGGCCGCGGTCGCCTCCCACGAGGAGCCCTGGGGGAACGGCGGGATGGCGATGATGAGCGACTTGTCCCAGGCGTCGGGGCCGAACTCCGCGCCGGGGTTGAGTTGGTCGGCGTTGCCGGAGAAGTCGGCCCACGTCGTTGCCACCTCCGCGGGCACCCCGCGCAGCTTCTCGGCCGCCGGCCGCTCACCGGAGATTCCCGACAGCCAGTCCCCGGCCGCGACCTCAACCTTGCCCTTGCCGCTGCTGGACGTCGCAGAGCCGGTCGAGCTGTCGGAGACCTCCGTGACGTCGGTACCGTCGGACTTGTCGCTGTCCTCGCTGGTGCCCTCGCTGGTGCCCGCGCTGGTGCCCTCGCCGCAGTCCGACGCCTGTTCCTGCTGCTGGGCGGCCTTCTTGCGGACCTCCTCGCTGAACGTCGGCGCCGCGCTGGGGCCGTCCTCCAGCGGGGCATCCACCGTGCCGTCCCCGCCGTCGCGGGTGCTGGTGGTGAGCTGGTCCTGCGTCACCACGCAGGTGTCGCCCCCACCCGCGGCGGCGTCGTCGGCCGTGTTGTCCGCGTCGTCCTGGTCGGCGCCGCCGGTCGCGGTGCTCGACGAGGTGGGCGAGCTGGACGGGGTAGACGACGAACTCGAGGTCGGGTCCGACGTCGGGCTGGACGTCGGGGAGCTGGTCGGCTCAACGGTCGGCTTGGCGTCGCCCTGGTCGTCCTGGTCGCTGTCCTCGTCGTTGCCGGTGATCTTGTCGACGAGCAGGTGCCAGGTCCGGGTGACCCAGGACTGGTCGTCGGGGTCGGCCGCGGCCGGAGCCTGCTGCGGCAGGACCCACACGGTTGCAACGCCCTCGGTGTCGGCGGAGAGCGTGACCTTCGTGGAGTCATCGGTGACGTCCTGCTCGACGATGGCGCCCCGGGTGCTCGCGTCCTTGGCGCTGTCGCCGTCCTCGTCGGCCGTCTTGTCGGCCTCCTCGTCAGCGGAGTCGTCGCTGGTGTTGTCGCTGGTGTCGGCGGCCGGGACGACGGTGCCGCCGTCGTCGGTCACCGTCTGGGTGGCGATGGCCGCGGCGTCCACGGTGACCGTGAACTCCTTCGACTGCGTCTCGGCACGGCCAGACTTCTCCCCCGCCGCCTCGTTGGGGACGTGGACGAACGACAGTTGGATGCCGCCGCCTGCCAGGCCGGCGACCGAGTAACGGACGGTGCCGTCGGTCCCGCTGATCGTGGGGTGCAGGACGGTGGTCTCGGTGTCGTCGTTGCCGGTCTTGTCGGCGGCGATGGCCGCTCCGGGCTGGGTCATGACCAGCAGGCCGGTCATGGCCGCCGCCGCGGCGAGCGTGATCGGGCGAGGTCGTGAGCGGGTGCTGTGCTGGGTGGGAGGTGTCATCACTGGCTCCTTCTGCTCAGATGGATGGACCGCCCCCCGGCGGCTGGCCGCGGCCACGACGTACCGCCGGGGGACGGTGAGCAGGTCTCGGTCAGCACGCCGAGTGGGGTTGCCGCCTCACCCGTCGCGGGAAGACGTCGGTCGAGTGATGGAACGACCACGCCTTCCGGTCCTGTCCGGGACCTAGGTGGCGCCCCTCACGACCCCCGTCGGGGGGCACCACCGCCACAACCTGGTGCCCCAGGTCTCGGCCCGGATCGCTGGCTGCGCATCAAGGCGCTACACACCCTAGATGCTGCGCACACCAATGTGCGACGACCGAACACGACGACCGACACTGCTCGGCGGGCCGGACCCCCTAATCTGGGTGTCCCGACCCAGCTTGTTGCACAGGAGGCAGTTCGTGGCATCCCCCGACGAAGACCGCGGGGACTTTGCCGACCGCCTGAACAAGCTATTCGACACGATGCGCCATCCCAGCGGGCGGGAGTATTCGCTCAAAGAGATTGCAGACGGCACTGCTCGCGTTGGCCCGACGGCCGTTACGCATCAACACCTCTCCCGGCTGCGATCAGGCGCGAGCAGAAATCCGGGACTCGATCAAGTCAAAGCTATTGCCAATGTTTTTGGTGTTAGCCCAAAGTATTTTGTTGGCGAAGAACAATCAGCTCAGCTTGAATCAGAGATGAACTTCCTCACCATGATGCGTGACCGGAAGCTATCGAACACGTTCCTGCGCGCCAGTCGGTTGACCCCTGAGGGCCTGGCCGTAGTGACCGACCTGATCGCCTCAATGGAGAAAATCGGCCAGGTCGAAGATCGCGACGACTTGCCCCGCAGCAGTGGGCGCCAGCAGGCCGGCAACGCCGCTTCGGCCGGCGAAAATGCCGACGACCCAACTGATTGAGCCGTCCATTAGCCCCACGGGCTGCGACGTCTCTAGGAGGAACAATCCACTGCCGCCACAGCGGTCACACGCTGTGAGCTGTGCTTTTTGATTCTTGCGGACGGCTGTGCATAATCGCCGGGTCCCTCGATCCAGTGGAGTTCAGCAAGCGATGCGCGAGAGCACCCCCGGCGTCGGCATCCCCCAGCCTGCAACCCCGCGCGAGGCCGCCGCTGTCCCAACGGAACCGCGACGTGCGGCCTTGCACGCGCCCCGCGCCGTACGGCGCGCCTACCTGCGGTTGCTGGACCTGCTGGTCGCCGGCCGCAGCCAGCGCCTCGTCGACGACCTGGACCTGCCCGAAGACGCCTCGATCTCCGACCTGCGCGACCTGCTGGAGGAACGCCGCGGCCGACGAGTGCGGGTCTGGTACGTCGACCGCGAGCGCGTGCGGGATGCCACCGGGAAGCGTCACGTCAGCGCGGCGTGGCTGGAGGGGGAGGACGAGGACCTGCTGCTGGTCGATGCCGCGGCGTGGTCGACGGGTCGTGACGACAACCTGCGCCACGAGTTCGCTCACATGCTGTTGGGTCACACCTGCGAGCTGGGCATGGACGAGCACCTGACGCAGATCAACGACGCCACCGCCCGCAGCATCTTGGAAGGACGTCTCTTGCCGTCCCTGGCGCGCGGAGAGTGGACCTCTCCGCGCGAGCGCCACACCGAGCTGGTCGCCACCATGCTCGGCCGTCGCCTGCGCAGCTCGAAGACCTCCGCACCGCGCACGGTGCCCTCGGTGGCCGACGCTCGTGCTCGGCACATGCTCGGCATCGTCGATGACCAGGACGGCCGGGACGACCGGGACGCCCAGGACGACCGGGGTGCGCAGGACCGCTCCCCCAAGCGGGTTGAGGTCCGTCGGTGACGGCGCTGCTGTGGGGGCGCGTGCTCATCGCCGTGGTCTGCTCGGGCACCGCTGCATGGGTCTGGACCTTGATGCGGCGCCGCCGTCGGGAGGGGCACGCGCGGCCTGAGGATCAGACCCGGCGCATGTTCTGGATCTTGACCGCCTGCGCGGTGACGCTCACGCTGAGTGTTGACCCGCTGGGTCGCCGCCTGGGCGAGCTGGTGGGCCAGCCGTTCTTGCCCGACCACCTCAAGCACCTCATTGCCTTGGGTGCCTTCTACAACGCCGTCGTGGCCGCCGAGAATCTGAGTGGGGCCAGTGCCCGGCACCGTCCTCCCACTGCCACCCGACGCATCCGGCAAGCCTGGCCCTTCGCGGCTGCGGCCATGTTCGCCTGCTACTCCCTCAGCCCCAACCGCTACGACCTGCTGGAGGTCGAGAACGGTCTCGGCGGTTGGACCGGGACGCTCTACTGGCTGTTGTTCATGGGCTACTTTCTGGTGGTCTGCATCCCCTTCACGGTGTACTGCCTGCGCTTCGGGCGCACCGCACGAGACCCGTCTCCTCGTCGCTCCGGGGTCGTCTTTCTCGGCATCGGAGGTCTGACGTGCGCCTACTTCGGCATCACCAAGGTCATCGCGGTTTCCATCGAATCCGGCGAGGGGCTGCGCGATGTGGCGATGGCCTCTGGTCGCGCGGCGTTGATCGTGGCGTTCTTGTCCATCTGCTACGGCTGCTGGCGCTCTCGTGGGCGGAGCTGGGCCGGCTTCGACCGGTGGGCCTCCAAGGTCGCTGACCTCACTCGCGCCCGCTGGCTTCGCCCGATGGGCGCTGCTCTGCACCAGGCCACCCCGGACGCCGGGGTGGACCTGACCGTCGTCTCCCCCGCACTGCGCCTGGCGACTCGGGAGACCGCCGTCCGCGACAGCATCACCGAGCTCACTCCGTGGATGGACCCGGCCGACTTCGACGCGATCCGGCTCACCCTGGCCCGCCAACGCGACGACGAGGCCCTGGTCCTGGCCACCGCTGTTGAGCTGGCCCGCCGCCGCAAGCTCGACGACCTGCGACCGGTGCCCCGCGTGACCGAGGACCTGCACGACGACGACGGCCCGATGCTGCAACGCCTGGCCGCCGCCTGGCCCACGGCGCTGGACCTGGCTGACGCTGTCGAGGTCGAGCACCCGCGCCCCTGCCCCCGCGCCGCTGAGGCCGGCGTCGGCTCGGGCGAGCCCTCCGGTCGGGTGGGCAGCACTGTTCAACTCCCCGGAGACCGCGTTGACCGCTGAGGCCACCTCGACGTCCCCCACGCGCGCGGACGCACCGGACCCCCGCTGGCGCCTGGCGCGTGCGGTGTCCGACGTCTTCTCCCCCACGCTGGTCATGCCCGTCACCCAGCTCCTCGTCGCGCTGGCCGTCAGCCCCACCACGACCTCGGCGTTGAAGTGGGCGGGACTGACGGCCCTGTTCACCGCCGTCATCCCCTACGCCTTCGTCCTGGCCGGGGTCCGGCTGGGCCGCCTGAGCGACCGGAACCTGCGGGCCCGCAACCAGCGGCTCATCCCGGTGCTGTTCGGGCTTCTCACCAGCCTGGTCGGCCTGGCCGTGGTGCATCACCTCGGCGCCCCCCGTGAGGTCGTCGCCGTCACGGTCGCCCCGATCGCCTCGATCCCGGCGTTCCTGCTCGTGAACACGCTCTGGACCAAGCTGTCGATCCACACCGGCTGCATGGTCGGCAGCGTCGTCGTGCTGACCATCCTGTTCGGCCCCCTGGTGCTGGCCGTCGGCGCTGTCCTGCTCACGCTGACCGGGTGGTCTCGCGTACGGCTCCAACATCACACGCTGGGACAGGTTCTCCTCGGCGGTGTCGTCGGCGGTGCCATCACCGCGGCCACCTACCTGTTGATGACCTGACCGTAGGAGTCGAACTCGGGACTCCCCCGCCCACCCCATGCGCCATGACCGGACGTCGCCCGCAGTGCGGGATGACCGCGCGTTGGCCGTCGCCCGACGCTCCAGGAAAGCGGTCGAGACCGGCCCCCGTCGTCTCTACGGTCGACCGCATGGATCTCGATGCCACGCTGACCAAGCTGCTGCGCGACACGCT
>NZ_JBFNQN010000017.1 GCF_040796495.1 Kineococcus endophyticus | reverse complement strand
CCCCCGCCATAGCGCAGAGAGCCCCTAAGCAGGGCTGCAGGTCCGCTAGCAACGGCGCCAACGCTGCGTCCAGCTCAGGGTGCACGCAACCAGGATGGCGATCGTGGACTGTGCGGCGCTACCGACCTCACGGTCATCCCGCGGTGCGCGTGGTCTGCAGTGCGCCGCAGCATGACTGAGAAGCTGTCGACGTGGCCTCCATCGACGTCCGTCCCGTTCACGACCAGGAGTGGGAGGTGCTGCCGTGGCTGTGGCAATTCTTCCGCCACGACCTCGCCCTGGCCGTCTCCGCCCTGCCCTACCCCGACGGCCGCTACCAGGCTCAAGACCTCCCCCACGGGCCAGATAAGGACCACGCCACGTACTTGGCATGGCGCCCACATCCGAAGACCAGTGAGCCGGCCCCGGTCGGCTTCGCCCTCGTGGAGGGGCTGACCCGGCAACGACGCGGGCTGGCCGCCCTCTGGATTGCTCCCGCTGCCCGCCGCGGTGGCCTCGGCCAAGAACTGGCCCTCAACGTCCTCGGCCGCCACCTCGGACCCTGGTCGATCGCGTTCCAGCACGACAACCCCACCGCGGGCCGCTTCTGGCGGGCAGTGGCCGAGGTGGCCTTCGGCCCGGGCGGGTGGCGCGAAGGGGAACGCCCGGTACCGCATCGGCCAGACGTCGCGCCAGATCACTGGGTCGAGTCGCTGTAACGACCAAAGTTCACGGTCATCCCGCGTTGTGCGCGAGGTCGCTGGCGGCTGGCGACTTCGCGCTCGTGCCGATGTCCGGGTCCCTCTCGACATCAAGATCAGCAAAGGGTCACGCTGTCCGGCGACCTAATCGCGGCCGGAACTGGGCCGCACGAGGAGACGGCCGGTGAACCGCTGCACGCGGGCGGGTTCGGCCGAGCCCGCCAGCCTCTGGGTCAGCAAGAGGACGGCCGCCTCGGACATCTCGGAGATGGGCAGGGCGACGGAGGTCAACGCAGGAGCGCTGTCACCGGCGACGTCGTCGTCGACACCGGTGACCGCGACATCGTCCGGCGCCCGCCGCCCAAGAACCCGCAGAGCATGCAGAACTCCGACGGCGATCTGGTCGTTGGCGGCGACGATGCCGTCAACGACCGGATCCCTACGCAGCAACGCGGTCGTGGCGTCGGCGCCGTGCTCCGCGGTCCACCCCGGGAGGGATCGGGTCCGCGTGGTGGGAACGTCCACCCCGTAGCGGCGGGTCGCCCGGTGGAAGCCCTGCTCTCGCAGAGCCGCGGCGGCGTGCGTCCCCTCTCCGCCGGCGCCGATGAACGCGAGGTGCCGTCTGCCCCGGTGCAGCAAGTGCGTGGCGCACAAGTCAGCTGCGCCGGCGGAGTCCACTGCCACGCGGTCCAGGTCGCAGCAAGCGTCCAGATCGGCGAGCAGGACGACGGGAGCAGCCCGCCCGGACGACGTGGGCTGGTGCAGGTGCAAGGGGGCCAACAGCAGCGGCGTACTGCGCCGGACGCTGGCGACCAGCAGTTCAGCCTCGACGTGCCGGTAACCCTCCGTCTGGACGATCCTGCTGCACAGACCGGCCGTGCGGGCGGCACGGATCAGATGGGCGGTGAGCCGGCGGTAGTAGGTGCTCATGAGCGTGGGGACCGCGATCGTGACCGGTTCGGCGATGGTGATGCCCGTGCTCAGGGCCCGCCCTGCCAAGTGGGGGCGGTAGTCCAGTTCCGCCACGGCCCGCAGCACGCGGCGGCGCAGTTCGGCCGAGACACCAGGCAGGCCTCGCACGACCTTGGATGCGGTGCTCGCGGACACCCCCGCCGCCTGGGCCACGTCGGCCAAGATGGCAGGGCCAGTGACGCTGTGTACTCGTCCCCCCGCGCCGGAGGTCTGTTCTTGCGCACTGGGTCTCACGTACGGCCCCTGCGAGCGAAGAACTCCTCCAGGACGGCATTGTCCTCGTATCCCAACCGCAGAAGCCGAACCTGGGCGAGGGCGTGGAAGCGCACGGACTGGCCCTCGGTGAGCGGCAACCGCTCTGCCTCGACGTCCAGATGCGTCCAGTACGTGTGCTCCACCCCGTAGTGACGCCGGACGGAAACCACGTGGTGCAGGGCCGAGGAGGCGATCTCCAGAGACATCTCCTCGCGCAGTTCCCGGACGGCAGCCGCGACGGGATCTTCATCCTCTTCGAGGTGGCCACCGGGCAGGCACCAGGTGCCCGGGTAGGGGATGCCGGGGGTGTCGTCGCGCAGCTGCAGCAGGACGCGGTCTTGGGGGTCGAGGAGGATGACCTGAACGCCGGCCGCCTCCGGTGCGGGGTCGTTCACCGCAGCACCCGCGAGGCGCGGGTGGCGACGACCAGCGCGGTGGTGACCGCCGCGAGGGCGGTCAAGATCCATGGGATCGCCTGTGTTCCGTGGGCGTCGACCAGGGCGCCGGTCACCGGGGCGGTGAGCACGGGGCCGGCCAGGGCGGTGGCGAACAGGACGACCACACCCTCTCCCCCGGGGTAGCGCATGGTGTGCCAGGCGATGACCGCAGGGAAGACCGGCGCGATCGACAACCCCGCCAACGCGTATGCGACGACGGCCGCGCCGGGAACCACGCCGAGGGTCGCGGCCGCGAGGAGGCTGAGTGTGCTCGCCCCCAGGGCCAGCAGCAGCAGCCGGCGCGGGCGCAGGCGCGCGACCAGCGGGGCGGCCAGGAGGCGGCCAATGGTCAGCCCGCCCCAGAACAGGGCCACCGCGCCGGCGGCCTCGGACGGCGAGGAGCCGCCGGTGGCGTGCAGGTGGGTGGTCTCCCAGCCGGCCACCCCGCCTTCGAGGGTGACGTAGCCGAGCAGGACCGCCCCCAACAGCACCACCGCGATCCGACCACCCGCCGGGCCCGCCCGCCCCGGGAGGACCCGACACCCCGGGGGGACCCGGCGACGCGGGGCCGGCAGGTCCAGCCACCGAGTCAGGGCGGCCAGCAGCAGGGCGCCCCCGGCACACGTCCAAAAGGGCAGGTCCACCCGTCCTGGGTGCCACCCGACGAGCAGCGGCATCCCCACCGCACCCACGCCGAACGCGGCGCTGACGGCCATGAGCAGCGACCCGTGACGTCCCGCACCGGCCAAGACCAGGTTGAGCAGCAGGTCCACAGCACCGAACCCGAGGCCGATCAGCAGCAGGACCCCAATCGCCGCAACCGCATCATCGGCCGCGGGCAGCAGTGCGCAGCCGGCGAACACCAGACCTGATCCGACGGCCAGTGAGGTGCGGTCCGGCACTCGCCGCTGCACGATCCCGGCCAGCAGCACGCCGACGGTGGCGCCAAGGGAGAACGCCGTCAGCAGCCAGGCCGCACCGGAGGCGTCCAGGTCGTGGCGCGCCCTCAGCGTCGGCAGCACGGGCCCCAGGGCACTGGTGACGCTCCCCAAGACGACGAACCCGACGACTCCCACCACGGCCAGGCCCAGTAGGGGGCGCACCGGTGGAGACGAGGGTGAGGGCGGGAGTGAGGGCGGGAGTGAGGACGGGAGTGAGGACGGGGGTGAGCCGACGCCGGGGTGGGCAGCAGTTGGGTCCTGACGGACCTGGCGGGCAGGCACAACCACGAGTAGATCGGCGCACTTCGGCAGAGTCAAGATTAAATCGACAGCAATATGCGATGCTTCAGTCATGTTCACCACGGAGCGCCGAGAGCGGGTGTTGGCCCAACTACGTCACGACGGGCGCGTAGAGGTTCCCGCGCTGGCGCGCGAGCTGGACGTCTCCGAGGACACGGTCCGCCGGGACCTGCGCGCCCTGGCCGCCGCTGGGCACCTGCAGAAGACCCACGGTGGAGCCGTCACCCTCGACCCGGCACGCATGTCCTGGAGCACACGCGAACACGTCTCCGTCGAAGCGAAACGAGCGATCGGAGCCGCCGCCGCCCAGCTAGTGCGGCCCGATCAGACGATCGTCCTCGACGCCGGATCCACCGTCTTGAGCCTGGCCCACGCCCTCCTGATCGCTCGCCAGGTCCGCCCGCTGACGGTGGTGACGAACTCCCTGGACGTGGCCGTGGCGCTGGATCCCGATCCGGACGTCACGGTGCACGTCACCGGAGGGGAGTGGGACCGCCACTCGCGTTTTCTCATCGGTCCCGCCGCCGTCGCCGGGGTGAACCGCTACCGCGCCGACTGGGCCTTCCTGGGCACCTGCGCCCTAGACCCCGAGGCGGGGGCCACGTCGGTGGATGCGCGTGATGCCGCCGTCAAGACCGCGATGGCCGACAGTGCCCAGCAGGTCGCTGTACTCGCTGACCGGACCAAGCTGAACACCACGTCCACCCACCGGGTGCTAGCCCCAGGAGCTATCGACGTACTCGTCACCGACGTCGCCGACGTCGCCCAGCAGTGGCGCGCTCACCCCACCTCCGTCGTCGTGGTCGACCCCTCCGGGAACCAAGCAGACGACCACCGCCCCGTGGTCTGATCTGCAGATTCTGCACCGTCCGGTCATCCCGCGGTGCGCGCGCAGCGCACGGTCATCCCGCGGAACGGGTGGTAGTAGCGGCTCAGTCGCGTGACGCGGCACCCTTTCCACTGCCGGCGCGCTTGCGCGGCCACAACACGATCCACACCACCGAAGCGATGGCGGCACCCATGATCATCGACGGGACGTCCATGGTCCACCCTCTCAAGACCGCCCCCGACAAGGCGCCATGACCTACCGCGGGCGAGCAGCTCATCTCGCGGTCCGCGACCTCGCGGTCATCCCGCGGTGCGCGCGGGCGCACGGTCATCCTGCTTCCTGCGCGCCCACCCGCACCAGGACGGGGCAGTGGAGCAGCCGCAGCGGGCGCTTGTGTCTGCCGCTGCAGGGGCCGATACTGCAGAGGTGCGCATCCCTGTAGGGGTGCGAAGTGGGCCCGGCAGCCTTCCGGACGGTGGGTGAGCCGGGCTTCGCGCTGTCCAGGGCAGTTCAGGACCCCGCCGACCCAGCCCCCGTCCCCGCTTCCGGGCCTCCATCGTCAGTCCGCTCGGGAACCAGTCACGGGAGGCCGCTCAGCCCAGCTGGTGGACCTCACCGACGATGGGACGCATCCGCCCCTGCCAGGTAGCGCCGTGGGTCCAGCACCACGCCACTGCGTCCGCAATCCACAGCAATGGCTTCGAGCGGGGCGGCAGGTGCTCATAGACCAGCTCATCCACCACCCCCGCCTGGTGCACTGCGGCGCGCAGGGTGCGACGGTCGCTAGCCAGCAGGGAGTCATCCTGCTCCAGCACAAGACGGTGCGCCCCCGCCGTGGCGCAGTCAGCGACCAGGCGCTCCAGCACCAGCCGCCGGGCGAGGCGCTGGTCAGCGATCGTGCGGGCGTCATAGAGGTCGACCACCACCCCGCTGCCGCACAACGCCGCCGCGATCTGACCCTGGCGGGCCTTGTTCTCCTTGGTGAAGTGCAGCCGCTCCTGCCGCGCCAGCAGCAGCCCTCGCAGCAGCGTGCGGGTCGGGGCCAGCTGCCGGGGCTGGACCCGGGCGGCGGCGACCAGCAGTCCGCTGGCCTTCGTTTCGTCGACGAAGACGTGCACGCTCACCGCAGTCTCCGCGCCGGCGACTCCACCGACGGGTCCTCCAGGTGTAGCGGGCTGACGGTCGCGGCGGGCACCGCGTCAGCATCGTGGATCGCGTCTGTCCCCGCTCCGGCGGGTCACCCGATGTCCTAACCACCCCGGCCGGTGCCTCGCGCAGACCGTAGACGCGGAGGCACGCTCGAGCATGACCCTGCCTTCCGATCCTCCTGGCCCTGCTCCCACCTCGCTGCCCATCGCCCTCGGCGACGGGACCTGGCGCACCGACCCCCTCCGCCTCGCCATCGCCGCCTACCTCGCTCGCTACCGCGGCGAGACCCGCCGCCACGCCCAATCCGACCTGCGCGCCTACCTCACCTGGTGCCAGCTCCGGCAGCTCAACCCGTTGCAGGCGCGGCGACCCCACATCGAGCTCTACGTGCGATGGATGCAGGAGACCCAACGCTTCGCCGCCTCCACCGTGTCGCGGCGGACATCGGTGGTGGCCAGCTTCTACCGGACCTGCGTCGTCGACGAGGTCTTGGAGCACTCGCCGGCCGACTACGTCCGCCGCCCCAACGTCCCCCCGGAATCACCGACGCTGGGCTTGAGCCACCTGCAGCTGGAGGCGTTGCTGGCTACGTCGCGGGACTCGGCCAACCCCTGCGACTTCGCTATGGTCTGCCTGCTTGGACTCCTGGGCCTGCGCATCTTCGAGGCCTGCGCCCTCGACATCGCCGACCTCGGCGAGGAGCACGGCCACCGCGTCCTGCGCGTGTTGGGTAAGGGCCACAAGATCGTCCTCGTCCCCCTCGCCCCGGCGGTGGGGCGAGCGGTGGACCGCGCCATCGGCGACCGCACGACGGGTGCACTGATGCTGAACACCCGCGGCGGACGCATCGACCGCCACTCCGCGACCCGACGGCTCAAGCACCTGGCCGCCGACGCACGCATCCGGCTACCCCGGATGCACCCGCACATGCTGCGCCACACCTACGTCACCACCATGCTCGACGCCGGCGTGGACCTGCGCGACGTCCAGATCGCCGCCCGCCACGCCGACCCCCGCACCACGATGCGCTACGACCGGGCCCGCACCACCCTGGACCGCCACCCCAACTACATCCTCGCCGCCTACATGGCCTCCGGCACCTGACCCACTTCACGCTTCTGGCGAAGAGCGCGCTGTCGGGCGCACGACAGAGAACGCGAGGCCGGGCAACCTCAGCTCACTAGCGACGCCGTCGCACCAAAGCTCGAACAGCCAGGATTGCGAGGTTGACCACAGCTAGGTACCCAGCGACGAGACCACCGAGCATGACTGCGGCCACCAGCCACAACGCGTCCTCCATGGCCAGCGTCGGCACCGTGCCCACCACGAACGCCACCCAGACCAGCGCAGGCCCCCACCAGGGATGGATGCACAGGTGCGCCACCACGCTCACCACGGCCACGGCAGCGCCGACCCCGACAACCGTCCCGACGGGCACCTCCGAGCCGGCCCACCCCGGTGCGGCCACGAAGAGGTAGCCGCAGACGACACCGCTCAAGGCCGCGATCACCCACCACCCGACGGACACCGCGAGAGGCCAGGTTCGCGTCCGCGGCAAGAGGAAGCTGTCGCCGCGGTGTCCGTCAGATGAGTACATCCGGCTACCTTGCCTGCCCGGCGATGAGCGGCGAAGACAGCGACGGGGCCGAAGCCCGCTCGGCGCAACGAGCAAGACCTGTTGCGAGTGCTCCAACACAGCCAACGACCTCACGGTCATCCCGCGTTGCGCGCGGGCGCACGGTCATCCCGCGGTGCGCGCGGTCCTGAGCTGCCGGCAACGTCGCGGTCTTGACGAAGAGCGGTCCATCAGAAGATCCGCCTGTTCATCAATCGAGTAGACCCCACCTCCGCGCACTGGAACCGTCGCCCCCATGACACAGAGCGCAACGGCGACGGCGCAGGGGTGCATCTTCTGCGCCATCGCCCAGCACAAGGCCGAGGCCAGCACGGTGTACGAGGACGAGACCGTCGTGGCCTTCATGGACCGCTACCCCGTCACCCCCGGGCACCTCCTGGTTGTGCCGCGCCACCACGCAGTGGGCCTGGAGGACCTGGACAAGACCACGGGTGCTCACGTCTGGGCGGTAGCTCACGACCTGGCCCGAACCCTGCGTCGCTCGACGTTCCGCCCCGAGGGGATCAACTTCTTCCTATGCGACGGCGAGGTCGCCTTTCAGACGGTCCTCCACCTCCACCTGCACGTCCTGCCCCGCTACACCGGAGACGGCTGGACCGTCGAGAACCTCCCCAAGACGCTGGACCGGGACAGGCAACGCCTGGACGGCGACGCCCACGCCATCAAGGCCGCCGCTGCTCGCCCCGCGGGTAGCCCTCCGTTCGGCACCTGAGGAGGCGTGGACGTGGCCGGGGTCGTGTCGCGTCGGGGCTACTTCACGGTCATCCCGCGGTGCGAGCGCTTGACGACCTCGCAGTCTCGTCGAGCTGCGGACGGTGGCCGCTGGCGGACGAGGGCTGCGATCAGCTGCAGCAGCTGTCACCGCATCCACAGCTGCCCGTCGGACCTCCAAGCCCCGAGTCGGTGCCCACCAATCCCGCGTCAGGCACGCAACAGCCCTCCCCGCGCCAGGCCTGCCGACCCTCCTTGACGGCGATGAACGCGATGACCAAACCGGCGATCGGGTCGGCCCAGGTCCAGCCCACAAGAGCATTGAGCACCAGCCCCACCAGCAGCACCGCGGACAAGTAGGTGCACAGCAGCGTCTGCTGGGAGTCGGCCACGGCGGTGACCGACCCCAGCTCCCGTCCGGCCCGGCGCTGGGCCACGGACAGGAACGGCATGACCAGCAGACTCAGCCCCGCCAGCACGATGCCCACGCTGGAGGGTCGGGCCTCTCCGGAGCCGAACAAGGCGCGTAGCGACTCGACGGTGACGTACACGGCCAGGGCGAAGAAGGACACCGCGATGATCCGCAGCGTCAGGTGCTCACGAGCCTCGCGGCGGGCGTGCTCACGGGCGGAGAACTGCCAAGCGACCGCGGCCGCGGAAGACACCTCGACGATCGAGTCCAGCCCGAAGCCGATGAGGGCCGAGGAGTCCGCGCGGTGGCCGGCGGTGAGTGCCACCACGGCCTCGACCACGTTGTAGGTGATCGTGGCGCCGACGAGGAACCGCACCCGACGGGTCAGCGTCTGGCGCCGCGCCGTGCGCCTCAGCACCTCCGCCGACTTCTGGCCCCCCGACGTCGGAACTGGCGTCGAGGCCGGCGTAGTGGGCGTGATCGACAGCAGCGGCCGGTCCATCAGCAGCAGCCCTCCCCGGCCTGGGCCGCGGCACAGGCGACGACGTCGACCGCCAGGACGGTGCCCAACAGGTCCTCCAACGCTTGACGCAGGCCGCCGTCGGCCAACTCGTAGCGCATCCGTTTGCCCTCCGGAACCGCGACGACCAGCCCGCAGCCGCGCAAGCAGGCCAGGTGGTTGGACAGGCTCGTGCGGGTCACACCCAGGCGTTCGGCAAGCTTGGTAGGGTAGGCCCCTTCGGTGCGCAGGGCGACGAGAACTCGGGCGCGCGTGGGGTCGGACAGGGCGTGCCCGAAACGCGTCAGCACGTCGATGCGGGCGGTGAGGTCGGTCTCGAGGTGGCCGTCGAGGGTCGTGAGCTTCTCCACCCACTCAACGTTACAGCTTTCGCTGACGTCAGGAAGGGCTGACGCGACGTCGGGCGGTCGACGTCGCCCCTCGTTCGAGCTGGGCGAAACTCTGCGGTGACGCCAGCGCCGCGGCTCGGACGGCGGGGTGAGGGTTTCACTGTCCCGCGGGCAGGACGCGTCGATGCGCTCCGCCGCAACATCACCCGACGCACCGCCGACCGCGGCGGTGAACTCTCGAACTCCCGGGGCGCCCGCGCGATGGTCGAGGTGAGGTCCTCCAGCGCCGGGGAGCGGCGGGACTACAGCATCCGCGAAAGGGGGTGCTCGCTGTCGTCGTCACAGGTCTCCACCGCGTCCAGCGGTGCCGGGCCCGGTTCCAGAAGGCGTCAGACTCTTCGCTCGACACGTCGCTCAGGTGGTCCCCACGCGACGATCAGGAGGCCGCGGGATCCGCCGACGAACGGGTCGCGACCGGCGACGACCGGGGCCGACCGCAGGTCACGGCACGCGTCAGAGCCAGCCGCCCTTCCAGGGCGTGGACTTGGCGTTGACGCGACGCTCGTGGCGTTCGATGCGGAACGAGGCGAGGGTCGTCAGCAGGTAGAGGACGACGAGGAGAACGATCCCGGTGACCACGGGGCACCACCTCCGGTGAGCTGTTGCTCCGAGACGCTACTCCGGTCGGCGATCACGCACCAGGTCGCGACGCGACCCAGGCTCCGACCATGTCGCTGAACAGTTCGAGGACGGCGTCGCCGGGCGTCCCGTCCGGGTCGGCGAGCTCGCTGAGGGCGAGCCCGTCGAAGAAGGCGACGACGAGGGCCGACAACGCGTCCAGCCGTTCCTCACCGGCGACCGCGTCGACGCCCTGCGGCCCGTGGGCCCGCAGCCACGGCTCGCACAGCGACCGTGCGGCGGCCCGCATGGCGCGGTACTGGTCCCGTGCCGTGTCGGCCTGCCCCTCGGTGCGCAGGGACCAGGTCGTCAGCTCGTACAGGGACAACCGGCGCCCGGTGTCGAGGGACTCCTCGGCGGCGAGCGCGGCCCGCAACCGCGCGAGGGCCTCGTCGGCCGCCTCCCCGCCCTCGACCTCGACGTCGCGGCCGGCGGCCTGGACCTGTTCGAGGTGGCCCGCCGCGACCTCGCGGACGAGCTCGTCCTTGGTGGAGAACCAGTAGTGGACGGTGCCGAGGGGGACGCCGGCCTCCTCGGCGATGCGGCGCGTCGTCGTGGCCGTCACGCCTTCACGGCTCATGACGCGCGCGGCGGCGACGATCAGCTCCTCCCGCTTCTCTCCGGGGTTGCGTCGCGGTCTGGGCGGGGCCATGGCGCGATCGTCGCACACCGTGGGCGTTCGGTGGACGTTCCCTGGTCAGATGACCAAGACACTTGACCAGATGCTGGCGACGCCCCATGGTTGAACCCAGTCGGGAACAGTCCCGCTCCACCACCTGGAGGTCACCGTGTCCGGAAACGTCACGCCCCTCAGCCCCCGCAGCGCCGCCGCCGGGCAGTCCCCCGAGACGCCCGTCGAAGACCGCCGTGACGCGGTGCTCGTCATCGGCGCCGGCCCCGCCGGTCTGGCCGCGGCCCGAGCCCTGCGCGCCCGGGACATCCCCTACGACCACGTGGAACGCCACGGCGTGGGCGGCATCTGGGACATCGACGCCCCCGGCTCGCCGATGTACGAGGCGGCCCACTTCATCTCCAGCAAGACCACGTCGGGGTTCGAGGGCTTCCCCATGCCCGACGAGTTCCCCGACTACCCCAACCACCGCCAGGTGCTGCACTTCCTGCGCAGCTTCGCCGACGCCTACGACCTGACCGACCGGATCGAGACCGGTGTCACGGTCACGGACGTGGCGAAGGAACCCACCGGCCGCTGGCTCGTCACGACGGCCGACGGCCGCCGCCGGCGGTACTCCGCCGTCGTGTGCTGCACGGGGGCGCAGTGGTTCCCGTCCATGCCGGAACTGCCCGGGGAGTTCACGGGGACCTTCGTGCACAGCAACACCTACCGCAACGCCGACGACCTGCGCGGTCAGCGGGTTCTCGTCATCGGCGGCGGGAACAGCGCCTGCGACATCGCCGTCGACGCCGCCCGGACGGCCGACCGCGTCGTCATCAGCATGCGCCGCGGGTACTGGTTCATCCCCAAGCACGTGCTCGGCCGCCCCTCGGACGTGTTCGCCGCCGGCGGCCCGCACCTGCCGATGCGGGTCCAGCAGTTCCTCTTCGGCCGGGCCCTCACCCTGCTGCACGGCAAGCCGAGCCGCTGGGGCCTGCAGGACCCCGACCACAAGCTGTTCGAGACCCACCCCGTCCTGAACAGCAACCTGTTCCTCGCCCTGCAGCACGGCGACGTCGAACCCCGGCCGGGGATCCGCTCCGTCCAGGGCCGCACCGTCACCTTCACCGACGGGCGCAGCGCCGAGGTCGACACCATCATCGCCGCGACCGGGTACCGCCACCGCGTGCCCTACGCGCAGCGCTACTTCGGCGACGAGCAGCACCCGGACCTCTACCTCACCGCGTTCTCCCGCGAGCACGAGGGGCTGTACGGGATCGGTTTCACCGAGACGAACTCCGGCGCCTACAAGCACTTCGACGCGTTCGCGCAGATGATCGCCAGCCACCTCGAGGACAAGCGGTCGAACCCGCAGCGCTACGCCGAGTTCCAGCAGTTCCTGCGCACCGACCGGCCCGACCTGTCCGGCGGGATCCGCTTCGACGCCTCCCCGCGCCACCAGGGCTATGTCGACGCCGACGCCCTCTCGGCCTACCGCGCCAAGGTGGGCCGGAAGTTCGGCTGGCGCCTGCAGACGGGCACCCGCCGGGCTCCGGGCGCGGCCCGCGCCACCGACCGCGTCCTCACCGGGACCGCGTCGTGATCGGGCAGTTCGCCCGTGCCGTGCGGGACCTGGCCCGCGGTCGGGGTTTCGACCCCGCCGGCAAGGTGGTCGTCATCACCGGCGGCGCCGGCGGCATCGGCAGCGCCCTGGCGGACCGGCTCGCCCGCGCCGGGGCCAGCATCGCCGTGGTGGACCGGGACGCCCCCCGCGCCCGCGCCGTCGCCGCGACCCTGCCCGTGCGCGCCGGGGCCCGGCACCGGGCCTTCGTCGCCGACCTCACCGACCCCGCCCAGGTGAGCGAGGTGGCCGACGACATCGGCAGCACGTACGCGGTCGTCGACGTCCTGGTGAACAACGCCGCCATGACGAGCTCGGAGCGGTTCGCCTCCCGGTCGATGGCCTCCATCGACCAGGAACTGACCGTGAACCTCACGTCCCCGCTCTACGTGACCCGTGCCGTCATCCCGTTGCTGCGTCGCTCCCCCGACCCGCGCATCATCACGACGGTCTCGCTGGCGGCCCTGATGCCCCAGGCGGAGACGCCGGTGTACTGCGCGTCGAAGTTCGGGCTGCGCGGGGCCATGATGTCGATCGCGCTCGACCTCGCCCCGGACATCGCGGTCTCCTCGGTGCTGCCCTCGGCCACCGACACCCGCATGCTGCGGCAGGAGGCCATCGACGGCGGGAACACGCTGCAGTTCCAGACCCCGCCGCAGACGACGGCCGACGTCGTCGACGCCGTGTTCAGCCTGCTGCACCGGCCGCGCCTGGAGGCCTACCCCAAACCCCGGGAGGCGCGGCTGGTGCGGGCGGCGACGGTGTTCCCCAACCTGCTGCCGGCCCTCATGGTGTTCTTCCGCGGCAAGGGTGAACGGGGTATGCAGGAGTACCTGGACGAGCTCGTCGAACGCGGCGACGTCGTGCGCGTCGACGGCCGCCTGGAACTCGCCCCGTGACCGCGGTGGCGGCCACCCCCGAGCAGATCACCGCTCAGACCGTGGCTCTCGTCGACCCGGCCACGGGCGGGGTGGTGGAGCACGTCCGCGTCCACGACGCGGCGGCGGTCGACGAGGCCGTCGCCCGGGCCCGGCGGACGTTCGCGGCCGGGACCTGGTCGCAGCTGCCCGTGCGCGAGCGCGCCACCGTTCTGCGCCGTCTCGCCGACCTCGTCGAGGAGTCCGCGGACGAACTCGCCGCGCTGGACTCGCGGCAGTCCGGCCGGCCGGTGACCGAGGTGCGGGAGAACGACCTGCCGGGGGCGGTGGAGTCGTTGCGGTGGTTCGCCGACGCCGCGGACAAGCTGACCTCCGCCGTCACCGGCGGCGCCCAGGGCGGATCGACGCACGCGCTGTCCATGACCCTGCTGGAACCCGTCGGCGTCGGTGCGGCCGTCCTGCCGTGGAACTACCCGCTGGCGATGACGGCGTGGAAGGTCGGGCCGGCCCTCGCCGCGGGCAACAGCCTGCTGCTGAAACCCGCCGACGCCACGCCGGGATCGGGGCTGCGGCTGGCCGACCTCGCCCGCCGCGCCGGGGTTCCCGACGGCGTGCTCACCGTGCTCACAGGAACCGGTCCGGTGACGGGGGCGGCCCTGGCCGCGCACCCCGACGTCGACGCGCTCTCGTTCACGGGGTCCACGGCGTCGGGACGGGCCGTCCTGCACGCCGCCACCGACAGCAACCTCAAGCGGGTCGCGCTGGAGATGGGCGGCAAGAGCCCGCAGGTGGTGTTCGCCGACGCCCTCGACGGTGCCGGCGCGGCCGAGACGGACAGGGTGCTCGACGCGGTCGCCGAGGCGGCGTTCCTGTCCGGTGGCCAGAACTGCACCGCCGGTTCCCGCGTCCTCGTCCAGGCCGACGTCGCCGAGCAACTGCTCGACGGCCTCGCCGAACGGGCGGCCGCGCTGATCGTCGGGGACCCCGCCGATCCGGCCACGCAGATCGGCCCGCTCGTCAGCGCCGCCGCGCGCGAACGCGTGCGCGGTCTGGTCGACCGGGCCCGGGCCGCCGGTGCCGTCGTGCACACGGGCGGCAACTCCCTGCCGGGCCCCGGCTTCTTCTACCCGCCGACGGTCCTGGCAGGGTTGCCGGCCGACGCCGAACTCGAGCAGGAGGAGGTCTTCGGGCCGGTCGTCAGCGTCTCCACGTTCTGCACCGAGGCCGAGGCGGTCCAGCGGGCGAACGACACCCGGTACGGCCTGGCCGCCTCGCTGTGGACGCGGGACGGTGACCGCGCGCTGCGCGTCGCCCGGGCCCTGGACGCGGGCGTCGTCTCGGTGAACTCCTACAGCGAGGGGGACATCACGACCCGGTTCGGTGGGTTCAAGCAGTCCGGCTTCGGGTCCCCGGAGAAGTCGCTGGACGCGTTCGACCTGTGGACCCGGCGGAAGGCCGTCTGGTGGCACGTCTCCCCCGGCGCGCGCTGAGCCCCGTCCCGGCGGTTCCGGCCGCCGGGACGGACGGTGCCACCGGCACCGCCGGAGATCCCTGGAAGCGGTGGACCGGGGCCCTCGTCCTGGCCTGGCTGGGCCTGTGGGTCGCCCAGTTCGCCCCGCTGCAGGTCCTGCTGCCGCAACTGACGGCACGGCTGGACACCGGCAGCGACTGGCTCGGGGTCGTCCGCGACTTCGGCGTCGTCGCGGGCGCGGGCGGGCTGGTCGCCGCGCTCGCCCTGCCGCTGGTGGGGCGGGCGCTGGACAGGACCCCGTCCGGCGCCACCCACCGCGGCTGGTACGTCGCGTCGGTCGCGCTGTGCGCCCTGGGGCTCGTCGTCCTCGGCGTCCAGTCGACGCTGCTCGGCGCGGCCGTCGCCTGGAGCCTGACCCTGCTCGGGCTGTGCGCCGCCGGGACCGTGCTCACCGTGGCCGTCACGCGCCGCGTGCCGCCCGGACAGCGCGGGACGGTCTCGACGGGCGTCGCCGCCGCGAACGCCCTCGGCATCGTGCTCGGCACCGCCCTGGCCGCGTCCGCCGGCCAGGACGCCCGGACGGGCGGGCTGCTCCTGGCGGGCGCGGTCGTCGCGGCCTGCGTCCCCTACGCCGTGGCCAGGCCGCCCCGGCCGCTGGCCCCGGCCCTCGCCCTCGCGGTCGACCCGGGGACGGCGCAGCCCGCGCTCGAAGGGTCCGGCCGCGGATCCTCCCGGCCCCTGCTGGCGGGGTTCGGGGTCCGCGGGCTGCTCGTGCTGGGCAACGCGCTCGGCACGACGCTGCTGCTGTTCTTCTTCACGTACCGGCTGCGGCTGGCGGACGCCGAGGAGTTCCTCGTCCAGGTCGTCCTCGTCTACGTCGTGGCCACCGTCCTGACGGCCGCGGTGTGCGGGCCCCTCTCGGACCGGTGGCGGGCGCGGCGGCGCTTCCTCGTCGCCTCCGTCGTGCTGCAGGCCGGCGCGGCCCTGGCCCTGGCGCTCGTCCCGGACCGGACGACGGTCCTCGTCGCCGGTGTCGTGCTCGGCATCGGCTGGGGCAGCTTCATGGCCGTCGACCAGGCGGTCGTGGCGACGGTCGCGGCCCGCACCGAGCGTCCGGCGGCGGCCGTCGCGCTGCTCGGCATCGCGGCGTCGTTGCCGCAGAACCTCGGTCCGCTGGCCGCGGCGCTCATCGTCACCGGGACCGGGGGGTTCGCGCCGCTCTTCGTGGTCGCGGCCGCGGTCGTCGGGGCGGCCGGACTCCTCGTGGCCGCCCTGCCCCGGGAGCGGGTCACCGACCGGTGACCCGCCCCACCGGTTGGACGGCGGGCCCACCGGCTAGACGGCGGGCCGCCACATCGACGACGGGCTGACCCCGGCACCGAGGCCGCGGATGGCCGCGAGGTGGCGGAAGCCGAAGGTCTCGTAGAGCGCCCGGCTGCGCGGCGTGGACGCCTCGAGGTAGGCCGCGTCGCCCCGGGCGTCGAGCTCGCGCAGCCGGGCGTCGAGGAGCCGGGACCCGACCCCCAGCCCGCGAGCGCCGTCGCCGACCCCGATGGCCGTCAGGTACCAGTGGGCCGGCCGGGGCCGGTGCTCGGCGAGCACGGACTGGTTGCGCAGGGCGCGCCGGATGCCGCGCAGGCCGAGGCTGGCCAGGAACAGCGGGAGCCGGCGCGCCTGGGCCAGCAGGTGTCCCGAGCCGCCGGGGGCCTCCCAGGCCGCCGCGCCGAGGACGCGACCGTCGGCGTCGACGGCGACGTCGACGGCCCCGTGACGGGCGGGGCCGGACAGCAGGACCGCGCGGAAGAAGCCCTCGAGGCGGGACCGACGGTCCCCCTGCCCCTCGACGAAGGTCGCCATGACGGGGTCGGCGGCGAAGGCGGTGGCGAGGACGCGGCTGACCGCGGGCAGGTCGGCGGTCCCGGCGGGGCGGACGGTGACGGCGGCGCTGCCGGTGGGGGTGGGCGTCTGGGTCACGGGAGCTCCCGGTGGGTCGGCGGGCGGGGCCCGCGGGGACGAGGTGTCGTGGGGGGGTACGAGGACGACAGTACCCGCGATCTGGTCAAGTGACCAGATCCGGTCACCTGACCAGACGAGCGCTCATCCCACCGGGTTGTCACCGGACGACCAGGACGGTTCACTGCTGGGAGCGCTCAGACGCCGAACAGGGGTGGACTGCGGTCGCGACCGTGAGGACAGGCGTCCAGCAGGGGGCGCCGACGAGGGAGGTCGGCGGTGCCGGACGCGCTCAGTCGAGAACACCACCTGCGCCGCAGGGCCGAACGGGTCCGCGAGGCGCTGGAGACGCTGTGGGGTGACGAACTGCCCGACGCCCCGGATCCCGTCCTGACCGTGCTGGTGGACGCCGTCGCGGTCGACGACCAGCAGGGCGTCGAGGACCGCGTGGTCGTGCAGGGCGACGGCCTGGCGTACGAGGCCCTGGCCCGCGTCCTGGCCGACGTCCGCTCCACCTCCACCCTCCACCTCGTCCCGCCGGCCCTGAGGGCCCGTCTCGCGGGGATGCTCCCCACCGCCGGACGCGTCGTGGACCTGCGCGTCTCCGGCGAGGCGGCCCTGCCCAGCGAGACCACCGGCGCCTGGGAGTACGACGCCGAGGAGGACTCCGTCGCCTGGGACGCGCGCAGCGGAGCGCTGTACGGCCTGGGGCAGGAGGCCGGACACGCCTCGCTGCCGGAGTGGCTGCAGCGCACGGTGCACGGCGAGGACCGTTCGCTCGTCTCCTCCGCCCTGCGCTCCTCGGCCTCCACCGGGCTGCCCTACGACGTGCGCTTCCGCGTCGCGCCGCCGCGGCACGGGGTGGTCGTCGCCCGGGGCCGGGTCCTGGCGTCCGCCGACGGCCGGGTGCGCGTCCTGGGCTTCGCGGCGGAGGACCTCGCCGTCCACTAGTGGTCTGACCGGAGAGTTCGTGACCACAGGCGCGTCCTGAGTGCGTGCATCGCAAGGCGTGGAAGCGAGGGGATGGCAGCGTCATCTCGAGCGACCACAACGCAGCGAGGTGCGTGCTCAGGGCGCGAAGGGGGGCATGAACTTTCCGGTCAGACCACTAGCGGTGCACTGACCGTCCGGCGGGCACCTGTGCCAGGCTGCCGCCGTGCCGACCCCCCGCCGGGTCCCCGCCGGGCCCGACGCCAGCCGCTACGCCCCGGGCCTGCCGGACCCCGACCTGCCCGCGGACGAGGAGGAGCTGCAGCACCGGACGCAGCCGCCGCTCACCGGCGGCGACCACGACGGCGAGCTGTTCCCCGCCGACCTGGACCTGTCCGGGGTCGACGCCCGCGACGCGCGGTTCCTGGGCTGCGTCGTGCGCTGCGCCCGCGCCGACGCCCTGCAGCTGGCGGGCGCCCGGTTCGTCGACTGCCGCATCACCGGTCTGGGCGCGACCGAGGCGCCGTGGCGGGCGGGGACGTGGCGGGACACGGTCGTGGAGGGCTGCCGCATCGGGGCACTGGACCTGTCGACCGCCTCGTGGAACCGCGTGCTGGTCCGGGGCGGGCGCGTCGACTTCGCCAACCTCCGCGGGGCCGAGCTGGTCGACGTGACCTTCGACGGCGTGGACCTGCGGGACCTCGACCTGGGCTCGGCCAACCTGCGGCGCGTGCGGTTCTCCGGCTGCCGGATCGGCCGTCTCGACGTCACCGGCGCCCGGCTGGAGGCGGTCGACCTGCGGGGCAGCGACATCACCGATGGCCTCGACGGCGTGGGCGACCTGCGCGGGGCCGTCGTCAGCTCGAGCCAGCTCCTCCAGCTCGCCCCGCTGATGGCCGCCCACCTGGGCGTGGTGGTCGAGGACTGACGCTCAGCGCAACGCCAGCAGGTGGGGGTTGCTCACCCGCTCGCGGCCGACGGTCGTCGCGGGTCCGTGCCCGGGCAGCACGTCCACGTCGTCGGCGAGGGTCAGGACCTTCTCGACCAGGCTGCGGCGCATCGCCGACGGGTCCCCGCCGGGCAGGTCCGTCCGGCCGATGGACCCGGCGAACAGGACGTCGCCGGACAGGACGAGGTCGGGGCGGCCGGGCCGGTCGACGGTGAACAGGACCGATCCCTCGGTGTGCCCCGGGGCGTGCGTCACGGTCAGCTCCAGCCCCGCACCGGACCAGCGCTGGGCGTCGTGGACGGTGACGACCTCCTCGGGGTCGGCCCACGTGACCCGGCCCGTGGTGGCCTCCAGCGCCGCCCGCAGCGGTCCGCCCAGGGTGCTCAGCGGGTCGTGCAGCCGGTAGGCGTCGTCCGCGTGGATGGTGGCGGCGACGCCGTGGGCGCCGCACACCGGCGTGACCGACCACGTGTGGTCCACGTGGCCGTGGGTCAGCAGCACGGCCACGGGCTTGAGCCGGCGCCGCCGCAGCACGTCCGCGAGGCGGTCGGCCACCCCGACGCCCGGATCGACGACGACGCACTCGGCGCCGTCCTCGGGAGCCAGCACGTAGCAGTTCGTCCCGAAGACGGACGCCTCGACGCGGTCGACGATCACCCCACGAGCCTAGTGACCCGCAGCGACGACGACGCGGCGCGCGGTCACGGGCCGCGCCGTTCGGGGGGTCGGGGACCTAGAATGAGGCAGGTGACCGAGCAGCCGCAGGAGCCGGCGTCCTCCCAGGACGTGGCGGACACCCCCCAGACCACCGAGACCACCCCCGACGCGCAGGCCGAGGCGCCCGTCGAGGCGCCCACGGACACCCCCGTCGAGGCGCCTGTCGAGGCCCCCGCCGAGGCCGAGGGCGACGCCTCCGAGGAAGCCTCGGCGACGGAGGAGGCCGCGCAGGAGCGACCGGCGACGCCGGCCCCCGCGCCGCGCCCGACGCCCGGTGCGGTCCGGCCCACCCCGCGTCCGGTGCAGCCCCCGGCCCCGCCGGTCGCCGCCGCGCCGGAGGCGACCGAGGTCGGTCACACCACCTCCGTGGACCGCGAGGCCGCCGCGGCGTTCGGCCGGGTCGACGAGAACGGCACCGTCTGGGTGCGGCGCGCCGACGGCGAGCACGAGGTGGGCGCCTACCCCGACGCCACGCCCGAGGAGGCCGTCGCCTACTTCGTGCGCAAGTACGAGGAGCTCGTCGCGCAGGTCGACCTCTTCGACCAGCGGCTGCGCAGCACCGAGCTCGGCGGCAAGGACATCGTCGCCGGCGTCAGCGGCCTGCGCACCGCCCTCGCCGAGACGCGCGCCGTCGGCGACCTCGACGCGCTCGCGGCCCGGGTCGAGGCCCTGGCGACCGTGGCCGACGAGGCCCGCGCCGCGGCCGACCGCGCCCGCGCGGCCCACCGCGAGGAGTTGCGCACCGCGCGTCTCGCCATCGTCGAGGAGGCCGAGGGCATCGCCGGGCAGGACCCGGAGAAGGTCCAGTGGCGCGCCTCGGGCGAGCGGTTGCGGACCCTGTTCGAGGACTGGAAGACCGCGCAGCGCGAGGGCCGCCTCGACAAGCGGTCCGAGGACGAGCTGTGGAAGCGCTTCAGCCACGCCCGCAGCGCGTTCGACAAGATGCGCCGCCACCACTTCGCGGCCCTGGGCGAGCAGCGGAACTCGATCCGGTCCGACAAGGAGAAGCTCGTCGTCGAGGCCGAAGCGCTGTCGACGTCGACGGACTGGCGCGGTACGACGAACGCCTACCGCGCGCTCATGGACCGCTGGAAGGCGGCGGGCCGGCTGGGACGCAAGGACGACGACGCCCTGTGGGACCGCTTCCGCGCAGCGCAGGACGTGTTCTTCGCGGCCCGCACCGCGGCCAACGAGGCGGTGGACGAGGAGTTCAAGGACAACCTCGTCGTCAAGGAGCAGCTCCTCGTCGAGGCCGAGGCGCTGCTGCCCATCAAGGACCTGGCAGCGGCCAAGAAGGCCCTCGCGGGCATCCAGGACCGCTGGGACGCCGCGGGCAAGGTCCCCCGGAACGACCTCGGCCGGGTCGAGGGCCGTCTGCGGGCCGTCGAGACGGCGGTCCGGGACGCCGAGCAGGCGCGGTGGTCCCGCACGAACCCCGAGGCGCAGGCCCGCGCGGGCGGGCTCGCGAGCCAGCTCGAGAACGCGATCCGCGACCTCGAGGCCGACGTCGAGAAGGCCCGCGCCTCCGGCGACGCGCGTGCCCTGTCCCGTGCCGAGGAGGCCCTGCGGGCCCGTCGCGCGTGGCTCGACGCGGCGCAGGCCACCCTGCGCGAGGTGCGCTGACCCGCGGCACCCGCGCGCGACGTCCGCGAGACCCCCGTCCACAGCCGTGGGCGGGGGTCTCGCGCGTGGGGGCCCGGGCTGCTGGACTGACCGGTGTGCGCACCCCGTGGCTGACCGCCGTCCTCGCCCGCGGAGGACAGGTCGATCCCGGCCTGCCCTGGCGCGCCGGGCCCGCCGAGTCGTGGGAGGACGAACTGCGCCGGGGCCACGTGCGGCGCGTCGTCGGGGACGTGCTCGTCGCCGGTGACGTGGGCGTGGACGCGGTCGCGGACGCCCCGGTGCGCGCGCAGGCCCTGGCCCTGCTCCTGCCGCCGCGGGTCGTCCTGCTGGGCGTCGCCGCGTTGTGGGTGCACCTCGGGCACCCCCTGGCCGCCCCGTCGGTGCTGCAGGTCGCCGGCAGCCGGTCCGGCACGACGGTCGAGGTCGGTGGCCTCACGGTCCAGACCAGCCGGGTCCGCCCGTCCCCCGGCGAGGTCTCGACGGTCGGCGGGCTCCGGGTGAGCACGCCCGCCCGGGCCCTGCTGGACGCCGCCACCGCCCACCCCCAGCGCGCAGGACGCTGGCGGTCGGCGCTCACGACGGCGGGTCTGCTCGACGAGGACGCCGTCCACGACGCCAGTGGCGCCGCCCGCGGACGCATCGGCGTGCGGGTGGCGCGTCAGGCGTTGTCGTTGCCGCGCAGCGCGCCTCCGCGGCCGGTCAGCCCTTCTGCGGCCGCGACGCCATGACGCGGTAGGCGTCGAAGACCCCGTCCACCTTCCGGACCGCCCCGAGGACCTGGTTCAGGTGGCTCGGCTCGGCCATCTCGAAGGAGAACTTCGACAGGGCCACGCGGTCCCGGCTCGTGCTGACGGTCGCCGACAGGATGTTCACGTGGTTGTCGGACAGCACGCGCGTGACGTCCGAGAGCAGCCGGGCCCGGTCCAGCGCCTCGACCTGGATCTGGACGAGGAACAGGCGCGTCTGCCCGGTGGGCATCGCCGAGGCCCACTGCACGTCGACGATGCGCTCGGGTTCCTGGCGCAGGGTCACGACGTTCTCGCAGTCGTCCCGGTGCACCGACACCCCCGCACCCCGCGTGACGAACCCGACGATCGGGTCGTTCGGCACGGGCGTGCAGCACTTCGCGAGCTTGACCCAGACGTCGTCCGCCCCGGCGACGACGACACCGGCCTCACCGCTGCTGCGGCTGGGACGGTTCCGGCCCGGGGTGGTCGCCTCGGCGAGGTCCTCCTCGACGGCGGCCTCCCCACCGACGGCCGCGATGAGCTTGTCGACGACGTGCTGGGCCGAGACGTGCCGCTCCCCCACCGCGGCGTACAGGGCCGAGACGTCGGGGTGGTTGAGCTCGCGGGCGACGACGACGAGGGAGTCGTGCGACAGCAGGCGCTGCAGCGGCAGGTGCTGCTTGCGCATGGCGCGGGCGATCTCGTCCTTGCCCTCCTCGATCGCCTCCTCGCGGCGCTCCTTGGAGAAGTGCTGCTTGATCTTGTTGCGCGCCCGGGGGCTCTTGACGAAGGTCAGCCAGTCCCGGCTGGGCGCCGCACCGTCCGCCTTGGACGTGAACACCTCGACGAGGTCGCCGTTGTCGAGGGTGGAGTCGAGCGGGACGAGCCGGCCGTTGACCCGGGCGCCCATCGTGCGGTGCCCGACCTCGGTGTGGACGGCGTACGCGAAGTCGATCGGCGTCGAGCCGGCCGGCAACTGCTGGACGTCGCCCTTGGGCGTGAAGACGAAGACCTGGTTCGCGCCGATCTCCCAGCGCAGGTCGTCGAGGAAGTCGCCCGTGGCGGACTCCCGCTGCCAGTCGACGACGGACTTCAGCCAGTCCATCTCCGTCTGCGGCCGCGTGCCGGCCGCCACGGCGTTCGGGTCGTCCTTGTACTTCCAGTGCGCCGCAACGCCGTACTCGGCGCGCTGGTGCATCGTGTACGTGCGGATCTGGATCTCGACGGGTTTGCCCTCGGGTCCGATGACCGTCGTGTGCAGCGACTGGTACATGTTGAACTTGGGCATCGCGATGTAGTCCTTGAACCGGCCGGGGACCGGGTTCCAGCGCGCGTGCAGCGCACCGAGGACGGCGTAGCAGTCGCGGACCGAGTCGACCAGGACGCGGACCCCGACGAGGTCGTAGATCTCCGCGAAGTCGCGGCCGCGCACGATCATCTTCTGGTAGATCGAGTAGTAGTGCTTGGGCCGGCCCGTCACGGTGGCCTTGACCCGCGCGTCCTTGAGGTCGTCCTCGATCTGGGCCCGCACGCCCTGCAGGTACTCCTCGCGGGCGGGGGCCCGGTCGGCGACGAGCCGGACGATCTCGTCGAACACCTTGGGGTAGACCGTCGCGAACGACAGGTCCTCCAGCTCCCACTTGATGGTGTTCATGCCGAGCCGGTGCGCCAGGGGCGCGTAGATCTCGAGCGTCTCGCGGGCCTTCTTCTCCGCCGACGTGGCCGAGACGTACCGCCAGGTGCGCGCGTTGTGCAGCCGGTCGGCCAGCTTGATGACGAGGACGCGGATGTCCTTGGCCATCGCCACGACCATCTTGCGGACGGTCTCGGCCTGGGCCGCGTCGCCGTAGGTGACCTTGTCGAGCTTGGTGACGCCGTCGACGAGCAGCGCGATCTCGTCGCCGAAGTCGGCGCGCAGCATCTGCAGCGTGTAGTCGGTGTCCTCGACGGTGTCGTGCAGGAGGGCGGCCGCCAGCGTCGACGGCGTCATGCCCAGCTCGGCCAGGATCGTCGCCACGGCGACGGGGTGGGTGATGTACGGGTCGCCGCTCTTGCGGCGCTGACCGTCGTGGGCGCGCTCGGCGCGCTCGAACGCCTTCTCCACCACCGACAGGTCGGCCTTGGGGTGCGTCGCGCGCACGGTGCGCAGCAGGGGTTCCAGGACCGGCGAGACGCTCTGCTGGCGGTGTTGGCCGAAGCGGGCCAGGCGGGAGAGCATGCGCCCGGCCGTGACCGGGCCGGTGTACTGCTCCTGGCCGCGGCGGCGCTCCGGACCGTTCGGCCGGGCACCCCCCGCGGGCCGCTGGGCGGGCTGGGGGGCGGGGACCACGGCCCCCTGCGCAGGCGGTGTCCTCGTCGCGTCCGGCGTGTCGTCGGGCGTGGCGGGGGCGCTCGTGGCGTGGGTGTCCGTGCCGTCTGCCATGGCGTCCTCCGTGTCGTCCGGACGTCCAGTCTAGGTCGGGCCCGGGTGCCCCGTGCGCCACCTCACCGGTCCGCCGGGCGCCCGGTTCCTCAGTCCTGGGTGTGCAGGGCCACGACGGCCCGGTCCCCCAGCCCCGCCCGGCCGTTCAGGAACGCCAGCTCCAGGAGGACGACGAGACCGACGACGTGCGCGCCGGCCTCCTCGAGGAGTTCGCAGGCCGCCCGCGCCGTCCCGCCCGTGGCGAGGACGTCGTCGACGACGAGGACCCTGGCCCCCGGCCGCACGGCCGAGGCGGCCAGCTCCAGGGAGGCGCTGCCGTACTCCAGGGCGTAGTCGCGGCGCAGCACGGGCGGCGGCAGCTTGCCCGCCTTGCGCACCGGCCAGAACCCGACACCGGCCCGCTCGGCGGCCGGGGCGGCGAGCATGAAGCCCCGGGCCTCGATGCCGGCCACGGCGTCAGCCCCCGTCGCCGTCGCGAGGTCGGCGAGGACGCGCGTGACCGCCCCGAACGCCGCCGGGTCCGCCAGCAACGGGGTGATGTCCTTGAAGACGACCCCGGGCTCGGGGAAGTCCGGGACGTCGCGGAACCCTCGGACGACGAGCTCGGCGGTGCGGGCGGCGGTCTCGTCGGGCAGGTGCAGGGTCACGCCTGCGGCTCCGCGGCAGCGACGGTGTCCTCGGTGCGGGCCGGGCCGGTCGCCGCCGCGTCGAGTTCCTTGACGCGGGCCTCGCGGCCGCGGAGCACGACGAGCAGCGGCGTCGCCACGAAGATCGAGGAGTACGCGCCCACGAGCATCCCGACGAACAGCGCGAGGCTGATGTCCCGCAGCGTGCCGGCCCCGAGCAGCAGGTCCCCGATGAAGAGGATCGCCGCGACGGGCAGCAGCGCGACGACCGTCGTGTTGACCGACCGGACGACGGTCTGGTTGATCGCCAGGTTGGCGGCCTGCGAGAACGACCGGTCCCGCTTGAGGAACGCCTCGGTCGTGTTCTCGCGCACTTTGTCGAAGACCACGACGGTGTCGTAGAGCGAGTACCCCAGGATCGTCAGGAACCCGATGACGGAGGCCGGCGTCACCTCGAAGCCGACGGCCGCGTAGACGCCGGCGGTGATGACGAGGTCGTGGAACAGCGCGACGAGCGAGGCGAGCGCCATCGTCCAGGCGCGGAAGTACAGCGTCATGACGATCGAGACGAGGACGAGGAACACGATCAGACCCGTGACGGCCTTGTTCGTGACGTCGGCGCCCCAGCTCGGACCGATGCTCGAGGAGGTCACCTCGCTCGCCGGGACGTCCATCCGCTGGACCAGTTCGCCCTTGACCGCGTCCAGCTGGCCGGAGGAGAGCGCCTCCGTCTGCACCCGGACACCGTCCTGACCGACGCTCGTGACGGTCGGCACCGTCCCGGGCAGCACGGCCTCGACGGCCTCGCGGGCCGCGTCCTGGTTCGCCGAGCCGCTGACGCGGAACTCCGACCCGCCCTCGAACTCGATGCCGAACGTCAGGCCCGGCTTCCACAGCAGCACCGCCGAGACCAGCACGAGGGCTGCGGCGATGAGGAACCACAGCTTCTTGCGGCCCACGAAGTCGAAGGAGGACTCACCGGTGTAGAGCCGGTTGCCCAGTTCTGCCATGCCCATCAGGACTCGTCCCCGTTCGCGTCGTCCCGGTCGTCACGGGGTGTCTCGCCCGCTCCCCCGCCGCTGCGGGCCTTCTCGCGCTCGGCCCGGCGCAGTTCGGCGACGGTCGGCCGGTGCTCGCCGTGGTGCAGGGCGTGCCGGGCCACGACGGACCCCAGGTGCTCGGGGTCGAACCCGGACAGCTTGTGCCCGCCGCCGAAGAACTTCGTCTTCGCCAGGACCGCGACCACGGGGTGGGTGAACAGCACGACGATGACGAGGTCGATGATCGTCGTGATGCCCAGGGTGTAGGCGAACCCGCGGACGTTGCCCACCGCGAGGATGTAGAGGACGACGGCCGACAGCAGGCTGACCGCGTCGGAGATGATGATCGTCCGCCGGGCGCGGCGCCAACCGGCCTCGACCGCGGAGGACAGGATGCGCCCGTCGCGGATCTCGTCGCGGACGCGTTCGAAGAACAGGATGAAAGAGTCCGCCGTGACGCCGATGGCCACGATGAGGCCGGCCACCCCGGCCAGGCTGAGGCGGAAGCCCTGCAGCCAGCTCAGCAGCAGGATGACGCCGTAGGTCAGCGCCCCGGACAGCACCAGGCTGGCGACCGTCACCAGGCCCAGGGCGCGGTACTGCACGAGCATGTAGGCGACGACGAGGACGAGGCCGACGACGCCGGCGATGAGGCCGTTGCGCAGCTGGTCCGCCCCGAGCGTCGCGGAGATCTGCTCCTCCGTCTGCACCGTGAAGGACACCGGCAGTGCACCGAACTGCAGCTGCTGGGCGAGCGCGTCGGCGGAGGCCTGGGTGAAGTTGCCCTCGATGTCGACGTCCGCGCCGAAGCGCTGGTTCACCGTGGGTGCCGTGACGACGAGCCCGTCCAGGACGGCGGCGAACTGGTTGCGCGGCGACTCGAGCGTGGAGATGCGGGTCGTGAGCGCGGAGAAGCGCTCGGCACCGGCGGCGTCGAACTTGATGCGGACGACCCACGCCCCGGTGGTGAAGCCCTGGTTGTTCGTGGCCTGGGCCGCGGTGGCGCTGACGAGGTCGGTGCCCTCGAGCTCGGCCGGGCCGAGGACGTACTTGTACGCGCCGTCCTGGTCGCACGTCACGAGCACCTTGGCCGGGTCGTCGACGATGCCGCCCTGCCGCTGGGCCGGGTCGGAGCAGTCGAGCGCCTGGAAGCGCTGCACGAGGTCGGGGATCGACAGCCACGCCTGGTCGCTGGCGTCGGTGGGCGAGGCGGTGGGCGTCCCGGTGGGCTGACCCGGACCCGGGGTCGGGGTCGGGGTCGCGATCTCGGCCAGGCTCGGCGCGGTCGTCGTCGCCTGCGGCTCCGCCGGCGGCGTCGTGGCCGCCTGCAGGGCGGCGGGCGCCGCCGCACCGTCGGCGCTCTGGGTGGGCGCGGGTGTCGTGGCCGCTCCGCTGGCCGTGCCGCTCGGGGTGGCCTCACCGGACGGGGTCGCTCCCGGGGTGGCCTCGCCGGACGGCGTCGCGCTCGGGGTCGGCACGGGCTGCTGCGCTTGCTCCACGGGGACGGCGGCCAGCACGACGCGCATGCGCAGCTGCGCCGACTGGGAGATGAGGTCGAGCTGCTGGCGCGTGGCCTCACCGGGGATGGAGACCGAGATGTTCTGGCCGCCCTGGACCTGCACCTCGGTCTCGGACAGCCCCGTGGCGTCGACGCGCTGGCGGATGATCTCCGCCGCCCGCTGCACCTGCTCGGCGGGGACGGCCCCACCGGTGGCCGAGCGCGGCGTCAGGACGACCTGCGTCCCGCCCTCGAGGTCGAGCGCCAGACCCGGCGACCACTTCGCCGAGCTCCAGATCGAACCGGCCCCCACCGCCGCGAAGACGGCGACGACGACGAGCACCAGGGCCACCAGGGTGCGGCCGGGGTGGGGTCGACGGATCGGTGCGCCGCGGCGCACGCGTGGGGGGCCGGTGGGCCGGTCGTTGGACACTCAACACCTCGGGACAGGCGCCGTCCGGGTGGCGGGACCACCACCCGGTCAGCGCAAGCTTGTCACTGCTCGTGGACGACTGCTGTCATACCAGTAATCGCTATGCGCGAGGGGTACCGGTTCCGCTCTCGCCGGGCGTGTCCCCGTCGCGCTTGGTCAGGTCGAGCCCCTCGAGGGAGTCCGGCGCGCGGTCGGCCTCGCTCAGCGGAGCCTCCTCGACGGGAGCCACCGGGGTGACCACGCGGGCCACGGCGCGCGGCGTCCAGCGGGTCTGCAGGCCGGGAGCGATCTCGATGACCACGTGCTCGGCCGTGCGCTCGACGACCGTCCCGAACATGCCGGAGGTCGTCATGACCTCCGCACCCGGGCCGATGTCGTTCTGCATCTGCTGCTGGGCCTTCTGCTGCTTGCGCGTCCGGCTGAACATGAAGACCAGCAGCGCGGCCATGATCAACAGGAAGAACAACGAGCTGCTGCTACCACCCACGGGAAACACCTCTCCGCACCGGTGGGATCGACGACTCACCGGCACCTGTGTCGGCCCTGTGCCGACTCGGCCGACCCAACGCCACAGGCCCCTGCCGGGTTCCGCGGGACGGGGGCAGGAGCACGGCGCGGGACCGACTCGCCCGGGCAGTCTAGGGGTTCACCCGGTCGGCCCTTGCGTCCCAGCACTCCCGGGAGCGTCGCCCACAGCGTCCTCCAGGGGCAGCTGCCAGGCCGCGCCGACGGGGGCGTCGCGCGGCGGGGTCAGCCCCAGGTGCGCCCACGTGTCGGGCAGGGCGATGCGCCCGCGCGGCGTGCGCCCCAGCAGGCCCTCGCGCACGAGGAAGGGCTCGGCGACGGTCTCGACCGTCTCGGCCTCCTCCCCCACGACGACGGCCAGCGTCGACAGCCCGACGGGTCCGCCGCCGAAGCGGCGGCACAGCGCGTCGAGGACGGCGCGGTCGAGCCGGTCGAGCCCGCGCTCGTCGACCTCGTAGACCTCCAGCGCCGCACGGGCCGCGTTGCGGTCGACGATGCCGGACCCGCGGACCTGGGCCCAGTCCCGCACCCGTCGCAGGAGGCGGTTGGCGATGCGGGGCGTCCCCCGGGACCGGCCGCCGATCTCGGCCGCGCCCTCGGCCGTCAATTGCACGCCCAGCAGGGAAGCGCTGCGCCGCAGCACCTGCACGAGCTCCTCGGGCGTGTAGAAGTCGAGGTAGCCCGTGAAGCCGAACCGGTCCCGCAACGGGGCGGGCAGCAGCCCGGCCCTCGTCGTGGCCCCGACGAGGGTGAACTTCGGCAGCTCCAGCGGGATGGCCGTCGCCCCCGCGCCCTTGCCGACGACGACGTCGACGCGGAAGTCCTCCATCGCGATGTAGAGCATCTCCTCGGCCGGACGTGCCATCCGGTGGATCTCGTCGAGGAAGAGGACCTCCCCCTCGTCGAGGGAGCTGAGGACGGCCGCGAGGTCCCCCGCGTGCTGGATGGCCGGACCGCTGGACTGGCGCAGCGGGGCGCCCATCTCGGAGGCGACGATCATCGCCAGCGTCGTCTTGCCCAGACCGGGGGGCCCGGAGAACAGGACGTGGTCGCTCGGCGCCTGACGCGCCTTGGCTGCGTCCAGGACGAGCGAGAGCTGCTCGCGGACGACCTTCTGCCCGACGAACTCGTCGAGGCCGTGCGGGCGCAGGGCCGACTCGGCGGCCCGTTCCCGCTCGTCCGCACCCGTGGTCACCAGCCGGTCGCTCATCCGCGACCCGACAGGTGGCGCAGGGCCGCGCGCAGCGCACCGGGCACGTCGGCGTCCGCCGCGGTGCCGTCGGGATCGTCCGAGAGCACGGCGTCCACGGCGTCCCCGGCCTGCTTGACCGGGTACCCGAGCCCGACGAGCGCCTCGACGACCTTGTCCTTGCGGGGGTCGCCCCCACCGACGACGGGAGCGGGGGCCGGAGCACCCGCGGGCGGGCCGAGCCGGTCCCCCAGCTCCAGGCAGATGCGCTGCGCGGTCTTCTTGCCGATGCCGGGGACGCGCACGAGGGCGGCGTGGTCGTCGGCGGCGACGGCGGACCGGATCCCGTCGGGCCGGTGCACGGCGAGCATCGCCAGGGCCATCTTCGGACCCACCCCGGAGGCGGTCTGGACGATCTCGAAGACCTCCTTCTCGTCGGCGTCGGCGAAGCCGAACAGCGTCAAGGAGTCCTCGCGCACCACGAGCGTCGTGTGCAGCAGCGCCTCCTCGCCGACCCGCAGCCCGGCGAGCGTCGCCGGCGCGGCCAGGACGAACATCCCGACACCGCCCACCTCGACGACCGCCGAGTCCAGCCGCACCGCGAGCACCCGCCCGCGCACCGACGCGATCACACGACCTCCAGACCCGAGACGAACACTCCGGCGCAGGGCGCCGGCTCCAGTACGAGACGCTAGACGGACCCTCCGACACGACGGACCCGGCACGCCGGTGCAGAGTGCTGCCGTGAGCCACGAGCAGAACGAGAACGCCCTCCAGAACGTCACCTTCGACAGCGCCACGGAGTCGGGCCACGCGCACGGCTACCTGCGCGTCCCGGAGTCCGGCAGCGGCCCCGGCGTCATCGTCATCCAGGAGTGGTGGGGCCTGACCGACCACATCGCAGCCATCGTCGACCGCTTCGCCCGCGAGGGCTTCGTCGCCCTGGCCCCCGACCTCTACGGCGGCCGCACGACCCACGACTCCGCCGAAGCCGCGCAGCTCATGACGGACCTGCCGGCCGAGCAGGCCGCCCAGGACCTCGCCGGCGCCGTGACCTACCTGCTGGACCGGCCCGAGGTCACGTCCTCGACCGTGGGCGCGGTCGGCTTCTGCATGGGCGGTGGCTTCGTCCTGCGCCTCGCGGCCCAGCAGGGCGAGCGGGTCGGCGCGGCCGTGCCCTGGTACGGGCTGCCGGGCGAGGACACCGACTTCTCGGGCCTGCGCGCGGCCGTCCTCGGCCACTACGGCGAGGAGGACACCTCGGTGCCGCTGGACGCCGTCCGTGCGACGGCGGAGCGCATCCGCGAGCAAGCGGGGGTGGACGTGACGCTGCACGAGTACCCCGCGCCGCACGCCTTCTACAACGACGAGCGCCCCAACTACCGGCGCGAGTCCGCCGAGCTGGCCTGGGAGCGCACGACGAGCTTCGTGCGCGAGCGCCTCGCCTGAGCTTCCGCTTCGGCGTAGGCGTTCCGCCGGCCCGTCACGAGGGCGGAGTGCGCGGCGGCCTCCAGCCGGGAGGTCGCCCCACCCCGCCACAGGTGGCACAGGGCCAGGGCCAGGGCGTCGGCGGCGTCGGCCGGTCGCGGGGGGCTGTCGAGGCCGAGGATGCGGGTGACCATCGTCGTCACCTGCTCCTTCTCGGCCCGGCCGTCCCCGGTGACCGCCGCCTTGACCTCGCTCGGCGTGTGCATCGCGACGGGCAGCCCGCGGCGGGCGGCCGCGACGAGCACGAGCCCCGCCGCCTGGGCGGTCCCCATGACCGAGCGGACGTTGGCCTGGGCGAAGACGCGCTCGACGGCGACGACGTCCGGGCGGTGGGCGTCCAGCCAGGTCTCGAGCCCCTCGCTGATCGCGAGCAACCGGGACTCGACGGGGTCGGTGGCGGGCGTCCGGACGACGCCGACGCCGACCATGGCGGCCCGCCGGCCCGTGCGGACGGCGTCGACCACCCCGATCCCGCACCGGGTCAGGCCCGGGTCCACCGCCAGCACGCGCACGGCCCCCACGATCGCACGGAGTGATCGTGGGGGCCGTGAGGTGCTGCGGGACGGAGTGTCAGGCGTCCTCGAGGGCCGCCATGACGTCGTCGGAGACGTCGTAGTTGGCGAAGACGTTCTGCACGTCGTCGCAGTCGTCGAGGACGTCGATGAGCTTGAACACCTTCGTGGCTCCGTCGGCGTCCAGCGGCACCTGGACGCTGGGGACGAAGCTGTTCTCGGCCGAGTCGTAGTCGATCCCCGCCGCCTGCAGCGCCTCGCGCACCGCCACGAGGTCGGTGGCCTCGCAGACGACCTCGAAGGTGTCGCCCTGGTCGGTGACCTCCTCGGCGCCGGCCTCGAGGACCGCGAGGAGGACGTCGTCCTCGCTGAGGTCGGTCCCCTCCTTGCCGATGACGACGACGCCCTTGCGGCTGAACATGTACGAGACGCTGCCGGGGTCGGCCATCGAGCCGCCGTTGCGCGTCATCGCCGTCCGGACCTCCATGGCGGCCCGGTTCTTGTTGTCCGTCAGGCACTCGACGAGCAGCGCGACGCCGTTGGGGCCGTAGCCCTCGTACATGATCGTCTGCCAGTCGGCACCGCCGGCTTCGGCCCCGGACCCGCGCTTGACGGCGCGGTCGATGTTGTCGGCGGGCACCGACGTCTTCTTCGCCTTCTGGATGGCGTCGTAGAGCGTCGGGTTGCCGGCCGGGTCACCGCCACCCGTGCGCGCCGCGACCTCGATGTTCTTGATGAGGCGAGCGAAGCTCTTGGCGCGCTTGGCGTCGACGACGGCCTTCTTGTGCTTCGTCGTCGCCCACTTGGAGTGGCCGGACATGTGGTTCCCTCCGCCTCGCTCGAACTGCTCGAAAAGGTGTGCCTCAGTCCCGCTCCTGCACCATCGCCACGAAGTGGCGGTGCACCCGGTCGTCCCCGGTGATCTCCGGGTGGAAGGCCGTGGCCAGCAGAGCGCCCTGCCGCACGGCGACGATCCTACCCGCGGCGGGCCCGGAGCCCACCCGGCCGAGCACCTGCACGTCCGGTCCGGCCTCCTCGACCCACGGGGCGCGGATGAAGACCGCGTCCACGGGCGAGCCGCCGTCGGTGACGCCGGTCAGGGGCAGGTGCTCCTCCCAGGAGTCCACCTGGCGGCCGAAGGCGTTGCGGCGCACGGTGACGTCGAGGCCGCCGAGGGTCTCCTGGCCCTGCGCCCCGTCGAGCAGGCGGTCGGCCAGCAGGATCATCCCGGCGCAGGAGCCGTACACGGGCAGGCCGTCCGCGATGCGCGCGCGCAGGTCGTCGCGCAGCTCGAAGACCCGCAGCAGCCGGTCGATGGTGGTGGACTCCCCGCCAGGGAGCACGAGCCCGTCGACGGCGGCCAGTTCGGACGGGCGGCGGACGGTGACGGCTCGTGCGCCTCCGGCCTCGAGGGCGGCGACGTGCTCGCGGACGTCGCCCTGCAGCGCGAGGACGCCGATGGTGGGCCGGGTGGAGGTGGTGCTGCTCACCCGGGCAGCGTAGGGGCGGGAACCGGCCGCCCCGTCCCGGCGTCACACCGCCCCGCCGAACCCCGGAGCGTCCCGTGACCTCGCACCGACCCCTCCTGCGCCGCAGCGCCGCCGCCGCGGCGGCCCTCGCCCTGACGACCGGCCTCGCCGTCGCCGTCGCCCCCGGCGCCGGGGCCGCCGGTGGGCTGACCTCCTTCGACGACTGCGCCGCCCTCGGCCGCTGGGCCCGGGAGGCCATCGGGCCGCAGGTCACGAGCTGGGGGTACGGCGGTGGTGGCGTCCCGGCCTCGGGGGCCTCGGGGACCGTGGCCACGCAGGACAGCGCCGCGTCCGCCGGTGCGGTCGGCGCCGGTGACGGGGGTCTGAACGTCCAGGAGGCGGGGGTCGGGGAGCCGGCCACCGCCTTGGCCCAGGACGGCCGGCTCGTCACCACGGCCGGCGCCGACCTCGTCGTCCTCGACGTCACCGGTCGCACGCCGCGCCGGCTGGGGGCGGTGTCGCTCCCGGGCGCGCAGGACGCCTCCGGCCAGCAGCCGCAGCTCCTGCTCGCGGGTGACCGGGCGGTGGTGCTCACGCAGCGGTGGCCGCAGACCGCCGTCGACGCCTCGTCCGTCGGCTCCAGCGTCGTGGCCACCGTCGTGGACCTGTCCGCCCCCCGGTCCCCGCGGGTCGTCGGGCACCGCGAGTACGCGGGCCGGTACGTCGACGCCCGGCTCTCCGGCGGTGTCGTCCGGCTCGTCCTCGGGACCGACCCGGTGCTGCCGTGGGTGCAGGACGCGCCCTCGGAGCAGGCGGGCCTGCTGGCCAACCGGGCTGTCCTCGCGCGGGCCCTCGACACGCAGTTCCTGCCGCAGGTCGTCGAGCGGGCCGCGGACGGTTCCGTCGCCGGTCTGCGCCCGGCCGTGGCGTGCTCGGCCGTGACGCACCCCGACGTCCAGTCCGGCTCCGGCGTCGTGGCGGTCGTCTCCGTCGCGCCGGCGGACGTCACCTCCGACGCGGACGTGCAGACCGACGCCGTCGGCGTCACCGCGTCCACCGACGTCGTCTACGCCAGCACGGACCGCCTGTACCTGGCCACGACGGCGGGCGGGTTCGGGAGGCCGACGCTCATCGACAGCACCGCACCCGCGACCCCCGCCGCGGCCACGACCCAGGTCCACGGCTTCGCCTACGACGGTCCCCGCACGAGGCACACCGCCTCGGGCGAGGTCGCGGGCCGGGTCCTGGGCCGGTGGGCGTTCTCCGCGCGCGACGGGTTCCTGCGGGTGGCGACCACGACGGGACCGGCGTGGGCGGCCGACGGCGGGGTGCCGGACTCGAGCAGCTCCGTGCTCGTGCTCGGTGAGGACGACGGCCGGCTGGACGTGGTCGGCCGCGTCGACGGGCTGGGGGTGGGGGAACAGGTCCGGGGCGTCCGCTACGACGGCGACCGGGCCTACGTCGTGACGTTCCGCCAGACCGATCCGCTGTACGTCCTGGACCTGGCGGACCCGGCGTCGCCACGCCTGTCCGGGGAGTTGAAGGTGGACGGGTACTCCGCCTACCTGCACCCGGTCGGCGACGGCCGCCTGCTCGGCGTGGGGCAGGACGCCGACCCGACCTCCGGCGCCGTCCGCGGCCTGCAGGTCTCGGCGGTCGACGTCCGGGACCCCGCGCGGCCGCAGCGGACGGGGAACCTCGTCGTGCCGGGGTCGAGCTCGGCGGTCGAGTGGGACGCGCGGGCCTTCGTGTTCGACCCGACCGCCGGCGTCGCCGTCCTGCCCGTCGACACCCCCGACGGACCGTCGTTGCGCAGCGTCGCGGTCGCCGGGGACGGGACGGTCCAGGCGCTGGGCGAGCACCTCCTCGCCAGGACCTCGGCGACGTCGTGGGGGTCGGTGGAACAGGTGGTGCAGATCGGCGGCGGGCGGATCGCGGTGCTGAGCACCGCGCAGGACTGGCGCACCGACCAGGACCTGGTGTCCGAGCGCCGGGTCCAGGTGCTCGACGCCCGCAGCCTCGACGGCGCCGCCGGGCTGGTCCTGTCCCGGCAGGGGTGAGCAGAGCGGTCAGGTGATGGGGAGCGGTGGTCCCGTCCAGAGCGCCGGCAGCTCGCCCACGAGCCGGGGCAGGTCGACGGGGTAGAACACCGCGCCGGACCCGGCGAGCTCGGCCGGGACCCACCACCGCGACTCGCTGACGGACGCACGCTCGAGGTCGGTCCAGCCGGTCCGGTCGACCTCGAAGCCCTCGGCGACGCGGTGGACGAAGAACTCCTCGGTCTGACGGCACTGCGCGCCGAGGAACGGGAAGTGCGCCGTGCGCGACCAGACCGGTCCGTCGAGCTCGGCGGGGTCGACGTCGAGCCCGGTCTCCTCGCGCAGCTCCCGCGCGGCCGCGGTGCGGGGGTCCTCCCCCGGCTCACGGCCGCCGCCGACGGTGAACCACCAGTCGGTGCCGGGCCGGGTGGGGTCGGAGCCGCGCAGCAGCAGGACGCGTCCCGCGTCGTCGAGGACGACGACGCGGGACGCGCTGCGGGTGCGGACCCCGTCGGGGCCGTGTCCCCACTCCGGGCCGAGCAGGTCCGGCTCCGGGGTCGTCACCAGCCGCGCTGGGCCAGGCGGTGCGGCTCGGGGATGGCCTCGACGTTCAGGCCGACCATGGCCTCGCCCAGACCGCGGGAGACCTTCGCGACGACGTCGGGGTCGTCGAAGAAGGTCGTCGCCTTGACGATGGCCTCGGCGCGCTGGGCCGGGTTGCCGGACTTGAAGATGCCGGAGCCGACGAAGACGCCGTCGGCGCCGAGCTGCATCATCATCGCCGCGTCCGCGGGGGTGGCGATGCCCCCGGCGGTGAACAGCACGACCGGCAGCTTGCCCGTCTCGGCGACCTCCTTGACGAGGTCGTAGGGAGCGGCCATCTCCTTGGCGGCGACGTAGACCTCGTCGGGGGACATCGACCGCAGCCGGTTCACCTCGGCGCGGATGGTCCGCATGTGGGTCACGGCGTTGGAGACGTCGCCCGTGCCGGCCTCGCCCTTGGAGCGGATCATCGCCGCACCCTCGGTGATGCGCCGCAGCGCCTCCCCGAGGTTGGTCGCCCCGCAGACGAAGGGGACGGTGAAGGAGTGCTTGTCGATGTGGTGGGCGTAGTCGGCCGGGGTGAGGACCTCGGACTCGTCGATGTAGTCGACCCCGAGGGACTGCAGCACCTGCGCCTCGACGAAGTGCCCGATGCGGGCCTTGGCCATGACGGGGATGGAGACCGCGGAGATGATCGAGTCGATCATGTCGGGGTCGGACATCCGGGAGACGCCGCCCTCGGCGCGGATGTCGGCGGGGACCCGCTCGAGGGCCATGACGGCGACCGCGCCCGCGTCGGCGGCGATCCGCGCCTGGTCGGCGGTGACGACGTCCATGATGACGCCGCCCTTGAGCATCTCGGCCATGCCGCGCTTGACGCGACTGGTCCCCACGGCCGGTCCGCTGGTTGCCCCGGTGCTGACTTCACTGCTCACGTGCGCGTGCCTCGCGATCGGTCGGACGGAGTTCAGGCGGGCGCAATCCTACGACCCGGGTCCGTCGCCGTCCCCGTCGAGGAAGTCCGCCGTTTCCGGGACCCTGGCCCGTCCCGCGAGGTGGGCCCAGCGCACGATGCGCTTGCCCCGCAACCGCCGCGTCTGCACGACGGCGTCGTTGTGGAAGCGCCGCGCCAGCTGGACGCGGCGGGCCGCGTCCACGACCCGTCCCAGCCCCTCGCCGTCCTCCGGCGGCAGGGCCACGGCCAGCGCGCGGGTGAGGTCGGACTCCACGCGCCAGCGGTGCGCGTCGTCGGCGTCGTTGGCCTCGCGCAGGGCGGCCGGGGTGCGGGGCGCGTCCAGGCTCGTCGTCGCGGCGTCGGCCAGCAGCAGCGCCGAGGCGGGGTCGAGGCGGTCGGAGCTCTCCAGCGCGAACTCCAGGGCCGCGCTGGCCCGGCGCGTCAGCTCCGCGTCGAGGGCGGCGCGGCTCGTCTCCACCCGGCGGTGCAGCCGGTCGACGCGTTGCGCCGTGGCCGACAGCCAGCCCGCGAGCGCCGCGAGGACGAGCAGGGCGGCGAGCACCCACGTCAGGGCGGTCACCGGCTCGTCCCCCGGTGCCCGACGACCGTCTCGTAGACGCGCAGGACCTCCTGCGCGACGACGGACCAGTCGTAGCGCGCGGACGCCGCCTGCCCGGCGGCGGCGAGGGCGGCGCGGCGGGCGGGATCGGCGAGGAGGGCCAGCACCTCCCGCGCAGCGGCCGCGGCGTCACCGGCGGTGAAGAGCGCGCCGTGGGCCCCGTCGCCGAGCACCCGGCGGAAGGCGCCGAGGTCGGCCGCCACGACGGCCACGCCGGCGGCCATCGCCTCGACGAGCACGATGCCGAAGCTCTCCCCACCGGTGTGCGGGGCGAGGTAGACGTCGGCGCTGGCCAGCAGCGACTCCTTGGCCCGGTCGTCGACGGCGCCGAGGAACTCCACGGCGTCCCGGTCGGCGGGCGCCAGCAGCTCGCGGGCGGCGGCGACGTCCCCGCGACCGGCGACGAGGAACCGCGCGCCGGGGACGACGGCGCGCACCAGCGGGACCGCCTCGCACAGCAGCGGCAGCCCCTTGCGGGGCTCGTCGAGCCGGCCGACGAAGGCCACGACGGGCCGCTGCGCTGTCCCCGTCCACTCCGGCCGGCGGGGTGCCTGCGCGAAGGCGCGGGTCACGACGCCGTTGGGCACGACGACGGCGTCGCCGCCGACGTGCTCGACGACCGTCCGCCGCGCGTCCTCGCTGACGGCGATGCGCGCGGAGATCTTCTCCAGGCTCGGGCGCAGCAGCGGGAAGGCGGCCTGCATGGCCCGTGAGCGCAGGTTGGCCGTGTGGAAGGTCGCGACGAGCGGGCCCGTCGTGGCCCGGGTGGCGGCCCACAGCGCGAGCAGCGACGTGCTGGGCGACAGGGGTTCGTGCACGTGCAGGACGTCGAAGGACCCCTCCACCAGCCAGCGCCGGACGCGGCCCGCGGTGACGGGCCCGAAGGACAGCCGCGCGACGGACCCGTTGTACGGCACGGCGACGACGTTGCCGCCGGGGTCGGCGAACGGCGGCAGCGTGGACTCGTCGTCGGCGGGGGCCAGGACGCGGACGTGGTGGCCGAGGCCCAGGAGGTGCTCGGCGAGGTCGCGCACGTGGAACTGCACGCCACCGGGCACGTCGAAGGAGTACGGGCAGACGATGCCGATCCGCACGCCTCAGCCCTGCCCGAAGACGGGCTGCAGGACGTGCCACTCGTCGGGGTGCGCGACGACGACCGCGGCGAGGGCGTCGGCGCACGCCTGAGTCATCTGGGCCACGGCGCGCCGGCGGTGCTCGCGGGACGTCTCGTCGGGGCGCCGGTCCGGCACCGGCACCTGCGGGCCGACGTCGATGACGAGGACCCGCCGGCCGCCGGCGACCTCGTGGAACAGGCCGAAGGGGAACAGCGGGGCGCCCGTCGCCAGGGCCAGGGCGGCCGGGCCCTGTGCCATCCGCACCCGTTCCCCGAGGAAGTCGACCTCGACGCCGGCCGCGGAGAGGTCGCGGTCGGCCAGCAACGGGACGAAGGCGCCGGCGCGCAGCCGCCGCAGGAGGGTGCCGAAGGTGGCGGGGTCGCCCAGCGGGAGCACCTCGACGCCGAGGGAGCGGCGGAAGGCGAGGAACTCCTCGTAGACCTCCTCGGGCCGCAGGCGCTCGGCGACGGTGACGACGGGGGCGAGCTCGGTGGCCGACCAGGCCGCCGCGTGGTCCCAGTTGCCCAGGTGGCCGAGGAACCCGATCGCGCCGCGGCCGTCCGCCAGCGCCGCGCGCAGCTGCTCACCGTGGTCCATCCGGACGGTGCCGACGGTCCGTTCCCGGGTCCACCCCGGCAGCCGGAACGCGTCGAGCCAGTACCGGGCGTAGCTGCGCAGGCCGTCGCGCACGAGGACGTCCAGCTCCGCGGGCCCGGCGTCCGGACGGGCGTGGGCGACGTTGCGCCGCAGCTGCTCCACCCGCGGTCCACCGCGGCGGGCCAGCCGGTCGGCCACGCGCCGGCTGGCGGTGACGGCGACGTCCTCGGGCACCACGCGGGCGAAGCGCCAGGCCGCCCGGAAGGCGCCGACGACCAGCGGTTCGCGCAGGCTCACGCGTCGGCCGGCGGCACCGCGAGGGCCTGGCGCCGCACCACCGCCATGCGCTGCACGACCGTGACGGCGCTGGCGAGCGCGAGCAGCGCCAGCACGACCTGGAGGAAGACGAGGGGGACGCCCAGACCCACGAACCCCGCCCCGACGAGGACCGCGACGATGCGTTCGCCCCGTTCGGCGAGGCCGACGTTGGCGGTGAAGCCGAGCCCCTCGGCTCGCGCCTTGACGTAGGAGACGGTGCTGCCGAGGACGAGGCACGCCAGCGCCAGCCCGGCCGTCAGGTCGGACTGCCCGCCACGGGCGAACCAGACGACGAGCCCCCCGAACAGGGCGGCGTCGGCGACGCGGTCGAGGGAGGAGTCCAGGTAGGCGCCCCACTTCCCCGAGCTCCCGCGGATCCGCGCCATCGTCCCGTCGATGGTGTCCGACAGGACGAAGAGCGTGGCCCCGAGCGACCCCCAGAACAGGTGGCCGGTGGTGTAGAGCCCCAGGCCGCACGCGACCACCCCGACGGTCCCCGCGATGGTGACCATGTCGGGCGTGACCCCGCAGCGCAGCAGGAAGCGCGCGACGGGGGTGAAGATCTTCGTGGCGAAGGCGCGGCCGTAGGTGTTGAGCATCGTGTCGAAGGGTAGGGCGCTCAGCCGGTTGCGTCGGTGACCCACGCGGCGGCCAGGCGCGCTCGCGTGTCCTCGAGCAGTTCGGGCATCGCCTTCGTCCGGCCCACGACGGGCAGGAAGTTCGCGTCGCCCTGCCACCGCGGCACGACGTGCTGGTGCAGGTGCGCGGCGATGCCCGCCCCCGCGACCTCGCCCTGGTTCATGCCGAGGTTGAACCCGGCGGGCGCGGACGCGGCGCTCAGCGTCCGGACGGCCGCCCGGGTGAACGCGGTGAACTCGGCCAGCTCGTGGGCCTCGAGGTCGACGTAGGCCGAGACGTGCCGGTACGGGCAGACCATGAGGTGCCCCGGGTTGTACGGGAACAGGTTGAGCACGGCGAACACGTGCTCCCCCCGCCGCACGACGAGGCCCTCGGCGTCACCGAGCCCGGGGGCCCGGCAGAACGGGCAGCTGCCGGACTCGGCGTCGGCGGGTTTGTGCTCGCCCTGGATGTACGCCATCCGGTGCGGCGTCCACAGCCGGCCGAACCCGTCGGGCTCGCCCGCGAACCCCTCCGCCGGTTCGACGGCGGGGTCCGCGGGCACGTCCGGGGAGGACTCGCTCACACCTGCACCCGGTCGCGGACGGCCGCCGCGATGCGTTCCACGGCGTCGGCCACGGGCACGCCGTTCTCCTGGCTGCCGTCGCGGAACCGGAAGGACACGGCGCCGTTCTCGACGTCCTCGGCGCCGGCGATGAGCAGGAAGGGGATCTTCTGCTTCGTCCACGTGCGGATCTTCTTGGGCATCCGGTCGTCGGTGTCGTCGACCTCGACGCGCACGCCCGCGGCGCGCAGCCGCTCGGCGACCTCCACCAGGTGCGGCACGTGGGCGTCGGCGACGGGGATGCCCACGACCTGCACGGGTGCGAGCCACGGGGGGAACGCACCGGCGTAGTGCTCGACGAGGACGCCGAAGAAGCGCTCGAGCGAACCGAACTTGGCCGAGTGGATCATCACCGGCTGCTGCTTGGAGCCGTCGGCGGAGGTGTACTCCAGACCGAACCGCGCCGGCTGGTTGAAGTCGTACTGGATGGTCGACATCTGCCAGGTGCGGCCGATGGCGTCCTTGGCCTGCACGGAGATCTTCGGGCCGTAGAACGCGGCGCCGCCGGGGTCGGCGACCAGTTCCAGGCCGGTCTCCTTCGCCGCCGTCTCCAGGACGGCGGTGGCGGTGGCCCACTCCTCGTCCGAGCCGATGAACTTCTCGGAGTCGCCGCGGGTCGACAGCTCGAGGTAGTAGTCGTCGAGGCCGAAGTCCTTGAGCAGCCCCAGGACGAAGTCGAGCAGGTGCTTGATCTCGCCGGGCGCCTGCTCGGCGGTGACGTAGCTGTGGGAGTCGTCCTGGGTCAGCCCGCGCACGCGCGTGAGGCCGTGCACCACACCGGACTTCTCGTAGCGGTAGACCGACCCGAACTCGAAGAACCGCAGCGGCAGTTCCCGGTAGGACCGCCCGCGCGAACGGAAGATCAGGTTGTGCATGGGGCAGTTCATGGCCTTGAGGTAGTACGTCGAGTTCTCCAGCTCCATGCCGGGGAACATCGTGTCCTCGTAGTACGGCAGGTGCCCGGACGTCTCGAACAGGCCGCCCTTGGAGATGTGCGGGGTGCCGACGTAGGAGAACCCCTCCTCGATGTGCCGGCGGCGGACGTAGTCCTCCATCTCCCGCTTCACGACCCCGCCCTTGGGGTGGAACACGACGAGGCCGGAGCCGATCTCGTCGGGGAAGGAGAAGAGGTCGAGCTCGGCACCGAGGCGGCGGTGGTCGCGGCGCTCGGCCTCGGCGACGCGCTCCTGGTAGGCCCTCAGCTCGTCCTTGGACGGCCAGGCCGTGCCGTAGATGCGCTGCAGCTGGGGGTTCTTCTCGCTGCCGCGCCAGTAGGCGGCAGCGCTGCGGAGCAGGCTGAACCCGTTGCCAACGAGGCGGGTGGTCGGGATGTGCGGCCCGCGGCACAGGTCGCGGAACGCGACGGAGTCGTCCCGGCGGACGTTGTCGTAGATCGACAGACCCCCCTCGCCGACCTCGGCCGAGGCCCCCTCGGCCGCCTGGTCGGCGGTGGACTTCAGGCCGATGAGCTCGAGCTTGTACGGCTCGGCGGCCATCGCCTCGCGCGCCTCGTCGTCGGAGACCTCGCGGCGGACGAACCGCTGACCCTCCTTGACGATGCGCTGCATCGTCTTCTCGACGGTCTTGAGGTCGTCGGGGGTGAAGGGACGCTCGACGTCGAAGTCGAAGTAGAAGCCGTCGCGGATGGGCGGGCCGATGCCGAGCTTGGCCTCGGGGAAGTGCTGCTGCACCGCCTGGGCCATCACGTGCGCGGTCGAGTGGCGCAGGACCGCCAGCCCGTCCTCGGATGAGACGAGCACGCCCTCCACGACGTCACCGTCGGCCAGCACGTGGGACAGGTCGCGCAGTTCACCGTTGACGCGGGCGACGACGACGTCGCGCTCCTCGGTGAACAGCTCGGCCGCCGTCGTGCCGGCGGTGACCTGCTGCGTCTCCTGGCCCGCGGCGCCGGATCGGGTGATGGACAGCTGGGCGGACACCGTGGGCCTCCGAGGTTGGCGTGGATGGACTCCCGGACTCTATCCGGGCGGGCCCGAGCCCTCCTCGACGACCACGTCCACGTCCACCACCACGTCCACCACCACGTCCACCACGTCCACCACGTCCCCGACCCGCAACGCCCCCGGTTCCACGACCCGCGCGAAGACCCCGCCGCAGTGCCGCGGGACCCCCACGACCTCCAGCAGGGCCGTCCCGGTCCGCAGCAGGGTCCCGGACGGGAGCGGCGCGTCGAGGTCGAGGACGAGGTTCGCGCGCGAGGTGTCCCCCGCCGCCGGGTCGGCGCGCTGGGCCAGGGTGACGACGTGGACGGCCTCGACCTGCCGCGCCCCGCCGGGGACGGGGGCCAGGCGGGCCCCGTCGACGCCGAGGAAGGTGGCGAGGTCCTGCCCGCCGGGGACGAGCAGGGCGGGCGGCCCGTCGCCGGTGAGCCCGAGCTCGCGCAGCCGGGGGACGCTCTTGGCGGCGAGCACCTGCCCGCCGGCGTCGACGACGGCGTGGGACCGGTCGCCGACGAGACCGTCGAGGCCGACGCGGGCGGTGTCCGGGGACAGTCCCCCGGCGGACTTCACGGGGAAGAGGTGGATCTCGCGCAGGGCGCCGGTGACGGACACCCCACGAGTGTGCTGGGTGGGCGATACTGGGTTCGAACCAGTGACCCCTTCGGTGTGAACGAAGTGCTCTACCACTGAGCTAATCGCCCGGTCGTCGCGCTGAACGCGACCGGCCTGAGAACCATACCGGACCTGCGGGGCTGGTCACGACCGCCCCGCGGTCAGCCGCGCGCCAGGCCCGGGACCCACTGCAGCTGCGCGGAGACGACCTCCGGGGTCCAGGCGGGCAGCCCCTGCCAGGCGAGGTAACCCCAGGCCAGCGCGGCCACGGCGGCCGCCGTCCCCGCGCCGAGCGCCGCGCGGACGGCCAGGGAACGGGCGGCGATCCAGCGCACCCAGCGGTGGAGCTGGCGCTCGCCGAAGTGCTTGACCCGCTGCGCCGAGGAGAACTCGCTGCCCAGGACGGCGAGCCCCATGAAGACGACCAGCCAGCCGGGGCCGGGCAGCGGGACGAGCGCCAGACCCACGACGACCACGAGCGTGCCGAACGCCCCGACGACCGCGCGGTACAGCGCGTTGCGGCGGGCGTCGGCACGGATCAGCTCGCGCCGGGCGTGCAGGGCCGCGCGCACCCGGCGGGCCCGGTGCTGGTGGGCGGTGCGGGCGGCCGGAGCTCCCGCGGCCGGCGCCTCGCCCGCCGACCCCGTGCGCGCCACGTCGGCGTCGACCTGCCGTCCCACGGCCTGCCCGGCGCGGGGCGGGTCGGGCAGCCGGGGGCCCGGCAGGTCGTCGCCCGTCCGCGGCTGCGCGCCGGGCCCGTCCCCGTCCGCGCCGGCTCCCGTGCCGTGGCCCTGCGTGTGCACCGCTCCCACCACGCCTCCCTGCTGCTCGTCCCGCGCTCGCGTCCGGCCCGTCCCCGGCTCCACGCACCTCCAACGTCCGGGGGCGGCGCTGCGCTCCCGCTCCCTGGGGACGTTCTGTGCGCGTGCCTCGTGAGCCGGGTCACACCACCCTTCTCGGGGCGTCGATGTCCGCCCGTGGACGGGCCGGGGAACCGCCGGCGACACGCGGGCGTCCGAGTTGCGTCGTTCGAGTGTTTCGACGGCGCATTTGGTGGGAAACTCGTCAGCACGGTCGCTGGAGCCCGTCAGCGGCCAAGAGCACACGGAGGTCGACGTGCCTGCACTGCCGCACCGCAAGACCGAGGTCGACGTCGACGTCTCCTTGCGGCTCCGGACGACCAGCGGCCCCGGGCTGCCGGTCCCCGCCAGCCTCCACTACGGCGCCGACGACCCGTACGCGATCCACGCCGTCTTCCGCGGCGGCGACGCCGACGTCGAGTGGGTCTTCGCCCGCGACCTGCTGCGCGAGGGCCTGAGCGAGCCGAGCGGTGCGGGGGACGTGCAGGTGCGTCCCTGCACCGAGTCCGCCGACGGTCGCCCGCGGATCGTCCTTCGCCTGTCCTCCCCCGACGGCAACGCCGAGCTCGAGGCCGACGAGGCCGACGTGCGCCGCTTCCTGCGGCGGGCGGACGCTCTCGTCCCGCCCGGCCGGGAGAGCCGGCACCTCGACCTGGACGACCTGATCGCCCGCCTCGTCTCCTGAGAACGCCTGCAGCGCAACGCCTCCCCCCGTCCGGACCACGCCGTGGCGGGGGTGATTTGGCCGAGCCCGCGATGTCGGCTAATGTTTTCAACGCCACGGGGAACCGGCCGGGAACGGCGGGGAAACCGGAAGCACGCGGACGTAGCGCAGTTGGTAGCGCATAACCTTGCCAAGGTTAGGGTCGCCGGTTCGAGTCCGGTCGTCCGCTCGGGGTTCGGCTTGCGGGGCGCGAGCCTCACGGTGGAGTGGCCGAGAGGTTAGGCAGCGGCCTGCAAAGCCGTCCACACGGGTTCGAATCCCGTCTCCACCTCCACTCGGCACCGGGTAGCTACCGGCGCGGAGGACGAGGGCGATTGGCGCAGCGGTAGCGCGCTTCCCTGACACGGAAGAGGTCACTGGTTCGATCCCAGTATCGCCCACCACCCGAAAGGGCCCGGGACCAGCGATGGTCCCGGGCCCTTCGTGCATCCCGGGGGTCCTCCCCGCGCTCCGGCACCCTGCCGTCGCAGAGCGTCACGAGGCGTCACCCAAATGGACGGATCGGCTGCAGCGGAACGGGTTAACAAATCGGCAACACGCCCACACGGCGTCGTCGCGGCTCGTACCGTGGTCGTCATGCCTCTGGTCCCGCGCTCCGTGCCCCGGCGCCGGGGTGACCTCCGCGTCCTCTTCGTGCAGGGACACCTGCGCGAGAACGGCGGGCTGCGCGTCGTCAACGCCCTGGCCGACCGCTTCGTGGCCGACGGCGTCCGCACCACGCTCTTCGCCCTCGAGGACGTCGGCCCGGACGAGCAGGTCGGTCTGCCCGGCGCCGCCGTGGCCGTCCACCTCGGGGCGTCCGCGTCCCTGCCCGCCGCCCGCCGGCTCCCGCTCGCCCTCGCGCGGCTGGTGGACGTCGCCCGCGACCACGACGTCGTCGTGTCCGGTTCGGAGATCGGCCACGGCCTGCTGGCCGCTTCCCTCGCCGCCCGCACGCTGGGCAAGCCCTTCGTCGTGCTCGCCCAGGGGGACCTCGACGCGGCCCTGGAGGCGTGGGTGCCGCCGAAGCTGCGCGCGGTGACGCGGCGGGTGCACCGCCGCGCCGACGCGGCGGTCGCCGTCTCCCCCGGCCTGGTCCCCGGCCTGGTCGCCAACGGCATCCCCGCCGACCGCGTGCACGTCGTCCTCAACGGCGTCGACGTCGACGCCCTCACCGAGCGGGCCACCGAGCCGAGCCCCGTCACGTTCGACGCGGACCGGCCCTCGGTGCTCGCCGTCGGGCGCCTCACGACGCACAAGGGCTTCGACCTGCTGCTGCGGGCCTCGGCCCGCGTGCGCGCGGCCGGCCACGACCACGAGCTGGTCGTCGTCGGGGAGGGCCCGGACCGCGGCGCCCTGGAGGCCCTGCGCACCGAGCTCGGCGCGGACCACGTCCGGCTTCCCGGGTTCGTCGAGAACCCGGCGGCCCTGCTCGCCCGGGCGGACCTGCTCGTGTCGTCCTCCCGCACAGAGGCCATGCCCCTGACGTTGCTGGAGGCCCTCGCCCTGGCCGTCCCCGTCGTCGCCACCGACTGCTGCGAGGGGTCGCGCCTGCTCCTGGACGACGGTCGCCACGGCGCGCTCGTCGCGCCGGAATCGGTCGACGCCCTCGCCGACGCGCTCACCGCGCACCTCACCGACCAGCGCCCGCTGCGGCACGCCGCCGCCGGTGGTCCGTCCTTCGCCCGCGGTCTCGACCCCCGGCGGCTGGCCCGCCGGCACCTCGAGCTGCTCTCGGCGGTGGCCCGCAGGCCACTGCCCTCCTTCGCGCCACTGCCGCTGGGGACGGCCGACCCGCGCACGCGGTCCGGCCAGGACCCGACGCTCGGCACGAACGCCTGACCGACCTGCACCACCCCCGATCCGAGGAGTTCCCTGCTGTGCGCGCGCTCGACCTGCTCCGCCTGTCCACCACGAGCTCGACGCAGCGTGCCCGACCGGCCGGGGCCCCCGGGGGTTCCCTGGTCCGGCGGGCCCGTGGCGCCCTGACGACCGCCGCCACGACGGTGCGCACCGACGTCCCCCGCCGTCTCGACGAGCGGACGACGGAGGCCGCGCTGGCGGGCTTCCTGACCGACTACGTCTCCGACCGCGAGGAGAAGGCTGCGGACGGCAGCGGGCACGCGCTCCGCTTCGCCGCCCGCAACCCGCTCTCCACGGCGGCCGCGGTCGTCGCGGTCCTGCGCTTGCCGACCCTGCCCGCCCGGCTGGGGACCGGCCCCGCGGCCGACGTCCTGCGGCGCACGCTGCTGACCCGTCACCTCGGCGGGCTGCCGGTGGCCTCCACGGGCGTCGCCGTCCTCGACGTCCCGGCGGACCCGGCGGAGTACGTCGTCGGAGCCAACCGGCAGACGCTGCGCCGCAAGGTCCGGGCCGCCCAGAAGAAGGGCGTCGGCTGGCGCGTCGTGGACGACCCCGCCGAGCGGCGCCTCCTCGTCGAGCGCGCCAACGCCGCCGAGCAGGTCCACGCGGACACCCAGTACCGCAACGCGGCGCCGGACAACGCCGACCTGCTCGAGCACGACCTGTGGCTGGTGGCGACCGACGCCGAGGGTGAGCCGATCATGCTGTCGGTCACCCCGGTGGACGGGGAGTGGGGGCTGCTGCGCTACTTCCGCACGCTCGGCGCCTCCCCCGCGCACAGCGACGCCCGGTACCTGCTCATGCCCGCCCTCGTCGACGCGCTCGCCGCGCGCGGCGTCCGGTACCTCACCGACTCCACCCCGCCGCCGCAGCTGTCCAACGGCCTGCGCCACTTCCAGCGCATGGTGGGCTACCGCTACGCGCGGGTGAAGGTCACCGACCGGGCCTGACCCGAGCGTCCCTCACGGGACCCAGCGCCGCCGCTCGGCCGCCTGCACGCGGGCGTCCTCCCGGGCGGCGGCCTTGGTCGGGTCCGGCCACACCCGGTCGACGGCGGAGTTCAGCGCAGCCCCGATGAGCACGGCGATGGCCAGGAAGTAGAACCAGATCAGCACCACGATCGGCGCGGCCAGCGGCCCGTAGATCGACGTCGAGGCGCCGGCGACGGAGAACGACAGCGCGCGGCGCAGCACCCACGAGATCGCCAGCCACCCCAGCAGGGCCAGCAGCGCCCCCGGCACGTCCCTCGTCCACCGGGAACGCACCGGGGTGGCGAGGTGGTACAGGCTGGCCAGGCAGAACACGGAGAGCACCAGGACGACGGGCCAGTACAGCGTCGTCAGCCAGCGCAGGTGCACCGGGAGCCACTCGCCGAGCAGCTGCGGGCCGATGAGCACCAGCGGCACGACGACGACTCCCACGAGCAGCGCCACGAGGTACGTCGACAGCGACAGCAGCCGGGTCCGGACGATCCCGCGGTGCCCCCCGAGCCCGTACATGATCGCGATCGTGTCGACGTAGACGTTGAGGGCGCGCGATCCGGACCAGACGCTGAACGCGAAGGCGAGGACCGTCAGGTCGGCCCGTCCTCCGGTGGTCACCGAGTCGAACGTCGGCAGGATGACGTCGGAGATGGCCTGGGACGTGAAGAAGGCCTCGGTCACGCGCGTCAGCTGCCCCCGGGCGGCGTCGACGTCCTCAGCGCCGAGCCAGCGGCCCAGGTAGCCCAGGCTCGCCACGAGACCGAAGACGAGCGGCGGCAGCGACAGCAGGGCGAAGAACCCGCCCTCGGCGGCCAGCCCCGTGACGCGGAACCGCATGCAGGCCTCGACGGTGCCGACCGTCAGTGCGCGCACGTCGCGCCACGCCTGCCGCAGTGCGTGCCACGCCCGGAGGACGAGCCGCCGCCGGGACGGCCGGACCAGGACGGTCACCTCCGGGGCCGGCTCCTCGCCGGTGCGCTCGAGCGTGGCTCCGTCGGTGTCCACCCCGCTGCCGACCTCGTCGGTGTCCAGGGCGCCGGGGCTCGCGGTCGCGTCCTCCGAGCGGGCCACGTCCATGGTCTCCTCGTCGCTCTCCTCGTGCCGGGGCTGCCCACCCGGACGGGAGGGGTCCTCGGGCACCCGTCCACCGTAACGGGCCACCACGTCCCCGGCGGACCGCCACTCCGGCACCGGCCGGCAGGACCACCCGGCGGGACGAGCGCTCCCGGGAGGTGGCGGGGGGCGTCTACCGACATGATGACCACGCACGACCGCAGCACCACCCACCGACACGACGACCTTCGAGACCGCTGGAGGGACTCCCCCGATGCAGATCTGGCCCGGACGGCCCTACCCCCTGGGCGCCACGTACGACGGCGCCGGGACGAACTTCGCCCTCTTCTCCGAGGTCGCCGAACGGGTCGAGCTGTGCCTCATCGACGCGGACGGGACGGAGCACCGTCTCGACCTCCCCGAGGTCGACGGCTTCGTCTGGCACGCCTACCTGCCGGGTGTCCAGCCCGGCCAGCGGTACGGCTACCGCGTGCACGGCCCGTTCCACCCCGAGAGCGGCGCGCGCTGCCAGCCGGAGAAGCTCCTGCTGGACCCGTACGCCAAGGCCGTCGAGGGGCAGGTCGACGGCGACGAGTCGCTGTTCAGCTACCACTTCGACCGCCCCGGCGAGGTCAACGACGACGACTCGCTCGGGCACACCATGCTCTCGGTCGTCGTCAACCCCTACTTCGACTGGGGCAACGACCGCCGGCCCGGTCACGAGTACCACGAGTCGGTCATCTACGAGGCCCACGTCAAGGGCCTGACGATGCAGCACCCGGACGTGCCCGAGGAGATCCGCGGGACGTACGCGGCGATGGCGCACCCGGCCGTCATCGAGCACCTCACGTCGCTGGGCATCACGGCCGTCGAGCTCATGCCCGTGCACCAGTTCGTCCAGGACACCCACCTCGTGGACAAGGGCCTGACCAACTACTGGGGTTACAACACGATCGGCTTCTTCGCGCCGCACAACGCCTACTCCTCCACCGGGCAGCAGGGCCAGCAGGTGCAGGAGTTCAAGTCGATGGTGCGCGCGCTGCACGAGGCGAACATCGAGGTCATCCTCGACGTCGTCTACAACCACACGGCCGAGGGCAACCACATGGGCCCGACGCTGTGCTTCCGCGGCATCGACAACCAGGCGTACTACCGCCTCGTCGACGAGGACAAGAAGCACTACTTCGACACCACGGGCACGGGCAACTCGCTGCTCATGCGCTCCCCGCACGTCCTGCAGCTCATCATGGACTCGCTGCGGTACTGGGTCACCGAGATGCACGTCGACGGCTTCCGCTTCGACCTCGCCTCGACCCTGGCCCGCCAGTTCCACGAGGTCGACCGCCTCAGCGCGTTCTTCGACCTCGTCCAGCAGGACCCGGTCGTGAGCCAGGTCAAGCTCATCGCCGAACCCTGGGACGTCGGCGACGGCGGCTACCAGGTCGGCGGGTTCCCCCCGCTGTGGACGGAGTGGAACGGCCGCTACCGCGACACCGTCCGCGACTTCTGGCGCGGGGAGCCCAAGACCCTGGGTGAGTTCGCCAGCCGCGTCAGCGGCTCCTCGGACCTGTACGAGCACTCGGGGCGCAAGCCCATCGCCAGCATCAACTTCGTGACGGCCCACGACGGCTTCACGATGCGCGACCTCGTGTCGTACAACGACAAGCACAACGACGCCAACGGCGAGGGCGGGGCCGACGGCGAGAGCCACAACCGGTCCTGGAACTGCGGCGTCGAGGGCGAGACGCAGGACGAGGAGATCATCGCGCTGCGGGCCCGGCAGCACCGCAACCTGCTGACGACGCTCCTGCTGTCCCAGGGCGTGCCGATGATCCTGCACGGCGACGAGCTCGGCCGGACGCAGGGCGGCAACAACAACGTCTACTGCCAGGACAACGAGACCTCCTGGATCGACTGGAAGCTCGACGCCCCCCAGCGCGAGCTGCTGGAGTTCAGCCGCCGCGTCGTCGCTCTGCGCCGGCAGGAACCGGTGTTCCAGCGCCGCCGGTTCTTCGCCGGGGAGGCCGGGCACGGCGGGGAGTCCGAGGTCGGGGACATCGAGTGGTTCGCCAACGACGGCCGCGAGATGACGGACGCCGACTGGGGCGACGCCTCGAACCGCACGGTCATGGTCTTCCTCAACGGGGAGGCCATCCCCGAACCGGACCGCCGCGGTGAGCGGATCGTGGGCGACTCGTTCCTGGTGCTCTACAACCCCTGGCACGAGACCGTCGAGTTCACGCTGCCCGAGAAGGCGTACGGCGACGACTGGCGACCGCGCCTGGACACCGCCGACGACCAGGTCGGCATCGTCTCCATCTTCACCGAGGAGTCGGCGTTCTCGCCGGGCGCCAAGCTGCCCGTCGCCGCCCGCTCCGTGCTCGTCCTGGCCCGTGAACCTCTGGGAGACAAGTGACGTACCGTCCCGCGGTGGTGCCCACCGGCACCTACCGCCTGCAGATCCAGCCCGCGTTCACGTTCGACGACGCGGCCGGGCAGGCGGAGCACCTCGCCGCCCTCGGGGTCTCGCACGCCTACCTGTCCCCCGTGCTGGCCCCGGCGACGGGGTCCACGCACGGGTACGACGTCGTGGACCACTCCCACCTCAACCCCGAGGCCGGCGGGCGGCCCGCCTTCGACCGGCTGACGCAGGCGCTGCGTGCGGCCGGCCTCGGCGCGGTCGCGGACGTCGTGCCCAACCACGTCGCCGTCCCGACGCCCGCCAGCGACAACGCCCAGCTGTGGTCGGTCCTGCGCGAGGGTCCCGGCTCCCCGTTCGCGTCGTGGTTCGACGTCGACTGGTCGGTGCCGGACCGGGCCATCCTCATGGCCGTCCTCGGCCAGCGCATCGGCCAGGTGCTGGCGGCCGGGGAGCTGTCCCTGGACCGTTCCGGTGACGAGCCCGTCCTGCGCTACTACGACCACGTGTTCCCGGTCCGGCCGGGCACGCAGGACCTGCCCCTGGAGGAGCTGGTCGACCGCCAGTGGTACCGGCTGGCGCACTGGCGGGTCGCCGACGAGGAGCTGAACTACCGGCGGTTCTTCGACGTCGACACCCTCGCCGCGGTGCGGGTCGAGGACCCCGAGGTCTTCGACGCGACCCACCGGCTCCTGCTGGACCTCGTCCACGACGGGTCCCTGCAGGGCCTGCGCATCGACCACCCGGACGGCCTGGCCGACCCGCGCGGGTACCTCGAGCGCCTCGCGGCCGCCACCCGCCGGGGTGAGGCCAGCGCCTGGGTCGTCGTGGAGAAGATCCTCGAGGGCGACGAGCTGCTGCCGGTCGACTGGCAGTGCGCGGGCACCACCGGCTACGACGCCCTGCAGCGCATCGGAGGCGTCTTCCTCGACCCCGCCGGCGCCGAACCCCTCTCCACCGCCTACGCCGCGGTGACGGGGACGAGCACCCCGTTCGCGGCCGTCGTGGAGGAGGCCAAGCGCGAGGTCGTCGAGAACGGCCTGTACGCCGAGGTCCACCGCCTGGTGGAACTGCTGGCGGGCATCTGCCACGACGACGTCAACCTGCGCGACCACACCCGCCGCGGGCTGCACGAGGCCGTCGTCGAACTGCTCGTCGCGGTCCACCAGTACCGCGCGTACGTCGTGCCCGGCGAGACCGCTCCCGAGGACGCCGTCGCGGTCCTCGACCACGCGGCGGCCGCCGCCCGCACCCGGCTGCCCGCCGAACGCCACGACACCCTCGCGGTCGTCGTCGACCTCGCGCTCGGCCGGGTCGGCGGGACGGACCCGCGCGCGGCCGAGTTCGTGGTCCGCTTCCAGCAGACCTGCGGCCCGGTCATGGCCAAGGGCATCGAGGACACCGCGTTCTACCGGTGGTTCCGGTTGAGCTCGCTCAACGAGGTGGGCGGCGACCCGACGCGGTTCGGCACCTCGCCCGAGGAGTTCCACGCCTTCGCGGCGCGCCTGGCGCGGGACTGGCCCGCGACCATGACGACCCTGTCGACGCACGACACCAAGCGCAGCGAGGACGTCCGGGCCCGCCTGTCGGTGCTGTCGGAGTTCGCCGACGAGTGGGCCGCCGCGCTCACCACCTGGCGCGACCTGGCCGCCGAGCACCGCAGCGCCGAACTCGACGCCCGCACCGAACTCCTGGTGTGGCAGACGGTCTTCGGCACGTGGGGTACCGGCGGGCCGATCGCCGCCGACCGCATGCTGGCGTACCTGCAGAAGGCCACGCGCGAGGCCAAGGACCACACGACGTGGACGTCGCCCGACGAGGCCTACGAGGCGGCCGTCGAGACGTTCGCGACCGGGGTGCTGGCCGACGAGGCGGTGCTGGAGGCGGTCGGGGAGTTCGTCGCCCGCACCGGTGAGGCCGCCCGGGTCGCCGTCCTCGGGCAGAAGTTCGTGCAGCTGCTCATGCCGGGTGTCCCCGACGTCTACCAGGGCACCGAGGTCGTCGACCTGTCCCTCGTGGACCCCGACAACCGCCGGCCCGTCGACTACGCCGACCGGCGGCGGCGCCTGCGGGCGCTCGACGACGGCTCGGCACCGGCCGACCTGGACGACGAGAAGCTGCTCGTCGTCTCGCGCGCGCTGCGCGTGCGGCGGGACCACCCCGCGGCGTTCGTGGGCGGGGAGTACTCCCCCGTGCCGACGTCCAGCGGGAACGCGCTGGCCTTCGCGCGGGGCGCGGCCGAGGCCCCCGACGTCGTCGCCGTCGCCACCCGGCTGCCGGTGTCGTTGCAGCGCAACGGCGGATGGGGCGAGAACACCCTCACGCTGCCCGAGGGCCGCTGGCGCAACGTGCTGGCGGGCGACGCCGTCGTCGGGGGTGGTTCGGTCCGCATCGCCGACCTGCTGTCCGACCTCCCGGTGGCACTGCTGGTGCGCGCCGGCTGACGAGCCCTCCGGTCGCCGGGCGCCCGCACTTCGGACAGGCTGTGGCCATGCAGTTCGGAGTGTGGGCGCCGCGCGCGCGTGAGGTGGAACTCGTCCTCGACGGGACGGCGGTGGCGTTGCAGCCGACCGGGTCTCCCCGGGAGGGGTGGTGGTCGGCCGAGGCCGACGCGGGGCACGGGGCGCGGTACGCGTTCCGCCTCGACGGCGGCGACGAACGGCCCGACCCGCGCACGGGGTGGCAGCCCGAGGGCGTCCACGCGGCCAGCGCCGTGGTCGACCCCTTGACGTTCACCTGGACCGACGCCGGCTGGGCCGGCCGGGACGTGCACGGGGCCGTGTTCTACGAACTGCACGTGGGGACGTTCACGCCCGAGGGGACCTTCGCCGCGGCCACCGCCCACCTCGACCACCTCGTCGACCTTGGCGTCGACGTCGTGGAGGTGCTGCCCGTCTCGGCGTGGGACGGGCCGTGGAACTGGGGGTACGACGGTGTCGCCCCGTACGCCGTGCAGCACGAGTACGGCGGTCCCGACGGGTTTGCGGCCTTCGTGGACGCCTGCCACGCACGGGGTCTCGCGGTCGCGCTCGACTGCGTCTACAACCACCTCGGTCCCAGCGGGAACTACCTCGGCGAGTTCGGCCCGTACTTCACCGACAAGCACGACACCCCGTGGGGCGCTGCGGTCAACCTCGACGACACCGGGTCGGTCGAGGTCCGTCGCTGGATCTGCGACAACGCCCTGCGCTGGTTCCGCGACTTCCACGTCGACGCCCTGCGCCTGGACGCGGTCCACGCCCTCGTCGACGACTCCGAGCGGCACGTCCTGCAGCAGCTCGCCGACGAGACCGCGGAACTGTCGGCGCAGCTGGGTCGGCCCCTCGGCCTGGTCGCCGAGTCCGACCTCAACGACGCCGTCATGGTGACCCCCACCGCGCAGGGTGGGCGCGGCATGACCGCCCAGTGGGACGACGACGTCCACCACGCCCTGCACGCCTGGCTGACCGGTGAGCGGCAGGGGTACTACGCCGACTTCGGGGACCCCGAGGTCGTCGCGACGACGTTCCAGGAGGCGTTCTTCCACGCCGAGCGGTTCTCCACCTTCCGCGGGAAGGAGTGGGGCAGGAAGGTCGACCGCTCCGCCGTGCCGGGGACCGCGTTCCTGGGGTACCTGCAGACGCACGACCAGGTCGGCAACCGGGCGGTCGGCGACCGGATCGGTCACCTGCTCTCCCCCGCCCGCCAGGCCGCCGGCGCCGCCCTGTACCTGCTCGGGCCGTTCACGCCGATGGTGTTCATGGGTGAGGAGTGGAACGCCTCGACGAAGTGGCAGTTCTTCACGAGCTTCCCCGACCCCGAGCTCGGCAAGGCCGTCAGCGAAGGGCGTCGCGGGGAGTTCGGGCAGCACGGCTGGGACGCCGAGGACGTGCCGGACCCGCAGGACCCCGCGACCCGTGAGGCCTCCGTCCTGCGCTGGGACGAGGTCGGACAGGACGGCCACGCGCGGATGCTCGCCTGGTACCGGACGCTGACGGGCCTGCGCCGGTCCGTCCCGGCCCTGGCGGACGCCGACCTGCGCGCCGTCCGGGTCGACGTGCAGGGCAACGCGCTCGTCCTGCACCGCGGCGACCACCGGGTCGTCGTGACCCTCGGCGGCGGGGCGGACGTCGACGTGGAGGGCACCCCGGTCGAGGTCGTCGCGGCCTGGACCGAGGGGGCGGACCCCGAACTGCTCGGCGAGGGCGTGCGGACACCCTCCGAGGGTGTCGTCGTCCTGCGCGTCGCGTGAGCGACCCCGACGCCCCGGCCGACCGCGTGCGCCGGGCCGCGGTGCGCATCGCGGCGCTGGCCCAGGACGGGCTGGCCTACGCCGTCGGCGACCCGGGCAAGGACTACGACGCGGCCCGCTACCGGGAACTCACCGAGCTCGCGGCCGACCTGCTCGCGGCGGTCTCGACGACCCCGCGGGACGTCCTGCGGGCGGTGCTGGACGCCGACACCGGGTACGCGACGCCGAAGGTCGACGTGCGGGCCGGCGTCCTGGACGAGCGCGAGCGGTTCCTGCTGCTGCGGGAGCGCTCCGACGGTCTGTGGTCGCTGCCCGGCGGCTGGGCCGACCCGGGCGACCGGCCCGGCCCGGCCGCCGAGCGCGAGGTGCTCGAGGAAACCGGCTGGCCGGTCGAGGCCGTCAAGGTCGTCGGGGTGTGGGAGCGCGACGCCCGCGGCAAGCAGCCGCCCATGCCGGTGAGCGTCTTCCACCTGTACTTCCTGTGCCGGGTCACGGGCGAGCGGGTGCCGCCGAGCGAGCTGGAGACCCTCGAGGTCGGCTGGTTCGGGTTGGACGAGCTGCCGGAGCTGTCCGAACGCCGGATCAACCGGTGGGAGCTCGAGCGCCTGCTCGCCCACCACCGCGATCCCACGCTGCCGACCGAGTGGGACTAGTCTCCGCTGTTGCAAGTCATCCGCAACAGGCTGGAGCTCCCTCGTGCGCTGGACCCGCGTCGACACGCGCAAGCTGCTGCGCCTCCTCGGCGTCGTCCTGGCCCTCCACGTCGTCGGGTGGGGCGTGCTCGGCCTCTTCGTCGTCCCGCACGGCTACTCGGTGGGGCAGCAGGTGTTCGGCTGGGGCCTGGGCCTGACGGCGTACGTCTTCGGCGTCCGGCACGCGTTCGACGCCGACCACATCGCCGTCATCGACGGCACGACGCGCAAGCTCACCGGCGACGGCCAACGGCCGTTGTCGGTGGGGTTCTGGTTCTCCCTGGGGCACTCGACCGTCGTGTTCGCGATGGCGGTCGTCGTCGCGACGGGGGCCCGGTTCGCCTCCTCCCTGGTCACCGACGGGTCCGGGGCGCACGACGCGCTCGGGGTGTTCGGCACCTCGGCCGCCGGGGTGTTCCTGTGGGTCATCGGGCTGGTGAACCTCGTGTCGCTGGCCGGCATCCTGCGGACCGCGCGGCGGCGCCGGCGCGGGGAGATCGACGACGCGGCCCAGCAGCAGCGCCTCGCCCTGGACGGGGCGTTCGCGCGGGTCCTGCGCCGCTTCACCGCCCGCATCCGTTCCCCGCGGCAGGTCTACCCGGCCGGCCTGCTCATGGGGCTGGGTTTCGACACCGCCACCGAGGTCGCCCTCCTCGTCCTCGCGGGGACCGCGGCCGTGACCCTGCCCTGGTACGCGGTCCTGGTGCTGCCCGTCCTGTTCACCGCCGGCATGAGCCTGTTCGACACCCTCGACGGCGCGTTCATGAACCTGGCCTACGACTGGGCGCTGACGAACCCGTTGCGGCGCCTGGCCTACAACGGCGTCGTGACGGGGGTCTCGGTCGCCGTGGCGCTCGGCATCGGGACGGTCCAGCTGACGACCGTCCTGCACGAGGAGCTCGGCCTCGGCGACGCCGTGACGACCTGGGTCGCGGGCCTGGACACCGAGTACGTCGGGTACGCCGTCGCCGGGCTGTTCCTCGCGGTCTGGATCGCGGCCCTCGTCTGGTGGCGCGCCACGAACCGTCCGGCGAGCCCGCGGCGCGCGTCCCACGAACCCGTCTGAGGAACTCCCGGGTCAGCCCGCGAGCGCGGCCCCGTCCCGGGCCAGGGCCGACAACCGCGACACGGCGCGCAGGTACTTCTTGCGGTAGCCGCCGCCGAGGAGTTCCTCGGTGAAGACGCTGTCGAACGGCACACCGGAGGCGACCACGGGGATGTCCCGGTCGTAGAGGCGGTCGGCCAGGACCACGAGCCGCAGCCCGACCATCTGGTCGCTCACCGTGCCGACGTCCTGCAGGCACACCGCGGACGTCGAGCCGACCATGGCGCCGTACCGGCTGGGGTGGACGTCGGCGAGGTGGGACAGGACGCGCGAGAACGTGTCGAAGGTCGCTCCCTCGCGGCCGGCCGCCACGCGGCGCACGTCCTCGTCGGACAGGGGCGCCGGGGCGGCGGGCAGCCCGCGGTGGCGGTAGTCCTCGCCGTCCACGCGCTGGACGGCGAACTGGCCCGCGAGCGCCTGGATCTCGCGCTGGAAGTCCTGCGCGGCGAAGCGGCCCTCCCCCAGCGCCCCCGGCAGGGTGTTGGACGTGGCGGCCAGCCGGACCCCGCGGTCGACGAGTTCGCGCATGAGCCGGGACATGAGCACCGTGTCGCCGGGATCGTCGAGCTCGAACTCGTCGATGCACACGAGGTGGTGCGGTGCGAGCGCCTCGACGGCGGGCAGGAAGCCGAGCGCTCCGACGAGGTTCGTGTACTCCACGAAGGTGCCGTAGGCCGCCGTCCGGCCGCCCTCGGTGACGACCTGGTGGTACAGCGAGGACAGCAGGTGGGTCTTGCCGACGCCGAAGCCGCCGTCGAGGTACATCCCGGGCGGGCCGGACGGGGCGCTGCGGCGGCGGAACAGGCCCTTGCGCCCGGAGTCCCCGCGCACCACGGCCTCGCCGAACGCGGACATCCCGGCGACGGCCTCGGCCTGCGACGGGTGCTCCGGCGAGGGGACGTAGGTGGAGAAGCGCACGTCGGCGAAGCGCGGCGGCGGCACCAGCTCGGCGACCAGCTGTTCGGGCGGCACCCGGGGGTTGCGGTCGGCGAGGGAGTCCAGTCCGGCGTCGGGCCGCGGGGGGGAACCGGTCACGACCGGCCAGCGTAGTGAACAGGCGCCGGCGGCGCCCGGCAGGTCTGGCAGGATCACGACGCTGGCGGGAACGAAGACCGCGCCTCCTCGGTTGAACGGGGAGCCGCGGTGGCCCGGACCGCCACCGCCCGCCGACCCGCTGGAGGACCGACCGTGAGCACGCCGCTGGACACCGACGCCAAGCTCGCCGCCTACGCGCACCCGGAGAAGCTCGTGACGACGGCCTGGCTGGCCGAGCACCTCGGCGAGGAGGGCCTCGTGGTCGTCGAGAGCGACGAGGACGTCCTGCTGTGGGACACGGGCCACATCCCCGGCTCGGTGAAGGTCGACTGGCACACCGAGCTGAACGACTCGGTGACCCGCGACTACGTCGACGGCGAGGGGTTCGCCCGCCTGATGGCGGCCAAGGGCATCTCCCGCGACGACACCGTCGTGGTCTACGGCGACAAGAACAACTGGTGGGCCGCGTACGCCCTGTGGGTGTTCACGCTGTTCGGCCACCCCGACGTGCGCCTGCTCGACGGCGGGCGCGCCAAGTGGATCGCCGAGGGCCGCGAGACCACGACGGAGGCGCCGCAGCGCCCCACGACGCAGTACCCGGTCGTCGAGCGCGAGGACACCGGGATCCGCGCGTTCAAGGAGGACGTCCTCGCCCACGTGCAGGCGCCCGGCGGCGGCAAGCTCGTCGACGTCCGCTCCCCGCAGGAGTACACCGGCGAGCGCACGCACATGCCCGACTACCCCGAGGAGGGGACGGTCCGCGGCGGCCACATCCCGGGCGCCGACAGCGTCCCGTGGGCCCGCGCGGCCGCCGAGGACGGCACGTTCAAGTCGCGCGAGGAGCTCGAGGCGATCTACCAGGGCGAGAAGGGCCTGTCCCCCGAGGACGACGTCATCGCCTACTGCCGCATCGGGGAACGGTCGAGCCACACCTGGTTCGTCCTGTCCCAGCTCCTCGGTTTCGGCCAGGTCCGCAACTACGACGGGTCCTGGACGGAGTGGGGCAACGCGGTGCGCGTCCCCATCGCGAAGGGGCCCGAGAAGGGTTCCGTCGGGACGTCCGCGTGAGCGGCTCCCCCGACGACCTCGACCCCGCCCCGACCGCCGGGTTGCCGGCGTCGATGGCGGAGATCGTCGAGGACTTCCAGGCCCTGCCGGACCGGGAGCGCCTGCAGCTCCTGCTGGAGTTCAGCCAGGGTCTGCGGCCGCTGCCGGCCGAGTTCGAGGGGCACCTCGAGAAGATGGAACGCGTCGACGAGTGCCAGTCGCCCGTGTTCATCTCCGTCGAGGTCGACGGCCAGGACGGCGGCGCCCCCGTGCACCTGCACGTCTCGGCGCCGGCGGAGGCGCCGACGACGCGGGGTTTCGCCGGTGTGCTGCAGGAGGGTCTCGACGGCCTGCCCGCGCAGGTCGTGCTGGACCTCCCGGGGGACGTGTGCCACCGGTTGGGTCTGGACCAGGCGGTCTCCCCCCTCCGGATGCGGGGCATGACCGGGATGCTGGCGCGGGTGAAGCGCCAGGTGAGGGTCGCGACCGCGACCTGACGAAGGGAACGCACGTGACAGATCTCCAGGAGTCGAACAGCGAGCTGCTGGGGCACCACCCGTCGTTGCCGGTGGTCCGGGTCGGTGAGGCGACGTTGCCGACGACCTCGGGCACCTTCCGCGCCGTGGCCTACCGCCAGGCGGACGGAGCCGAGCACCTGGCCCTGGTGACCGGGGAGGTCGGGGACGGCCACGAGGTCCTCGTCCGCCTGCACTCCGAGTGCATGACCGGTGACGTGCTGGGCTCGTTGCGCTGCGACTGCGGTCCGCAGCTGCACGCCGCCCTGGACGCCGTCACGGCGCAGGGCCGCGGCATCGTCCTGTACCTGCGCGGGCAGGAGGGCCGGGGCATCGGCCTGGCGGAGAAGATCGCCGCCTACGCCCTGCAGGAGCAGGGGCGGGACACCGTCGAGGCCAACCTCGACCTGGGGCTGCCCGTCGACGCGCGCGACTACACCGGCGCGGCCGCCGTCCTGCGCGACCTCGGGGTCCGCGACGTCGAGCTCATGACGCACAACCCGGTGAAGGTCGAGGCGCTGGAGGCGCACGGCGTCCCCGTCGTGCGCCGGCGGGACCTGCCCGTCGCGCCCACGAGCGACAACCTGCGCTACCTGCGCACCAAGCGCGACCGGATGGGGCACCGCCTGCCCGGGGTGGGCTGAGCGGTGACCGTCGACGCGCGACCCCCTGCGGGGGCGGCCGGGTCGAGGGGGCCCACGGACCGGGACGACTGGGACGCGCTGCTGCGGCTGGCGCGCGAGGACGACCCGGTGCTGGTCGCGGCGGGCCTGCGGGCCCGGGCCGGTGGTGCGCTCGTGGACCGCTACGCGCCGATGCTGCTGGCGGGCCGGCGCGGGGTCGTCGCCCAGCTCGGCCAGAGCCTCGACGGCTGCATCGCGACGGCGTCGGGCGACTCCGCCTTCGTCACCGGGGACGCCGACCGGGAGCACCTGCACCGGTTGCGCGCGCTCGTGGACGCGGTCGTGGTGGGGCCCGGCACGGTGGACGCAGACGACCCGCAGCTGACCGTGCGGGCCGTGAGCGGGCCCAACCCCGTCCGCGTCGTGCTGGACCCGAGGGACAGCCTGCGCGACCGCGCCGTGCTGGCCGACCCGGCGACGGTGCACGTCCGCGGTGACGTCGCGCGCGACCCGTCCGCCGTGCTGGCCCTGCTGCGCGAGCGGGGTCTGCGGCGGGTGCTCGTCGAGGGCGGCGGCGCGACGGTCAGCCGGTGGGTCGACGCCGGCCTCGTGGACCGGCTCTTCCTCACCGTCGCCCCCCTCGTGGTCGGCCGCGGCGGCCGGCGGGGACTGGCCCTGCCCGACGTCGAGCCGCTGCGGGACTGCCTGCGTCCCCCCGCCCGCCGGCACCTGCTGGGCGAGGACGTCTGCTTCGAGCTGGACCTGCGCCCCGGCTGACCCGGTCGACGTCGCGTCGCGGTCAGCCGGTGACGGTGAGGGCCACCGCGACGCGGCGGCCCGTCATCCGACCCCGGCGCTGCAGGAGGGACTCGACCTTGCCGAACACCTGGAACTGCAGTCCGTACTTGTCGGCCAGGACCCGCTCGACCTCCGGCAGCCGGTCGTCGGGCAGCACCTCCGCGGTCCCGTCGACGGGACGCCCGTGCGGTGTCCCGCGCCGGCTGCACGGGGCCAGCAGGACGTGCGGGTCACGACGGATGCGCTTGACCTTCCCCGTGCTGTCCTGGGTCACGAGCACGAGCCGGCCGTCGCCCAGCGGGGCCGCCCACACGGGCGTCGGCACCAGGCGCCCGTCCTTGCGGAACGTCGTCAGCAGGACGTACGAGGTGGCCGCGAGCAGTTCCGCCACCCGGTCGGTCCGGTCGGCCTGGTCAGCACGGTCGGTCACGGTGGACCACTCCCTCTCTCGGCTTCCTGGTGCAGCACGCCGTCGAGGTCGCGCAGCCGGTTCAGGCCGCGCAGGGCCTGCGTCATCCGCCGGTTCCCCTCGAGCTGCTCGCGGTGCCCCGCCAGGAAGTTCCAGTAGCCGGCGGTGAACGGGCAGGCGTCCTCGCCGACCCGCACCTTGGGATCGTAGCGACAGCCCCCGCAGAAGTCGCTCATCCTGTCGATGTACGCGCCGCCGGAGGCGTAGGGCTTCGTGGCCAGCACACCGTGGTCGGCGTGCTGGGACATGCCGACCACGTTCGTCGTCATGACCCAGTCGTAGCCGTCGACGAAGTTGCGCCAGAACCAGTCCGCGAGGTCGGCCGGGTGGTAGCCCCGCTGCAGGCCCCAGTTCCCCAGCACCATGAGTCGCGGGATGTGGTGCACCCACCCCTCGTCGCGGACACCGGCGAGCACGTGGTGCAGGCAGTTCGCCTCGACCGCGTCGGCGTCGAGGTCGGCGAACCACTGCGGCAGCTCGGTGCGGGCGCCCAACGCGTTGCGCCGCTTGTAGTCCTCGCCCAGGTGCCAGTACAGGTGCCAGGTGTAGGAGCGCCACCCGACGACCTGCCGGACGAAACCCTCCACCGAGGCGAGCCGGACGTCGTGGGCGCGGCCGTGCTCCTCGGCCTTGCGGGCGACCTCGACGGGGTCGAGCAGACCGAGGTTCATCGGCGCCGACAGCAGCGAGTGCGACATCCACGGGTCCTGCGCCATCATCGCGTCCTCGTAGACCCCGAACTGCTCGAGCCGGTCGGTGAGGAACCGCCGCAGCCCGCTGAGCGCCTCGCGGCGCGTCACGGCGAACCGCCGGGGTCCGTCCACGCCGGTGAACTCCACACCCTCGTCGCGTTCCCAGCGGTCGAGGTCGGCGCGGACCTCCTCGTCGATCTCGTCCTCGGTCGGCCACCAGGGTTCGCGGACGTCGAGCGCGGTCCGCTTCTTCGGCGGACCCTCGCGGTTGTCGTGGTCGTAGTTCCACGTCCCACCGACGGGCTTCTCGCCGTCCATCAGCAGGCCGTGGTGCCGCCGCACGTCGCGGTAGAAGTCCTCCATGAGCAGGCGCTTCTCGCCGCGCTGCTCGGCCCAGTGCGCGAACTGCCCCTCGGAGACCACGAAACCCCGCGAGGCGAGGACCTCGACGTCCTCGAGCCGCCGGACGAAGCGCCGCGCGACGTAGGAGGTGGGGTCGCAGACGCTGACGGGTTCCCCGCACTCGGCCAGGCCCTCGCGGTAGGTGCGGGCCCGGACGAAGACGGCCTGGTCCCCCAGCTCGGCGGCCCGGTGCCGCAGGGCGGAGAGGATGAGGTGCGCCTTGCGGCGGTGGAAGCGGCCGCGGCGGAACACGTCCACCGACTCCACCAGCAGCACCGGCTGGCGCGGGGCGTCGAGGAAGTGCGGGCCGAGCTGGTCGGCGAACAGCCAGCGCCGGGTCTGCGGGGACCGTTCCGGCAGCGGCGTCGGCTCGTCAGGGGTCGGCACGACCTCACTCTGACGAGCACCGGCCCCGTCGGCACGTCGGAACGGGCCTCAGAACCAGGCGGTCTCGCCCCGCTCGACGCAGCGCACGACCGATCCGAGCCCGCGCCGCCCCATCTCGGCGGTGAAGTCGGACCGGGGCGAACGGAAGACCCCGTAGTCGTCGTGGTGGACGGGGACGGCCGCGACCGGCCGGACGAGCTCGACGAGGTCGGTCCCGGCCACACCGTCCATCGTGACGACCAGGCCCCGCGGCGACCCCGGCGGCAACGTCGTGCCGCCCAGGTGCAGTACGGCGAGGTGCAGGTCGGGGAAGCGGACGGGCAGCTCCCGCAGCTCCGGCACGACGAGCGTGTCCCCCGAGACGTAGACGCGGCGCTGCACGGGTCCCCCCACAGCCCCGAACTCCAGCACGCTGCCCATGACGGGTGGGAGCAGCGCCCGCAGCGGGCCGCGGGCGTGCCGGCCCGGGACCGCCGTGACCCGGACCTGCTGCCCGCCGGCGACGAGGACGCGGTCGTCCCAGGTCCCGAGGCCGTGCACGTCCTCGAAGCCGTACCGGCGTTCGAGGCGGGTGCGCGCGTGCGGCGTCGTCAGGACGGGGACCGTCGCGTCCAGCCCCCGACGGGCGACCCGGTCGAGGTGGTCGCCGTGCAGGTGCGACAGCACGATCCCGCTGAGCGGCGGGAGGTCCTCGACCGCGAGCGCCGGCTCGGTCCGCCGCCGAGACGCCATGCCCCAGCCCAGGTACGCGTACTGGCCGGCGTGCAGGAAGTTCGGGTCGGTGAGCAGCGTCAGCGGTCCCCACCGCAGCAGGACGGTGGCGGTGCCGACGACGGTGAGCGCGAGGCGGGGGCTGTCCACGCCGGGGGGTTACCCGCCCCGGGCCCGGGTAGTCGCCCCGTGTGGACGAACCCGCCCCGCACGACCTGCTGACCGTCTACCTCGGCGACCACCTGGCCGGGGCGAGCGCCGGCCGGGCGCGGCTGGCGAGGGCCGCGCGCGCGCACGCTGGCACCGGGACCGGGCGGGCCCTCGCAGCGCTGCACGCCGAGGTCGTGGAGGACCGGCGAGAACTGCTGCGGTGGATGCGGGTCCTCGGCGTGCCGCGGCGGCGGCACCTGCAGGTGCTGGCCACCGTCGCCGAGGCCCTGGGAACCCTCAAACCCAACGGGCGCCTCGTGCGGAGGTCGCCGCTGCGCACGGTCGTGGAGCTGGAGGGGCTCCTCCTGGGGGTGGAGGGCAAGGCCGCCGGGTGGCGCAGCCTGCAGGAGCTGGCCGACGCCGGTGGTCCGCTCGGGTCCCGGCTGGACGCCGACCGCCTGGACGTCCTCCTCGACCGCGCGGAACGGCAGGCCGACGTCCTGGAGCGGTTGCGCCGCAACGCCGTCCGCGACGTCCTGGCCGGTTGACGTGCGCGGCCGGTCCCTGGTGGCGGGTCTGCTCTGCGGAGTGGGGCTCGCGGGGTTCCTCGACGAGGTGGTGTTCCACCAGCTGCTGCACTGGCACCACTTCTACGACCGGTCCACGAGCACGGTGGGGCTGGTCTCCGACGGCTGGTTCCACGCGGGCAGCTGGCTGGCGACCGTCGCGGGGTTGTTCGTCGTCGCGGACCTGCAGCGGCGGCACGCGCTCGCCGGGCGGCGGGTGGCGGCCGGTGTCCTGCTGGGCTGGGGCGGGTTCCAGCTGTACGACGGCCTGGTGCAGCACAAGGTGTTCGGGCTGCACCAGGTGCGCTACGGCGTGGAGCTGTGGCCCTACGACCTGGCGTGGAACCTGACCGGGGCGCTGGGGGTGCTCGCCGGCGTCCTCCTGCTGGTCCTGCGGCGGCGGCGCCGCACGTGACCTGGACCGCGCTCCTCGTCCCCGCGGTGCTCCTGCCGGCCGCGTACCTCGGCGCCGAGCACGTCCTGCACCGCCGGGGCGACGCCTGGCCCGTGACCCGCAGCGGTGCGGCGCTCGCGGCGGGTGCGCTCCTGGCGGTGACGGCGCTGTGGCCCGGGAGCGGTGACCTCCGCGTCGCCGAGACCGTGCGGCACCTGCTGGCGACGATGGCCGCGCCGGTCCTGTTCGCGCTGTCCGGTCCGGTCGCGCTCACCCTGCGGGTGCTCCGCTCCCGGCCACGGCGAGCGCTGGTGCGGCTCCTGCACGGCCGGTGGGCGCGCGCCGTGACGTGGTGGCCGGTCGCGACGGTCCTCGCGGCGTCCGGCGCCCCGCTGTTCTACCTGGCGCCCGTCCCGCACGGGCTGCACGCGCCGCTCATGGTCCACATGGCCCTCGCGAGCTGGCTGCTCGCGACGGTCGTCGCGGGTCCCGACCCCGCGCGGGGACGACCCGGGACCGTGACGAGCACGCTCGCCCTGCTCGTCGTCGCCGCCGTCCACGGGATCACGGCCAAGCTCTGCTCCGCGGCCGGCGCCGGACCGGCCGCGGAGCTGCTCTTCGTCGGAGGTGACGTCGTGGAGGTGGGGACCGCCGTCGCCGTGTGGTCGCGGTGGTACCGGCGGACCGCGCCGCGTGCCGCGCGCTCGACCCGAGGGACCGTCACCGACGTCCGTACGGGATGTCTGCAGGCCGGCCCCGGGAACGGGGGTCAGGGGGCCCAACAGGGGTCGGCGTGCAGACATCCCGTACGCGGCGGCTAGTCGTCCTTGCTGAGGCGGGTCGCGCCCTCGGCGTCCCGCGCGGCACCGGCGGCCTCCTCGCGGGCGCGCTTGAGCGCCTCGGCCGGGTCCTCCAGGACGACGTCGGGCAGACCGGCGTCGTGGGCAGCGTCGTGGGCGGAGTCGCCGTCCTGGGCCTCGCGGCGGCGCGGCGCGGCGGCGTCGGGGCCCCCGTGGGCGGAGAACATCGACCCGAAACCCTTGAGCGCGTCGTTGAGTTCGCTGGGGACGATCCAGACCTTGTTCGCGTCGCCGCGGGCGATCTGCGGCAGCGTCTGCAGGTACTGGTAGGCCAGCAGCTTCGGGTCCGGGTCGCCGCGGTGGATGGCGTCGAACACCTGGGTGATGGCCTTCGCCTCACCCTGCGAGCGCAGGATCGCGGCCTGCGCCTGACCCTCGGCCCGCAGGATCGAGGACTGCTTCTCGCCCTCGGCCGTGAGGATCTGCGACTGCTTGGAACCCTCGGCGTTGAGGATCGCGGCGCGCCGGTCGCGTTCGGCGCGCATCTGCTTCTCCATCGAGTCCTGGACGCTCGCGGGCGGGTCGATCGCCTTGAGCTCCACGCGGTTCACGCGGATCCCCCAGCGTCCGGTCGCCTCGTCGAGCACCCCGCGCAACTGACCGTTGATCTGGTCGCGGCTCGTCAGGGTCTGCTCGAGGTCGAGAGACCCGATGACGTTGCGCAACGTCGTGACCGTGAGCTGCTCGATGCCCTGGATGTAGTTCGCGATCTCGTACGTCGCCGACTTCGGGTCGGTCGGCTGGTAGTAGATGACCGTGTCGATGCTGACGACGAGGTTGTCGGACGTGATGACCGGCTGCGGCGGGAACGAGACGACCTGTTCGCGCAGGTCGACGTTCGCGCGCACCTTGTCGATGAACGGCACGAGGAAGTGCAGCCCGGCGTCCAAGGTCCGTGAGTACCGCCCGAGGCGTTCGACGATGACGGCCGTGGCCTGCGGGACGATCCGGATCGTCCGGATGATCACCGTCACCGCGAACAGGATGACGAGCACCAGGACGATCAGGGTCACGACGTTGTCCATCAGCGTTCCTCTCGGTCCATCAGGGACCCTCCGGGACCGCCGTCGGCGGTGGGGTCGCGGGCAAGGGGCCGATGACGGCCGTCGCGCCGTCGATCGCGGTGACGACCACGTCGTCACCGGCCGCGAACGCCGGACCGGCCGACCGCGCCGACCACGTCTCACCGGCGAGCTTGACCTGCCCGCCGCGGACCGTGACGTCGGCGAGGACGAGCGCGGGGCGCCCCACGAGCGCGGCCGCGTTCGTCGTGCCGACCGGTGGCATCCGCAACCGCCGCAGCAGGACGGGGCGGATGGTTCCGATGAGCAGGGCGGCGACGAGGGCCGCCAGGACGACCTGCCAGACGAAGCTGAGGCCGAACGCGTCGGCGGCGGCGCCCGCGAGGGCGCCGCCGGCGAGCATGGCGAAGACCAGGTCGATCGCGGTGATCTCCAGGATCCCCAGGACGAGCGCGGCCGCGATCCACAGCAGCCAGCTGCGGTCGAGCAAGGCGTCCAGGAACTCCACGGTGATCACCCCCTGACGGTGATCCTACGCACCCGTCAGTACTCCGACAGCGGCGGGCACGAGCAGACGAGGTTCCGGTCCCCCGCCGCGCCGTCGATGCGACGCACCGGCGGCCAGTACTTCGTGCGCGGGTCCATCCCCGCCGGGTAGACCGCCTCGGCGCGCGTGTACGGGTGGTCCCACTCGCCGACGAGGGACGCCGCCGTGTGCGGGGCGTGCCGCAGCGGGGAGTCCTCCACGGCCCAGCGCCCGTCGGCGATCTCCTGCACCTCGGCGGCGATGGCGAGCATCGCGTCGCAGAACCGGTCGAGTTCGGCGAGGTCCTCGCTCTCGGTCGGTTCGACCATGAGCGTGCCCACGACGGGGAACGACATCGTCGGGGCGTGGAACCCGTGGTCGATGAGCCGCTTCGCGACGTCGTCGACCGTGACGCCCGTGGCCTTCGTCATGGGCCGCAGGTCGAGGATGCACTCGTGGGCGACGAGCCCGCCCGGCCCGCGGTAGAGGACCGGGAACGCGGCGGACAGCCGGGCCGCGACGTAGTTCGCCGACAGCACCGCCTGGACGGTGGCCGCGCGCAGGCCGTCCGGGCCCATGAGCCGCAGGTACGCCCACGGGATCGGCAGGATCCCCGCGGAACCGAACGGCGCGGCCGAGACCATGCCGACACCGCCCGCGTCCGGTGCGGTCGAGGGCAGGAACGGCGCGAGGTGGGAACGCACCGCGACGGGCCCGACGCCCGGGCCGCCACCGCCGTGGGGGATGCAGAACGTCTTGTGCAGGTTCAGGTGCGAGACGTCGGCGCCGAACTTCCCGGGCCGGGCGAGGCCGACGAGGGCGTTGAGGTTCGCGCCGTCGACGTACACCTGGCCGCCGGCGTCGTGGACGAGGCCGCAGACTTCGCGGATGGACTCCTCGTAGACCCCGTGGGTGGACGGGTAGGTGACCATGAGCGCGGCGAGGTCTCCGGCGTGCTGGGAGACCTTGGCGCGCAGGTCGTCGAGGTCGACGTTGCCGGCCTCGTCGCACGCGACGACGACGACCTTCAGCCCGGCCATGACGGCGCTGGCGGCGTTCGTGCCGTGCGCGGAACTGGGGATGAGGCAGATCGTGCGCTCGCCCTGCCCCTGCGCCACGTGGTAGGCGCGGATCGCGAGGAGACCGGCGAACTCCCCCTGCGAACCGGCGTTGGGCTGCAACGAGACGGCGTCGTACCCGGTGACCTCGGCGAGCCACCGCTCGAGGTCGGCGACGAGTTCGGCGGTGCCCGCGAGCTGGTCGGCCGGGGCGTAGGGGTGCAGGTCGGCGAACTCCGGCCAGGAGATGGGTTCGAGCTCGGTCGTCGCGTTGAGCTTCATCGTGCACGAGCCCAGCGGGATCGCCCCGCGGTCCAGGGCGTAGTCGGCGTCGGACAGCCGGCTGAGGTAGCGCAGCATCGCCGTCTCGGACCGGTGCTGGGAGAACACCGGGTGGGTGAGGAACTCCGACGTGCGGCGCAGGGACTCGGGCAGGGCGGGTTCGGCGGCCACCTCGGAGGGGTCCAGGCCGAACCCGCGCAGGGCGGCCGCCACGTGCGCGTCCGACGTCGTCTCGTCGACGGTCATCCCGACGTGGTCGGCGTCGACGCGGCGCAGGTTCACGCCCGCCGCCAGGGCGGCGGCCACCACCTCGTCCGCGCGACCGGGCACCCGGGCCAGGACGGTGTCGAAGAACTCGTCGTGCACGACCTCGACGCCACCCTCGCGCAACTGCTGCGCGAGCGCGGACGCGCGGCGGGCCACCTGCAGCCCGATGGCACGCAGACCCTCGGGGCCGTGCCAGACGGCGTAGCAGCCGGCCATGACGGCCAGGAGCACCTGCGCGGTGCAGATGTTGGACGTCGCCTTGTCGCGGCGGATGTGCTGCTCGCGGGTCTGCAGGGCCAGGCGGTAGGCCTTGTTCCCGTCCGCGTCCACCGAGACGCCCACGAGCCGGCCCGGCAGCGAGCGCTCCAGGCCCTTGCGCACGGCCATGTACGCGGCGTGCGGACCGCCGGCGCCCATCGGGACGCCGAACCGCTGGCTGGACCCGACGGCCACGTCGACGCCGAACTCGGCCGGCGGGACGAGGACGGTGAGGGCGAGCAGGTCGGCCGCGGCGACGGTGACGGCGCCCTTGGCCTTCGCGTCGGCGACGACGGCCGCCAGGTCGCGCACCCGGCCCGACGTCCCCGGGTACTGCACGAGCAGCCCGAAGACGTCCCCCACCCCGGCGAGCGGGTCGGGGGCGTCGAGGTCGACGACGGCCAGCTCGAGCCCGAGCGGGACGGCGCGCGTGCGCAGGACCGCGAGGGTCTGCGGCAGCACGTCGGCGTCGACCGCGAAGACCGCGCCCCGGGGTGCCTTGGACGTGCGCCGCGCCAGCGTCATGGCCTCGGCGGCGGCGGTGCCCTCGTCCAGGAGCGAGGCGTTCGCGATGTCGAGGCCCGTGAGGTCGGTGACCGCGGTCTGGAAGTTCAGCAGGGCCTCCAGCCGGCCCTGGGAGATCTCCGGCTGGTACGGCGTGTAGGCGGTGTACCAGGCCGGGTCCTCGAGGACGTTGCGCCTCACCACGGCCGGCGTGCGGGTGCCGTGGTACCCCAGGCCGATGAGGGAGGGGACGACGCGGTTGCGGCCGGCGAGGGCGCGCAGCGCGGCCGTCACCGACGTCTCGTCGAGGGCCTCGGGCAGGTCCAGGACGCCGTCGCGGATGCCCGCGGGGACGGCGCGGCCGACGAGCTCGTCGAGGGAGGACAGCCCGACCACGTCGAGCATGCGGGCCACGGCGACGGCGTCGGGGCCGATGTGCCGGGCACTGAACGGCAGGGCGGCGGGTTCGGGCGTGAACGGGGGCAGTTCGCGGTCGACGGGCACGGACGGCGAGGTCATGGACGCTCCGGAGGTCTGGCGTTGCGCGGACGGACCTCCCCGTCTGTCACACGCCGCGGACGGCACGTTCCAGAGCGGCCTGCCCCACGTGGTCCTTCCGCCTGAGAGGTTCCGGGGATGTTGCCCCTTCGGCGCCCCGGCCCGGATCGGGTCGGAGTCTCTCCCACACGGGGTGAACGGCCGCCGTCAGTCTACGGGGTCGCGCGCCGAGGTCCCCGTCGGCGGGCACGCGGGGCGTCGAGCCGGGTCCGTGGGCCCGACGGCGCTAGGTTGTGCGCGTGATCACCCTCGCCGTCTGCAGTGCCAAGGGCGGTGTCGGCAAGACCTCCGTCGTGCTGGGTCTCGCGTCGGCCGCCCTGGCCCGCGGCACCAGCACCCTGGTGGTGGACCTGGACCCGCAGGCCGACGCGACGTCGGGGCTGGACGTGACGGCCCAGCGCGCGCACGACGTCGCCGCCGTCCTGACCTCCCCCAAGCGGCGCGTCGCCGAGGACGCCGTCGCGCCGAGCGGCTGGGTCGACGACCACCCCGGGCTGCTCGACGTCGTCAGCGGGTCCGCCGACTCGGCCCGGCGCGACACCCCCGACGCCGACGAGGAGGAGCTCAAGGCGCTGCGCCGCGCACTGCGCAAGCTGGACGACCACGACCTGGCCATCCTCGACACACCCCCCTCCCTCAACGGCCTGACCCGCTCGGCGTGGCGCGCCGCGGACGCGGTGCTCGTCGTCTCGGACGCCAGCCGGTTCTCGGTCGCCGCCGTCGACCGGACGCTGCGCGAGGTGCGGTCGTTGCGGTCCGGCCCGAGCGTCGTGGGCATCGTCGTCAACCGGTTCACGCAGCGGTCCGGCGAACAGCGGTTCCGGTTCGAGGAACTGCGCGGCCTGTTCGGTGACCTGGTCCTCGACCCGCTGCCCGACCGGGTGTCCGTCCCGCAGTCCCAGGGCGCCGGGGTCCCCCTGCACGCGCTGAAGACGCGGACGGCGAGAACGCTTGCGGCTCAGTTCGACTCGCTGCTCGACCGGGTCCTGGAGACGGCGAGGGGAACCGCAGGGAGTTTCTAGACGTCACAACGTGCAGGAAGGTTGCGCTGCGCCTACCGTCAATCGACGGGTCGTGCGCACAATGGTCCTGTTGGTGCCGCCCCCGCTCTCCCCGCGCCCGCCGCGGGTCCAAGGAGGTCTCGTGACGTCGTCCAACATCCCCCTCACCGGGTCCCCGCGCGCTGAAGCCCCCGCGCGCGTCGTCCGCCCCGCGCGGGCCGCCGCACCGCCGACGACCGGCCGTCGCGCCCTCCCGGTCGACCCCGAGGCCGACCGCATCAGCGCTCTGGTGCAACGCCTCCGCTCGCACTGGACGCGCTCGGGCGCCGACATCGCCACGCGGCTGCGCCCGGGCGTGGACGACGCCCAGCTCGACGCGGTCGAGCGCCAGATGGGCCTGCTCATCCCCCGCGCCGCCCGGGCGTGGTGGCGGGCCGTCGACGGGGTCGACCCGGTGCGGACGACGTTCCGGACCAGCTCCCCCACCGTCGGCCCCGGCGGCTGGGTGCCGCTGCGCCTGGAGGAGGCCGTCGCCCGCGCGACCGGTCAGGGTCCGGGCCTGGCGGCACCACCCGCCCTGCTGCCGGTGTTCGCCCGCGACGAGGAGCTCATCGCGGTGCGTCTCGGATCCAGCCGGGCCGTGGTGGAGCAACTCGTCCTCGCCGAGGACGGCGAGGGCTACCAGCACTCCTGGCGCGTCGGTCTCGACGAGCTGCTGAGCACGTGGGCGGACTCGCTGCTGGCCGCCGTCATCTGGCTGCCGGACGCCCACGACTGGGTGACCGACCCCTTCGCCCTGCAGGCGATGCCGCGCGCCGAGCTGCTGGACTGAGCCGAACTGCTGGACTGAGGAGTCGGGGGCTTCCGGGGAAGCCTCCGACCTCGACCGTGCGTGACGGCGCCGCCGGCGGGGATGAGCTCGTCGACGCTACGGGCCGGACCTAGCGACCCTCTGCGTCGACGATCCACCACCCGGCCAGGCGCGGGGTGACGCAGGGTGAGGTCGGGGTGGGGCGGAGGTCAGCCGGCTTCTCGGGCGGCGCGCCGGCGGGACAGCTCGTCGGCCAGCACGACCGCGGGGTCGGCGGGGGCTTCGGCCTGCTCGCGGTCGGTGGGGCGCTCGCTCGGCAGCGAGGCCAGCTCACCCTCCACCTCCCGCCACACCCGGCCGACGGCGATGCCGAACACTCCCTGACCGCCCTGCACGAGGTCGATGACCTCGTCGGCGGACGTGCACTCGTAGACGCTGGCCCCGTCGGACATGAGCGTGATCTGCGCGAGGTCGTCGACACCGCGCTCGCGCAGGTGCGTGACGGCGGTGCGGATCTGGTGAAGCGAGACGCCGGTGTCCAGGAGCCGCTTCACGACCTTCAGGACGAGGATGTCGCGGAACCCGTACAGGCGCTGGGACCCGGAGCCGGAGGCCCCGCGGACGCTGGGTTCGACGAGCCCGGTGCGGGCCCAGTAGTCGAGCTGGCGGTACGTGATGCCGGCGGCCTTGCAGGCCGTCTGACCGCGGTACCCGACCTCCTCGTCGAGGTCCGGGAGGTCCTCGGCGAAGAGCAGACCCTGTGCACGCACGGGTCGGGACACCTTCCGCGACGACCCCGCGACTGCGTCGCCACTGCTCACGCCGGCCTCCTCGTCATCGCCACCCGACGAGGATTCGTCCGGGAGCGTCCTGCACACCGACCGTAGAAGAGCACCCTCGGAGCGTCAACGAGGCGCGCGGCGTGGCGCGACCCGTGACCCTTCTGTGACCCGCCCGGCCCCCGACCCGGCGGGGGGACCGTCAGCGCTCCCCCGAGCCGGACTCGAAGTCCTCGGGGGTGATGTGGTCGAGGAACTCGCGGAACTTCTCCACCTCGTCCTCGTCCTCGTCGGGGACGGGAACGCCCCCCGAGTCCAGCACGCCCTCGGCCCCCACGATGGCGCAGCCCACCCGCAGCGCCAGGGCGATGGCGTCGGAGGTGCGCGAGCTGACCGTCAGACCGCCGTCGAAGGCCAGCTCGGCGTAGTACACGTTGTCCTTGACCGCGACGATCCGGACCTCCTCGACCCGACGGCCGACGGCCTCGATGACGTCCTTGAGCAGGTCGTGCGTCAGCGGCCGCGGCGGGACGACGCCCTGCTGGGCGAAGGCGATCGCGCTGGCCTCGGGCGCTCCGATCCAGATCGGCAGGTAGCGGTCCCCGTCGCGTTCCCGCAGCAGGACGATGGGGTTGTTGGAGGGCATCTCGACCCTGACACCGACGACATCGAGTGCTCGCACCCGTTCACCGTACCCCTCGCCGGAGTCCGGCACCCCGCCGGAACCGGCGCGCGGACGACGTGCCGCCGGGTCAGCGGACGGTGCGTCCGAGGGCACCCGCGACGAGGGCCGTGTGCAGCCGCAGACCGGCGGCGGCGATCTCCCGCGCGACCTGGTCGCGCTGGCCCGTCCGCTGCAGGGGCGCGGCGACCTGGTCGGCCAGCGCGACCTCGCGGTCGGCGGCCGTCCGGAACATCCGCAGGTGCCGGGCCTCGATGCCGTGGGCCGCGAGGGCGGCCGCCGCGCGCAGCACCTCGAGGGCCTCGCCGTCGTACCAGGGGCCGCCGGGGGCCGGCGACAGCACGCCGTACCCCTCGAGGGCGTCGAGCAGGTCGGCCTCCACCCCGGACTCGCGCAGCAGCTCGCCGCGGGTCAGCCGCAGTCCGGCGGCGTGGCCGTCGAAGCGCTCGACACCCGCCGTCACCGGGGGTTCGGTGCCGGGGACCCGTGGCGCCGCGTCCACCGGGTCCGGCACCTGCAGGCCGCGGTCCATCGCCTCGAGGTGCTCGCGGATGACCCTGAGCGGGAGGTAGTGGTCGCGCTGGGCGGACAGGACGTACCGCAGCCGGTCGACGTCGTCGGAGGAGAACTTCCGGTAGCCCGACGGCGTGCGCCCCGGCTCGACGAGCCCCTGCTCCTCGAGGAAGCGGATCTTGGAGATGGTGATGTCGGAGAACTCCGGCGACAGGATCGCCATGACCTCCCCGATGGTCATCCGGGGCCGGCTCGGGTCGAGCGCCCGGGCTCCGGCTGCGCTCACTGCCCCACCCGCGGGCTCGGGTGGTACTCGAGCCGGTACTTGCCGATCTGGACCTCGTCGCCCGCGGCGAGCAGGACGTCGTCGATGCGTTCGCGGTTGACGTACGTGCCGTTGAGGCTGCCGACGTCGCGGACGCGGAAGCCCGGGCCCGTCACCGGGTCCGGCGCGCGGAGGAACTCGGCGTGCTTGCGCGAGACGGTGACGTCGTCGAGGAAGATGTCGCTCGTCTGGTGCCGGCCGGCGGACGTGCGCTCGGCGTCGAGGAGGAAGCGCGAACCCGCGTTCGGCCCGCGGCGGACGACGAGGAGCGCCGACCCCGCGGGGAGGGCGTCGATGGCTTCGGTGTCGTCGGCCGTCAGCCCGCGGTCGGCGCTCTCGTGCACCTCGGGGACCGCGAGCCCGGCGAAGGACATCGTGGAGTCGACGGGTCGCTCCTGGCCCGGACGTCCGGGGGGCGTGCCCTCCTCCGAACCCGTCGGCCCGTTGGTCGGCTCAGAGCCCGGCGCGGACATCGACACCACCTCTCGCTGGCAGAGCACGTGAGCGCCGGCGGGAGGCGGGCGGTCACGTTCGGATCAACAGGGGCAACAGTAGCGGGACCGACCCCGCAGGTCAGCCCGCGTGTCGGCGTGTACCGGCCCACACCGGCCCACACCGGCCCACACCGGCCCACACCGGCCCACACCGGCCCACACCGGCCCACAACGGCGCAGTCGGGTCAGCCGGCGTGCGCGGTGTACGCCTCGGCGTCCAGCAGCGCCTCGACCTCGGACGGGTCGCTGGGGGTGATGGTGAACATCCAGCCCTCGCCGTAGGGGTCGACGTTCACGAGGTCCGGGCGCGTCTCCAGCCCGGGGTTGTGGCCCGAGACCGTGCCGGAGACCGGCGCGGTGATCTCGCTGACGCTCTTGGTCGACTCGACCTCGCCGATCGCGCCGCCGGCGCTCACCTGCTCGCCCTCGGCCGGCAGGGAGACGTAGACGACGTCGCCGAGCTGGTCCTGGGCGTGGTCGGTGATCCCGACGCGGACGGAGCCGTCGGCCTCCACGCGCACCCACTCGTGCTCGCTGGTGTAGCGCAGGTCGGCGGGGACGTTCGACATGGGGCGCAGGACTCCTCACGGGGCGGGGTGCGTCCGCGGTTCACTGCTGCGGCGACGCCGGGCGAGCGTACTGAGGCGCCGAGACGGCGTGCAAGGCGGTCAGCGACACGCCGTCGTCGCCGGGTCGCTGCTGCACGTCGAGGTCGGCGCCGGCCGAGCGCAGCGTCTCCCGGACACCCCCCGGGATGTCCAGGGCGGTGGCCAGCGTGGACGGGTCGCCGATGACCGTCACGACGTAGGGCGAGCGTTCCAGGCGGCCGTCGACGAGGACGCCGCCGGAGCCGTCGGCGAACGCCGTCTGGGCCACCACCCGCGTCTGCCCGACCTGGATCCCCTCGGCCCCGGAGTCGCGCAGTTCCTGCACGAGCTGGATGAGGTTCGTCGACCGCAGCGCCGCGCCGGGATCGGTGATGGTCGCCACGATCCCCGGCCCGTGCGCGGGCAGCGTGCCGGCGAGCAGGCCGTACTCCTGCGCGCGGGCGGCGGCGGCCTGCTCGGCGGCGGCGGCGCGGTCGGAGCCCTCCGTGAGCTCGCGCCGGGTGGCCTCGAGGTCCTGGACCTCCCCCGCGAGGCGGTCACCGCGTTCGGTCGTGTCGTCGAGGATGCGGACGAGGTCGGTCTCACGCAGGTCGGCCAGGCCCGAGGTGTCGGTCTGCCGGACCTGGACGACGACTCCGAAACCCAGTGCGGCGCACAGCACGCCGGCCAGCACCTGCCCTCGCGTCGCCCGCGGGGAGGCGGCGCGCCACAGCCGGCGCCAGGGGCCGGGACGGGGGTCCGTGACCGCAGCCATCAGGCGTTGAAGAGGTGCCGGCGGATGGCGGCCACGTTGGAGAAGATCCGGACCCCGAGGACGACGACGACGCCGGTGGACAGCTGCGAGCCGACGCCGAGCTGGTCGCCGAGGTAGACGATGAGCGCGGCGACGACCGCGTTGGACAGGAACGAGACGACGAAGACCTTGTCGTCGAAGATGCCGTCGAGGACCGCGCGCAGACCGCCGAAGACGGCGTCGAGGGCGGCGACGACCGCGATCGGCAGGTAGGGCTGCAGGACGACGGGCACCTCGGGGCGCAGGAGCACCCCGACGACGACGCCCACGACGAGTCCGACGGCTGCGATCACGTGGCCGAACCCTACTGGCCCGCCGCGGCGGGCCGGGCGAAGCGCAGGTCCAGCCGCGCGGCGGGCAGCTCGAGCGCGTCGGCCGTGGAGACCTGCGTGCGGATGCCGTAGTTGTCGCGCAGGACCTGCAGGTAGCGGCCGGCGACCGAGGTCGCGAACGCCGTCTGCATCGCGGTCGGGTCCCCGACGGCGGAGACGGTGTACGGCGGGGTGAGGGGCCGGTAGTCCACGAGCACCGCCTCCCCCGCCGCCCGGATGGACGACAGGGCCCCGAGGCGCTGGCCGTTGATCGCGACGGCCTCGGCACCGCAGGCCCACAACCCGTTGACGACGAGCTGGACGTCCCGGTCGACGACGCGGCCCGACGTCGCCGCCGCCCCCGTGCCGCCGTCCGGGGTCGCGGCGTCGTCGAGGACGACCGTGAGCCCCGGCCCGGTGACGGGGGTCGCGGCGGCGGCGACCTGCAGCCCGGAGGCCGCGGCGTCGGCGGAGGCGACAGGGGCTCCGCCGAGGGATGCCGCGAGGGCTGCGTTGCCGGCCTGGAGCGCACTGGCGCGGGCGGCGAGGTCGTCGGCGCGGGCGGTGCCGTCCTCGATGCGCTCGGCCAGCTGGGTGCGCCCGCGGTCGGCGGCCGGTTCGGCGGCCGCGGCGCGCAGCCCGGCCGCGGCCAGGAGCACCCCGACCGCGAGGAGCGCGACGACGGTCGCGGTCCGGGCCGAGCGGGTGGGCGGACGGCCGGTCTCGGCCCGGCGCCGCGCGGCGGCCGCGTACCCGGGGTCCAGCGGACGCTCCATGACCTCGGTGAGCAGCCGCGTGCTGGCAGCGGGGTCGCGGTGCGGGTCGACGGGACGCTGCGGCGGGTGCAGCAGCAGCTTCCCCACGGAACGCAGCGAGGTCACCGGCGCTCGGCCCGCCACAGCTGGGCGACCTGCTGGACGTAGAGGATCCCCGCCCACCAGTACAACCCGGTCCCCCACAGGGCGAACGCCCACCCGAGGGCACCGGCGGGCAGGGCCAGGGTCGTGGAGACCTGCCCGAGCAGCAGGAGGGGGAAGGCGTAGAGGAGGCAGAACGTGCCGGCCTTGCCCAGGAAGTGCACCGGCAGAGCGCTGTGACCGAGCCGGGCCAGGACCGGCAGGGTCGCCACCATCGTGAGGTCGCGGGCGACGAGGACGACGACCAGCCACCACGGGACCAGCCCGCGGTACCCCAGGCCCAGCAGGGTCGTGAGGATGTAGAGGCGGTCGGCGAACGGGTCCAGCACCTGGCCGAGGCGGGTGACCTGGTTCCAGCGGCGCGCGAGGTGGCCGTCGAGGTAGTCGCTCGCGCCGCTGACGGCGAGCACGAGCAGTGCCCAGCCGTCCTGCCGCTGGACGATGAGGACCGCGAAGACGGGCACGAGCAGGAGCCGCAGGAAGCTCAGCGCGTTGGGGATCGTCACGACGCGGTTGCTGACGACCTGACCCTGCGCCGTCGCCACGCTCGACCCCGCCCCTCGATCCGCCACTGCTCCCGCTCCCCGCACGGGGACCTGCAGCCTACGGCCCACCGGCCGGCGATCGGTTCGACCGGCGTATCGTCGGAGCGTTTCCCGACACATGTCGGGGATCAGGAACCCGAAGGAGAACCCCGTGCCCACCTACGACCTCGCCGACCGCTCCGCCCTCGTGACGGGAGCCGGGTCCGGCATCGGCCGCGCCGTCGCCCTCGAACTGGCCCGCAGCGGCGCCGCCGTCCTCGTCGCGGACCTGTCCGGCGAGGCCGCCCGACGCGTCGCCGAGGAGATCACCGCGGCAGGCGGCACCGCGGACGCCGTCGCCGCCGACGTCGCCGACCCCGGCGTGCACGCCGGTCTCGTCGAGGCGGCCGGCCGGATGGCGCCCTTCAAGGTGGCCGTCAACAACGCGGGCATCGGCGGGGAGGCCAAGCCCGTCGGCGAGTACTCCACCGAGTCCTGGCTGCGCGTCATCGACGTGAACCTCAACGCGGTCTTCCACGGTCTGCGCGCGCAGATCCCCGCGATGGTCGCCGCCGGTGGCGGGTCCGTCGTCACCATGGCCTCGGTCCTCGGCAGCGTCGGCATCGCCGGGTCGTCGGCCTACGTCGCCTCCAAGCACGCCGTCGTCGGGCTCACGAAGGCGGCGGCGATGGAGTACTCCGCCCAGGGCGTCCGCGTGAACGCCGTCGGTCCGGGGTTCATCCGGACGCCGCTGCTCGACGCCAACCTCGACACCGCGGCCGCCGACGCCCTCGCCGCCCAGCACGCGACCGGGCGGCTCGGGACGGCGGAGGAGGTCGCCGCGCTGACCGCGTTCCTCGCCAGCGACGCGGCCTCGTTCATCACGGGCTCCTACCACCTCGTCGACGGCGGGTACTCGGCGCACTGAGGCGCGCCGAGCACCGAGCGCCGCCACGGGTCGGGGGCGAGCGCTCCCGGCCGGTGGGTCGGCGGACCACCGGCCGCCTCCGCTCCCGCAGGACGCGGAGACGGGAGGGGACGGGGCTGGTCCCGTCCCCGGCGGGGCAGCGGGTCACCGTGCCGGTCCTCGGCTCGAGCCGGGCCACGACGGACCAGAACTCCGCGTCCCAGTCCCGCGTCGCGTCCGGGTCCTCGTCCGGGGCGTCGTCCGGGACCTGCGCGGTGACCGCTGCGAGCACGACCGCCGCCACGGTCAGGCCCCGATCGCCTGCTGCCGGTCCTCGGCGGTCCGCACCGCGATCCGGCGCGGTTTCGCCTTCTCCGCCACCGGGACCCGCAGCGTCAGCACACCGCCGGCGTAGTTCGCGGAGATGTGCTCGGTGTCGAGGTTGTCGCCGAGGATGAGCTGGCGGCTGAACACCCCGCGGGGGCGTTCGGCGGCGATCATCTCCTCGGTGCCCTCGGTCACCGGACGGTGCGCCCGCACCGTGAGGACGTTGCGCTCGACGTCGAGCTCGACGGTCGAGGGGTCGACCCCGGGGAGGTCGAACTCCACCACGAACTCGTCGCCCGAGCGCCAGGCGTCCATCGCCATGACGGCCGGCCGGGCCGACGTCCCGAGGACCTGCTGCGTGAGCCGGTCGAGCTCGCGGAAGGGATCAGTGCGCATCAACATGGCCACCACCTCCAGTGCGAGAGAAGGAGATGCGCTACCAACCGGGAACCGGGCCGGGCCGGTTCCCACGACACTGATGTAGCACTCCCGGAACGGGAGTGCAAGAGGTCTAACCGAACTCCGCGAGGGCCTTCAGGACACGTTCGTCGCTCACCGGGTGGGCCGTCGGGACCCCCTGCGCGAACTTCTGCAGGCGCAGTTCCTCCAGCGTCCAGCGCACGCGGGCGAGGTCGGGCGGGACCTGTCCCCCGGCCCGTCCCTGCGCCCGTCGGACGGCGGCGCGCCACGCGTCGCGGACGCGGGTGAACTCCGCCATCCGCACCCGGTCGCGCTGGGGGTTGTCCGGCATGGTCGCGAGCCGCCGGTCGATGCCCTGCAGGTAGCGCAGCAGGTCCGGCAGGCGGTCGACGCCGGTCTCGGCGACGAAGCCCGCGTGGACGAGCCCGGTGAACTGCTCGCGCACGTCCGCCAGCGACGGCACGAGGGCCAGGCTGCTCGTCCGCGAGATGTTCCGCTCCACGGCGGCCGCCGTCCGCAGCACCCGCAGGGTCCGGTCCACGGTCGTCGCGGTGAGCTCGGTGAACCGGGGGCGGGCGGTCGCGACGAGCGCGTCGAAGGCCTCCCGGGTGCGGACGTCCGCCCCGTGCGCCTCCTTCAGCAGCTGCGCCGCGGCGGCGTGGGCGGCGTCGGCCACCACGGCGGTCGCGTTCCCGTGCGGGGCCCGGGCCAGCAGCAGCTTGGCGTCGTTGGCCAGACCGTCCTGCACGGCCCGCGCCGGCGACGGCAGGGCCAGCAGCAGCAACCGCAGCACCCCGTCGCGGTGGGCGGTGCGCGCCGCGGCCTCGGTGGGGAACGTGCGCAACCCGACGGTCTCCCCCTCGTCGACGAGCGCGGGGAAGGACGTGACGTCGGTGCCGCGGACGACGCTCGTGTGCGTCGAGGGCACGGGGTCGGGCAGGTCGTCCCAGGAGGTCGCGCCGGTGCGCTGGACGTCGTCGGCGGCCGCGGTGAGCGTCTCCTCCACCGTCTCCTCCAGCTGCGCGCGCAGCCGGGGGAAGTCCTTGCCCTGCGCGATGACCGACCCGTCGGCGCCCCGGACCCGGAACGTGGGCCGCAGGTGCGCGGGGACCTTGGACCAGTCGACGTCCTGCTCGTAGATCTCCGTGCCGTCACCGAGGACCGGCAGCTCGCGCTCGAACGCCGCCCAGAACTCCTCCCGACGGGGTTCGACCCGCTCCAGGAACCGCGCGGCCTTGTCCGGCGCCGGGGCGAGGTTCTTGCGCAGCTCCTTGGGCAGCGAACGGACCATCGCCGTGACGAGGTCGTGCCGGAACCCCGGCACCTGCCACAGCAGGTCGCGGTCGTCGAAGCGGTTGACGACCTCGACGGGCACCTCGACGGTCAGCCCGTCGGCCGCCGAGCCCGGGTCGAAGACGTACTCCAGCAGCAGGTCCAGGTCGCCCTGCCGCCAGGTGCGCGGGAACTGCTCCTCGCTCACCGCGTCGTCCTCGGTGACGAGCATCGCCGGGTCGAACGTCAGCAGGTCGGGGTCCTCGCGCCGCGCCTGCTTCCACCAGGCGTCGAAGTGGCGGCCGGAGACGACGTCGGCGGGGACCCGCGCGTCGTAGAAGGCGAACAGGACCTCGTCGTCGACGACGATGTCGCGCCGCCGCGCGCGGTGCTCCAGTTCCTCGGCCTCGGCGAGGAGTTCGCGGTTGCGGTGGAAGAACGCGTGCCGCGTCTCGAAGTCGCCCTCGACGAGGGCGTTCCGGAGGAACAGGTCCCTCGACAGTTCCGGGTCGATGCCGCCGTAGGCGACGGTGCGGCCAGCGACGACCGGGACCCCGTACAGCGTCACGCGTTCGGTGGCGACGACGGCGGCGCGCTTGCGGGACCACCGCGGTTCGGAGTACGTCCGCTTGACGACGTGCTCGGCCAGCGGCTCGATCCAGCGCGGGTCGATGCCGCCCACGACGCGCGCCCACAACCGGGACGTCTCCACGAGTTCGGCGGCCACGACCCAGTCGGGGTTCTTGCGCCCCAGCGCCGACCCCGGCGACACCGCGAACTTCGCCCCGCGCGCCCCGAGGTACTCGACCTGCGGGCGTCGTTGCTCACGCCGTCCACCCCGGTCCCCGGCCCCGGACTTCTCCTCGCGGAGGTCCTTGAGCCCGATGTTGCCGAGCAGACCCGCGAGCAGGGACCGGTGCACGGCGTCGGCGTCGTACCCGGGGTCGGGGAACACCTGCCCCTCGGCGAGCTCGGCCGGTTCCGGCCGGTCCACCTCGAACTGCAGGTCCCGCACGACGCGCCGCAGCTGGGAGAACGTGTCCTGCCACTCCCGGATCCGCAGGAAGTGCAGCATCTCGGACTTCACCCGGCGGCGGAAAGCCGAGCTCGACAGGTCGGCCTGCAGGTGCTGCAGGTAGGACCACAGGTTGAGGTACGTCAGGAAGTCGGACGTCTCGTCGCGGAACCGCGCGTGCAGCTGCGCGGCCCGGTCCCGCTGCTCCAGCGGCCGTTCCCGCGGGTCCTGCACCGACAGGGCCGCGACGACGACGAGGACGTCGCGCAGGCAGCCGTTGCGCTGGCCCTCGAGCACCATCCGGCCCAGCCGCGGGTCGATGGGCAGCCGGGCGAGGTCGCGGCCGGTCCGGGTCAGCCGGGGAACTCCGCGGTCGGTGGGCCGGGGGGTCTCCAGCGCCCCGAGCTCGGCCAGCAGCGCCAGGCCGTCGGCGACCGCGCGCGCCTCAGGGGGTTCGACGAAGGGGAACCGCGCGATGTCGCCCAGCCCGAGCGACGTCATCTGCAGGATGACGGCGGCCAGGTTGGTGCGCAAGATCTCGGGGTCGGTGAACTCCGGGCGGGACTCGTAGTCCGCCTGGGAGTACAACCGGATGCAGATCCCGTCCGCGACGCGCCCGCAGCGGCCGGCCCGCTGGTTCGCCGAGGCCTGCGAGATGCGTTCCACCGGAAGGCGTTGCACCTTCGTCCGGTGGCTGTACCGGGAGATGCGGGCGGTTCCGGCGTCCACGACGTAGCGGATGCCCGGGACCGTCAGGGACGTCTCGGCCACGTTGGTGGCCAGGACGATGCGCCGGTTCCCCGACGTGCGGAACACCCGGTGCTGCTCCTCGGCCGACAGGCGCGCGAACAGCGGCAGGATCTCGGTCCCCCGCAGTTCCCGGGTCTTCACGAGGTCGGCGAGGGCGTCGGCGGTGTCGCGGATCTCCCGTTCCCCCGGCAGGAACACCAGGACGTCCCCGGGCCCTTCGGCCGCGAGTTCGCGGACGGCGTCGAGGATGCCCTCGGTCTGGTCGCGGTCGTCCCCGACGAGGGCGGTCAGGTCGTCGCGGTCGTCGAGGGAGTCCCCGTCCTCCCCGTCGGCCAGGTCGCCGAGGAGTTCCTCGGCCAGTTCCGCGGCCAGCAGCGGGCGGTACCGCACCTCGACGGGGTACGTGCGCCCCGAGACCTCCAGGACGGGCGCCCCGCCGAAGTGCCGGGAGAACCGCTGCGGGTCGATGGTCGCGGAGGTGATGACGAGCTTGAGGTCGGGCCGGCGCGGCAGCAGCTGGGCGAGGTACCCCAGGAGGAAGTCGATCGTGAGGCTGCGTTCGTGCGCCTCGTCGACGATGAGCGTGTCGTACTGCAGGAGTTCGGGGTCGCGCTGGATCTCGGCCAGCAGGATCCCGTCGGTCATGACCTTGACGAGGCTGTCCTCACCGACGGTGTCGGTGAACCGCACGGCGTACCCGACGGTGCCGCCGAGCTCGGTGTGCAGCTCCTCCGCGACGCGTTCGGCGACGGCGCGGGCCGCGATGCGCCGCGGCTGGGTGTGCCCGATGCGGCCGCGGACGCCCCGGCCGACCTCGAGGGCGATCTTCGGCAGCTGGGTGGTCTTGCCCGACCCGGTCTCCCCCGCGACGACGATGACCTGGTGCTCGGCCAGGGCGCGGGCGATGTCGTCCTTTGCCTGGCTGACGGGGAGCTGTTCGGGGTACTCCAGGGCCGGGACGGACGCGGCCCGGCGTGCGGTGCGTGCCTCGGCCGCCGCGGTCAGCGTCTCGAGCTGGTCGAGGTCGGCGGCGAAGGCGTCCGCGGGCCGGCGGGCCAGGGCGGCGAGCCGTCGCCGCAGGCGGTCCTCGTCGCGCAGCGAGACACCGCTCAGCCGCTCGGCCAGGGCCCGCGCGCGCGGGTCGTCGGGCAGGGCCCGGGCCTCAGGGCCCGGACGGCCACCGGGGCGACCGGAACGTCCCCGGGACGAGGAGGAGCGGGAGGAGCTGCGGGAACGCTGCGGGGTGCGCGACATGACCCGCCGAGTCTAGGTCCGCTCCAGCCCCGCCCGCCCCTGGGATTCGCGTGGCCCCACGACCAGCCACTGGTCAGCCACCGGTCAGCCACCGGTCAGCCACCGGTCAGCCACGTCGCCCACCTCCGTGCTCACCGGACCGGGTCGGGGACGCGCCGGGACGCGGGTGGCGGTGCGCGGCGGCGGGGTGCGTGCGGGGCAGGACGGGCGAGCCCGATCCCGTGAGGCGTTCGCGCAGCGTCTCCCCGTCCCGGTACCCGTCGGCGAGAACCCCCCGGGCCCGCAGCAGGGGCAGCACCTCCTCGACGAACTCGAGGGTCGAGGTGGGTTGCAGGACCGGGGACAGCAGGACGCCGTCGAGGTCGGCCCCCTCGGCCAGGGCGCAGATCTCGTCCGCCACCTCCTGCGCCGTCCCCACGATCGGCTGCGCCCCGACGCCGTGGGTGCGCCAGGCGTCCAGGACGTCCCCGACCGTCCGGCCCGCGAAGCGCTCGAGCTGCGTGCGCGACAACTCGGTGCGCAGGTCGGCCATGGGGGTCCCGGGGGGGTGGGCCGACAGGTCGATCCCGGTGAACATCGCGTAGCTCGCCACCGTCGCCTCCGGCGTCTGGCACCGCAGCACCGACGCGTGGCGGCGCCGGGCGTCACCGGGGCTGGCGCCGACGACGCAGGAGACGGCGGCCATCACCTGCACGTCCGAGGCCGCCCGTCCCGCCGCGACCGCCTCGGCGCGAACGGCGGAGGCGTGCCGGCGCAGGTCCGCCGCCGGACCGCTGCCGATGAAGACCGCCTCCCCGTGGCGGCCCGCCAGCCGCCGCCCCGCGGTGGACGCGCCGGCCTGGAACAGCACGGGTGTGCCCTGCGGGGAGTAGGGCGCGTTGCCGTACCCCTGGGAGCGGAAGAACCGGCCCGCGTGCTCCACGGGGTGCACCTTGGCCGGATCGGCGAACCGTCCCCGCTTGTCCCTCGTGAGCGCGTCCGGCTCCCAGGCGCCCTCCCAGTACGCGTAGGCCACCTCGAGGAACTCCTCGGCCATGGCGTACCGCTCGTCGTGGGCGACCATGTCCATGCCGAAGGCCCGCACGGCGGTCTCCGCGGTCCCGGTCGTGACGATGTTCCAGCCGAGCCGGCCACCGGACAGGTGGTCCAGGGTCGCCATCCGGCGCACGAACGCGTAGGGGGGTTCGACCAGGACGGACCCGGTCACCACCAGCCCGAGGTTCCTCGTGGTGGACAGCAGCGCCGAGGCGACGACCACGGGGTCCAGCCGGGGCAGGTCCAGGCTCTCCTGCGTGGCGACGGGCGGCCGGACACCGTCGATCTCCGCCCACCCCCAGGCGTCGCCCAGGAAGAGGAAGTCGAACCCGGCGTCCTCCAGCACCTCCCCGAGGTCCCGCCAGTACCGGAGGTCGTCGAAGCGGTGCCGCTGGTCGTCCTCGTGGCGCCACGTCACGGTGCCCCCGACGTTCGCGGCGACGTTCTCGAACAGTCCGAGCTTCAGCTGCTTCACCGTTCGCGACCTCTCCTCACGGGACCGGCCAGACCAGCTGGCCCTGGGAGTACAACGAAGGCACCAGGTCCGGGACGACGACCTCCGCCAGGTCCGGCACCGCGGGGATCTGGCCCATCTGCACGAGGAACTCCCCCTCGGTGCGGGCCGACGCCTCGTCGATCTGCCCGAGCACCTGCCCCTGCGGGAGCGAGGAGTCGACGAGCTTCGTCTCCGTCTGCCACACCTGCACGTTGTGCGCGGTGTCGTACCCGGCCTGCGAGAGCGAGGCTGCGTCCGCGACGCACTCGTCGGCGTGCTGCTCGCAGTAGGAGTAGGCGCGCAGCTGGGCGCGCAGGAAGTCCTCGACCGCGGTGCGGTGCTCGGCGAGGAACTGCGGGTTGACGATGGTCGTCGCCATGGAGCCGGGGACCCCGTAGTCCTCGGGGTTCCACTCGGTGATCTTCTCGCCCTTGGCTGCGAGCGTGAGGGGTTCGTTGGACTTGTACCCCGTGAGGGACTGCACCTGCCCGCGGACGAGGACGGTGGGGTCGAACCCGACGGTGACCTGCTTGACCTTCGCGACGTCGACGCCGGCCGTGCGCAGCATCGCCTCGATCGTCACCGGCAGCGCGCCCTTCTGCCCCAGCGTGGTGCCCTCGAGCTGCTTGAGGTCGGTGATGTCGGGCTCGGTCATGAGCGTCGCCACGGGCACGTGCCCGAACATCGCGACGGCCTGCACGTCGACGCCGTTGGACACGTTGACGAGGACGTCGCCGTTGCCCGCGATCGAGGAGATCTTCGCGGTGCCCGCGGCGACGAGCTGGGCGTTCTGCGCCGTCTCGCCCGTCCCGGGCTGGAGGTCGACGTCGAGGCAGACGTCGTCGAAGTACCCGAGGGCCTTGGCCGCGATCGGGTCCAGGATGCTGGCCGAGGCCTGGAACTGGTACCCCGTGACGTAGGTGACCTTGCCGGCCGCCTCGTTCTGCCGGCACCGCTCCGCCGAGACCGCCGACCCGCGGGTGCCGGTGGGCGTGGACCCGCCGTCGGGTCCGGTCGCCGACCCGCTGCAGCCGGCCAGGAGCAGGACGGCGGCCGCGCCGACGGCGAGGGCGGTGCGGGTGGTGTTCACGGCGGCTCCTGGGCGGTTCTCGGTCGGGGCGGGTTTCTCAGCGGTTCTGGGACTCGTGCCAGGCCAGGGCCCGGCGTTCCACGGTCGTGACGAGCAGCAGCATGAGGGACCCCATGAGCGCCAGGCACGCGATGGCGGCGAACACGCGGTCGAGCTGGGAGTTCGAGCTGGCCACGCTGATGAGGGTTCCCAGGCCCGACTGCGCCCCCGCGGCCGCGAACTCCGCGACGACGGCCCCGACGAGGGAGAGCGGGAAGACCACGCGCAGCGCGGCGAACACGTACGGCAGGGCGCTGGGGAACCGCAGCCGGACGAGGACGTCGAGGCGGGAGGCGTCCACGGTGCGGAACACCTGCAGCACGTGCCGGTCCACCGACCGCAACCCCGTCACGGTGTTCATGAGGACGGGGAAGAACGTGATGAGCCCGGTCACGATGACCTTCGGCGTCAGGCCGAACCCGAAGGCGACGACCAGAGCGGGAGCGATCGCCACGACGGGCGTGACGTTGAGGACGACCGCCAGCGGGGTGACCCCGCGCCGGACGAGGCCGGACTCGCCCACGAGGACCGCGAGCAGCACCGCGCAGACGGTGCCGGCGGCCAGCCCGAGCAGCGCCTCCTGCAGCGTGGTCCACGCGTTCGCGAGGTAGAGCTCCGGCTGCTCGAGGAACTGCCGGCCCACGCTGGACAGCGTCGGCAGCACGTACGGGTTGTCCCGCGCCACCCAGGTCCACAGCAGCCCGACGACCACGACCGCCACCACCGCGGGCAGCCAGGTCCGCGGGTGCACGATCCGGGCCACTCCCCTCACGCCACCTCCCGGCCCGTGGGGGTTCCGGACACCGGGTCCCACGCCGTCTCCAGCAGTGCGCGCACGCGGTGCTCGTGCTCGTGCATCGCGGCCGTGTCGAGCTGGCCGTGGTGGCGCGGGCGGTCCAGGTCGACGTCCACGACGCCGGCGACACGCCCCGGGGCCGCGGCCATGACGACCACGGTGTCCGACAGGAGCACGGCCTCGGCGATGGAGTGCGTGACGAACACGACCGTCGTCCGCAGTTCCTGCCAGACGTCGAGCAGCTGCAGCTGGGCGGACTCGCGGGTGAACTCGTCGAGGGCGGAGAACGGCTCGTCCATGAGGAGGACGTCGGGTTCGAGCGCGAAGGCGCGCGCGAGCGCCGTCCGTTGCTGCATCCCGCCCGACAGCTGCCCGGGGCGGCGGGTCAGCACGTCGCCCAGGCCCAGCCGGGTCAGCAGCGCGACGGGGTCGGACGCCAGCCCCCGCCGGGCCTCGCTCCGGCTCGCCGAACGGTTCACCTTCTCCAGGACGCGGACGTTGCCCAGGACGTCGAGCCAGGGCAGCAGGGCCGGGACCTGCGGGACGAAGCCGAGCACCTTGGCCGCGCGGGCCTCGTCCGTCGTGCGCCCGCAGATCCGGACGTTCCCGGCGTCGGGGGCCTCCAGGCCGGCGATGAGCCGCAGCAGGGTCGACTTGCCGCAGCCCGAGGGCCCGATGACGCTGACGAACCGCCCGCGCGGCACCTGCAGGTCGACGTGGGCGAGCGCCCGGACGGCGTCCGGCCCCGTCCCGTAGGTCTTGCAGGCGTCGTTGACGGCCACGAAGGGACCGTCGGACGGCGGCTCGCTGGACATGCGGTGACCCTACTCAGCGCCCGGCCCCGGGACTGCGAGGCCCCGAGCGGTGCGCCTAGGCTCCGCAGTCCCAGACCGTGCGATCGAGGAGGATCCGTGTCCGAGCCGACCACCCCACCCGCCCCGCGCGTGCGCAGCCTCCTCAGCCCGGGCCGCTACGTGCAGGGCCCCGGCGCCCTCGCCCGCCTCGGCGGGCACCTCGCCGACCTGGGCTCCACGCCCGTCCTCGTCGCCGACGACGTGGTGTGGGGGCTCGTGGGCCACGACGTGACGGCCTCGGTGCAGGGCGCCGGGCTGCCGGTGCACCGCGACGTCTTCCGCGGCCTGGCGACGGCAGCCACGATCGACCGCCTCGTCGGCGTCGTCCGCGAGCTCGGCGCCGACGTCCTCGTCGGGGTGGGCGGCGGCAGCACGCTGGACTCCGTCAAGGCCGCGGGGCACCTGGCGGGCATCCGCTGGGCCAGCGTGCCGACGGTGGCCTCGACCGACGCGCCCACGTCGGCCCTCGCCGTCGTCTACACCGCCGACGGCGCGTTCGAGGAGTACCGGTTCTTCCCCCGCAACCCCGACCTCGTGCTCGTCGACACCCAGGTCGTCGCGAACGCCCCGGCGGCCCTGCTCGCAGCGGGGGTCGGCGACGCGCTCGCGACGTGGCTGGAGGCGCGCGCGACCGCTGCCTCGGGGTCGACGACGATGGCCGGCGGCGCGCCGACCCTGGCCGGCACCGCGCTCGCGCGCCTGTCGTGGGACGTGCTGTGGGACAACGCGTTGCCCGCCCTGGACGCCGTCCGCGACCACCTGGTGACCCCGGCCGTGGAGAAGGTCGTCGAGGCCAACACGCTGCTGTCCGGGCTCGGGTTCGAGTCCGGTGGCCTGGCCGCCGCCCACGCCGTCCACAACGGGCTGACGGCGGCCCCGCAGGCGCACGGCCTCGCGCACGGGCAGAAGGTGAACCTCGGGTCGGTGACGCAGCTCGTGCTGGAGGGCGCCCCGACGAGCGAGATCCGCGACTTCGTCGAGTTCACGACCCGGGTGGGGCTGCCGAACACCCTGACCGAGGTGGGCCTGGGCGTCGACGACGTGGACGTGCTGCGGGCGGTCGCGCAGGCCGCGACGGTGCCGGGCGAGACGATCCACAGCATGCCGTTCCCCGTCCGCGCCGACGACGTGGTCGCCGCGCTGCGGTCGGTCGAGCGCTTCTCCACCCGGGTGCGCGCCGAGGCCGGCCTGCCCGCCCCCGTCCGCCACGTCGCACCGCACTGACCGTGGACGTGCTGCGCTCCGTCGTGCTCTTCCTCCTGGCGGCGCTGTTGGAGATCGGCGGGGCGTGGCTCGTCTGGCAGGGTCTGCGCGAGCACCGGGGCCTGCTGTGGGTCGGGGCGGGGGTCGTCGCGCTCGGGCTGTACGGCGTCGTCGCCACGCTGCAGCCGGACGCGTCCTTCGGGCGGATCCTGGCGGCCTACGGCGGGGTGTTCGTCGCCGGCTCGCTGGTCTGGGGCGCCGTCGTCGACGGGTACCGACCGGACCGCTGGGACGTCGCGGGAGCGCTCGTCTGCCTCGCCGGCATGGGGATGATCATGTACGCGCCGCGGTCCGGGGCCTGAGCGGTCCGAGGGCCTCTCCGCGCGAGGGTAGGGTCACCGGCCATGGATGCGAGGGCGCAACGGAGCCTCGAACGCCTCTCGGCGGCGGTGCTGGAGCTGGCGGCGGACAAGGCGCCGGAGACCCTCTCGGTGAGTGAGATCGCCCGCGCCGCAGGCGTGCACCGCTCCACGTTCTACGAGCACAGCGACTCCCCCTCGACCCTGCTGCGGGCCGTCCTGCGCGACGAGCTCGACGACGCCCGGCAGCGCCACCTGGAGGGTCCGGCCGACCGCGACTGGTCCCGGGCGGTCGCCGCCGTCACCCGGGAGGTGCTGGACCACCTGGAACGGCACCGGGCCGTCTACCTGCGCAGCCTCGCCAGCCCGGCGGACGGGACGCTGCGCACGCTGCTGGCGGAGCACTTCCGCGCCTCGATCCTGCTGCTGTCCGAGCGCGGTGTCCTGCACTCCCCCGTCCGCGACGTCGACCTCGCGGCCCGGTTCGTCTCCGAGGGGACGGTCGGTGCCGTGTCGGTGTGGCTCGCCCAGGACGAGCGCGACCCCGAGGCGTTCCTCGAGGCCTTCGCCCACCTCGTGCCGCCGTGGTGGCCGCTGCGCGCGGCGGGCTGAGGCCTTGCGCCGCGGGAGGGCGGCGGGAACGAGAAGAGCGGGTGCCCACCTGTCGGTGGACACCCGCTCTGCGATCCGGTCGGGCTGACAGGATTTGAACCTGCGACCCCTTGACCCCCAGTCAAGTGCGCTACCAAGCTGCGCCACAGCCCGAATCGACCCGCCCTCAACGAGCGAGCCGGGTAGAACCTTACCTCATCGCTTGCGCTTCTCCCGCACCCGCACGCTCAGCTCGATCGGCGTGCCGGTGAAGCCGAACTCCTCGCGCAGCCGGCGCTCGATGAACCGGCGGTAGCCGGCCTCGAGGAACCCGCTGGCGAACACGACGAAGCGCGGCGGCCGGGTGGAGGCCTGCGTGCCGAAGAGGATGCGCGGCTGCTTGCCGCCCCGCACGGGGTGCGGGTGCGCGGCCACGATCTGCCCGAGGAAGGCGTTGAGGCGCCCCGTGGGGATGCGGGTCTCCCAGGACTCCAGCGCCGTGTCGATCGCCGGGACGAGCTTCTCCATGTGCCGGCCCGTCTGGGCCGACACGTTCACCCGGGGGGCCCAGGGGATCTGGACGAGCTCCTTCTCGATCTCGCGCTCGAGGTAGTGCCGGCGCTCCTCGTCGGTGAGGTCCCACTTGTTGTAGGCCACGACGACCGCGCGACCGGACTCCACGACGGTCGAGATGATCCGGATGTCCTGCTCGGCGATCGGGACGCTGGCGTCGACGAGGACCACGGCCACCTCGGCCTTCTCCAGCGCCGTCTGCGTGCGCAGCGAGGCGTAGAAGTCGGCGCCCTTGGTGAGGTGCACTCGGCGCCGGATGCCCGCGGTGTCGACGAAGCGCCAGGTGCGGCCGCCGAGCTCGATGAGCTCGTCGACCGGGTCGCGCGTCGTCCCCGCGGTGGGGTGCACGACCACCCGTTCGGACCCGGCCAGCTTGTTGAGCATCGAGCTCTTGCCGACGTTCGGGCGGCCCAGCAGCGCCACGCGACGGGGGCCACCCTGCTGGGCGTACCCGCCACCGACGGCCGAGACCGCGGGCAGGACCTTCACGGCGGCGTCGAGGACGTCGCCCGTGCCGCGCCCGTGCAGGGCCGAGACGGGGTACGGCTCGCCCAGGCCCAGGGACCACAGCGCGGCCGCGTCGGACTCCTGGCGCGGTCCGTCGACCTTGTTGGCCACGAGCACCACGGGACGACCCGAACGGCGCAGCAGCCGGACGACGTGCTCGTCGCTCGCGGTGGCACCGACGGTGCCGTCCACGACGAACAGGACCGCGTCGGCCAGTTCGATGGCCAGCTCGGCCTGGTCGGCGACGGCGAGGTTCAGCCCCTCGGCCTTGGCCTCCCAGCCGCCGGTGTCGACGAGCGTGAAGTCGCGGCCGGCCCAGTTCGCGGGGTACGCGACGCGGTCGCGGGTGACGCCGGGGACGTCCTCCACGACGGCCTCGCGGCGGCCGATGATGCGGTTCACGAGCGTCGACTTGCCCACGTTCGGGCGGCCGACGACGGCCAGCACGGGCAGCGGCCCGGCGGGTTCCTCGTCCTCCAGCGGCATCCCGTCGGCGTCGAGGAGGGCGACGTCCTCCTCGGACAGGTCGTACTCGTCGAGGCCGACGCGCAGCGCCTGCCCGACGTTCTCGTCCAGCTCGTCCGCGGGTGCGGCCTCGTGGGTCTCGAAGGGTTCCTGCGGGTCGTCGGTGGGGGTCACCGGGTGCCTCCTGGCACGTCGTCGGACGCCATCTCGCCGAGCCCGAGCTCGTCGGCGGCGTCGTCATCGGGAAGTTGGACACCGGTGCGCTGCAGGGAGTCCAGCACGTGACCGGAGAGCTTGACGCGCACCTGTTCGACGGCGGCGGCGAGGGCGACCCGGCCGGGGACGCCGGGTTCCTTGACGACCGTGAAGGGTTCGCCGAAGCAGAACGTCAGCCGGCGCCGCACGGGCGGGACGGACCGGCGCGGTTCACCGGGCAGGTGCGCGCCGAGGCACGCCACGGGGACGACGGGCGCACCGGACTGCAGCGCGATCCAGGCGATGCCGGACCGCACGCTCGCCGCGTCGCCCCGCCCGCGGGTGCCCTCGGGGAACACGCCCGCCGCGCCGCCGGCGGCGAGGACCGCGAGCACCGACTGCAGGGCGTCGCGGTCACCGCGGGTGCGGTCGATGGGGACCTGCCCGGCCTGCAGCAGCGACCAGCCCACGAACCGGTTGAGCGCGGACCCCGTGAACATCTCGCTCTTGACGAGGAAGTGCGCCGGCCTGGGGGTGACGCCGAACAGCAGCGGCCCGTCCATGATCGAGGCGTGGTTGGCGGCGAAGAGGACCGGGCCGGTCCGCGGCACGTTCTCCGCGCCCAGGACGCGGGAGTTCCACACGCCGTGCGCGAGGACCTTGCCGACCCCGCGGGTCCAGGCGAACGGCTCGCCCGGGAGGGAACCGCCGGCGGGGGCGGCGTGGGGACGCAGCTTCACGCGGGACCCCCCGTCCGGTCCGCACGCGCCTGGCGCTCGACGACCTCGAGCACGGCCGCGACGGTCCCCTCGAAGTCCAGCGCGGTCGAGTCCACGGTGACGACCCCGTCGGCGGCCGACGTGAAGGCCGTCGTCCGGGAGTCCACGCGGTCGCGCTCGACGATGCCGCGCCGGGTCGCCTCCAGGGCGTCGGTGTCCGCCGTCCCGAGGTCCTGCCGGGCGCGGCGGGCGAGGCGGACTGACTCGTCGGCCGTCAGCAGGATGCGGACGTCGGCGTCGGGCGCGACGACCGTGGTGATGTCCCGGCCCTCGGCGACGATCCCCGGCTCGCGGCCGGGCTCGGGGTCGACGCAGGCGGCCTCGATGAGGGTGCGCTGGCGCAGCACGAGGTCCTGGCGGACGGCCTGCACGGCCGCCACGGCGCTGACGTTCGCCGTCACCCGGTCCGTCCGCACGGCCTCGGTGAGGTCGACCTCGGCGCCGTCCACCACGGCCGCCACGGTCGGCGCCTGCGGGTCCGTCCCCACGACGAGGGCGACCGTCCGCACGTGGGCGGCGACGGCCGCGGCGTCGGACAGGTCGACCCCGGCCTCGAGCACGGCCCACGTGACGGCGCGGTACATCGCCCCGGTGTCGAGGAACGCGACGCGCAGCGCGGCGGCGGCGGCGCGGCTGACGCTCGACTTCCCGCTGCCGGACGGTCCGTCGACGGCGACGACCAGCGCGGTGGTCACGACGGACACCTCCTGGTGGACGGTCGGGGACGCGACGGGGCCACGGGCAGCAGGGGTGGAGGACACCGGACGAGGTTAGTCGACGCAGGGCCCCGTCCCCGAACGCGCGTCAGCGCGGAACCGTCCACCCACGGCCCCGCAGCGCGTCCACGAGCGGCTCGGCGGACGCCGGCACGACGTCGATGCTCGCCAGGGCCACGGCCTGCCCCTCGGAGTGCTCCAGGCGCAGGTCCTCGAGGTTGACCCCGGCCTCCCCGACGTCGGTGAGGAGACGACCCAGGGCACCGGGGCGGTCGGGGACGACGACGACGACCGTGCGGTACCGCGTGGGGGCGCTGCCGTGCTTGCCGGGGATCCGGTCACGGCCTGCGCCACCGTCGGCGATGACCTGGGCGAGGCGGGCGCGGGCACCGGGGGCGACCGGGTCGTCGGCCAGGGCGCGCAACGCGGTGATGACCTCGTCGAGGTCGGTGCGCAGGGCGTCCAGCACGTCGGCGACGGGGGCGGCGTTGCCGGCGAGGATCTGCGCCCACAACGCCGGGTCGCTGCCGGCGATCCGGGTCACGTCGCGCAGCCCCTGGCCGGCCAGGCCCACGGCCGGTTCGGCCGCCTCCCGCAAGCGGGCGGCGACGAGGCTCGCGGCGACCTGCGGAGCGTGCGAGACCAGGGCGACCGCCTCGTCGTGCTCCTGCGCCGGCATCGTCACCGGGACGCCGCCGCAGTCCGCCGCGAGGTCGCGGACCGCCTGCAGCGCAGCCGGTTCCACGGCGTCGTTGGTGGCGATGACCCACGGCCGCCCGGCGAAGAGGTCCGTGCGCGCGGCGATCGCGCCCGACCGTTCCCGCCCGGCCATCGGGTGCGAGCCCACGTAGCGGGTCAGGTCCGCACCCCGGGCGCGCAGCGCGGCGAGGGGCCCGCCCTTGACGCTCGCGACGTCGGTGACCACGGCCGCCGGGAAGCGCCGGAGCTCCTCGGCCACGACGTCGGCGACCACGTCCGGCGGGCACGCGACGAGCACGAGGGCGGGGTCGTCGTCCGGTCCGGCGAACCGGCCGGCCCCCAGGTCGCGGGCCAGGGCCACGGCCGTCGGCGAGGGATCGGCGAGGACCACGTCGACGTGGCGCATCGTCAGGGCCAGGGCCGCCGACGTGCCGAGCAGCCCCGTCCCGACGACGCGGACGGTGCCGGTCGTGCGGGCGGGGGCCGCGGCGTCGAGGGTCACGGGGTCTCGTCCGGACTACTGCGCGATGTCGCGGCGCAGGGCCTGCGCCCCGTTGAGGTAGACGTGCTTGACCTGCGCGCGCGTGAGCGGGGTCTCGACGTGCGCCATGAGGCGGATGACCCGCGGCATGGAGCGCTCGATCTCCAGCTCCCGCGCGCACATGAGCGGGACGTCGCCCATGCCCAGCTCGCGGGCCGCGACGGCCGGGAACTCCGAGACGAGGTCCGCCGTGGAGGTGAAGATCACGCTGATGAAGTCGTCGAGGGTGAGGTCGTTCGCCCGGATGACCTCCGAGACGAGGTCACGGGTGCGGGCCAGCACCTCCTCGCGCTCGTCGACGTCGACCTGCACCGCTCCACGGACCGCTCTCACCGACACGCGCGGAAGGGTACCGACCTCGGGCGCACCGCCGGGAACACCCTCGCTCACAGCCCCGCGACCGCCATGAGCTGCTGGACCTCACCGCGCGTCAGGCGACGGTTCTTCCCCGGCTTGAGGTCGCCCAGGACGATCGGACCCATCTGCACGCGGACGAGCTTCAGGACGGGGTAGCCCTCGGCTTCCAGCAGCCGGCGCACGACGTGCTTGCGGCCCTCGTGCAGGACGACCTCGACGAGCGCGTACCCGGGCTTGGAGTCCACGAGCTTGAAGGAGTCGACCGAGACGGGACCGTCGTCCAGCTCGATGCCGGCGCGCAGGTTGCGCCCCAGCTCGCGCTTGACGGGACCGCGGACCTCGGCGAGGTAGGTCTTCTGGACGCCGAAGGACGGGTGCTGCAGGCGGTGCGTGAGGGCCCCGTCGTTGGTCAGCAGGATGAGGCCCTCGGTGTCGAGGTCGAGCCGGCCGACGTGGAACAGGCGCTGCTCGCGCGGGCCCACCATGTCGGCGAGGTTCAGCCGGTCCTGCTCGTCGTACATGGTCGACACGACGCCCTTGGGCTTGTTCACCATGATGTAGACGAGCTCGTCGTCGATGGTGAAGCGCATCCCGTCGACGTGGACGACCTGGCGGGTGGGGTCGATGCGGACGCCGAGCTCGGTGACGACCTCGCCGTCCACCGTCACGCGGCCGGCGGCGATCATCTCCTCGCACGCCCGGCGGGAACCGGCCCCGGCCTGGGCGAGCACCTTCTGCAGGCGCACGCCCTCGGGGTCGTGGACGTCGGCGCCCGGCCGCCGGATCGGCGCCGGACCGCGGCGCGGCGGCTGCGGCGCGGGCGCGATCTTGTCCGTCATGCGCTGCGCGGCACCGCGACGGTTCACCGCACCGCCGGTGCGCGGCGTGCCGCCCTTCGCGCCGCCGGCCCGGGGCTTGCCGGAACCCTGTCCCTTGCCGGCCTGGGGGCCCTTGCCACGACCCGTCGCGGGTCGCTGAGGGCGGCCCTGCCCTCGGCCGCCGCCGCGGGGTGCCTGCGGGCTCATGACTGGTCCTCCTGCTGCTGGGGTGCTGGGTCGACGTGCTGTGCGGGCGGGACGGGCTGTGCGAGCTCGCCGGGCTGCCCGGGGAGCTCTCCGGGCCCGTCCACCGACCCTCCATCATCCCCCACCGCGGCGGGAGGTTCGTCCACTCCGGGCTCGGGGACGGGCTCGGCGAGGACCTCGGCGGGTTCGAGGTCGTCCAGCGACACCTCGTCGGGCAGGAAGGGAGCCAGCGGCGGCAGCTCGTCGAGGCTGTCCAGACCCATCCGCTGCAGGAACTCCTCGGTGGTCCGGTAGAGCGTCGCCCCCGAGGTCGCCTCGACCCCGGCCTCGCTGACGAGCCCACGCGTGAGGAGCGTGCGCATGACACCGTCGACGCTGACGCCGCGGACGGCCGAGACGCGGGCCCGGCTGACGGGCTGGCGGTAGGCGACGATCGCGAGCGTCTCGAGCGCGGCCTGGGTCAGCTTGGCCGTCTGGCCGTCGAGGAGGAAGGCCTCGACGACGTCGGCGTGCTCGGCGCGCGAGTACATGCGCCAGCCCCCGGACACCTCGCGCAGCTCGAAACCCCGGCCCTGCTCGGAGTACTCCCCCGCCAGCTCGCGCAGCAGGAGGTCCACCTCGTCGGGCTGCTCCCCCGTCGCCCGCGCGAGGGCGCGGACGGCGACGGGTTCGTCGGCGACCATGAGCACGGCCTCGATCGCCGACCGGACGCGGCGGCCGGCATCCTCCTCGGCCCCGGGCTCCTCGATCTCCTGCGTGACGTCCTGCGTGACGACCTGCGTGACGTCGGTCACGACGCGCTCCCCTCCTGGGCCGATCCCTCGAACTCGTCCAACCCCGACGGCACCGCCGCGGCCGCGGCCCCCTGGTTCGCCTCGGCGTCCGGGTCCCACCGCACCGTCAGCGTCCCGAGCGCCTCGGGTTGTTCCAGCCGGACGCGGCGTTCACGGAACAGTTCCAGCACCGCGAGGAACCGCGCGACGATGACCAGGGTTCCCAGTTCCCCCTCGCCGGCGTCGGCCACGAGGTCGGAGAACGTCGCGGTACCGTTGCGCCGCAACCGGTCGACCATCAGGACGGCCTGTTCCCGGATGCTCACGGCACTGGCGTGCAGGTGGTCCAGCCCCACGACGGGGACGGGTTTCGGCGTGAGCGCCCGCGCCGCGACGGCGGCGAACTGCTCGGGGCTGACGGTGAGGACGAGTTCGGGCAGCAGCTTCTCGAAGTGCGGTTCGAGGGCGACGGCCCGCGGGACGCGCCGGGACGCCTCGGCGAACCGGTCCCCGAGGAGCGCCGCCACCTGCTTGTAGGCGCGGTACTGCAGCAGCCGGGCGAACAGCAGGTCCCGCGCCTCGAGCAGCGCGAGGTCCTCGGCGTCCTCGACCTCCGCGGCCGGCAGCAGCCGGGCCGCCTTGAGGTCGAGCAGGGTCGCGGCCACGAGCAGGAACTCGCTGGCCTCGTCGAGGTCCCAGTCCGCGCCGCCGTCCTTCGCGGCCCGCTGCGCGGCACGGATGTGCGCGATGAACTCGTCGGTCACCCGGGCGAGGGCGACCTCGGTGACGTCGAGCTGGTGCTTGGTGATGAGGCCGAGCAGCAGGTCGAAGGGCCCGGAGAAGTTCGGCAACGAGACGGTGAACCCGCGACGGCCGGTCAGCGGGTTGACGTCCGCTGCGGGGGTCGGGGCGGGGGCGCTCACGCGGACACGGTAGCGACCGCCGGTGCCGGGTCGGTGCGCGCGACCGTGCGCCTCACGCCCGGCCGGCCCCTCCGGGACCCCCGGCCGGGTCGGGCGCGGTCTGCGCGACGGCGTCGGCCGGCAGCAGCAGCGTCCAGCCGGGACGGACGAGGTCCGCGTCGACGAGACGCGACCCGTCGGCCTGCACGCGGTCGCGGTTCAGCTCGAAGACCTCCCGGTAGCGCAGGGGGTCCCCGAGCGTGCGCTCGGCGATGTCCCACAGGCAGTCGTGGTGGCGTCCCTGCGGCGGCTGGACGACGTAGGCGACCAGCCCCGCGTCCGCTTCCCCGTCCGTGGCCGACTCCGTGACCGCGACGGACGCCGCGGGCTCCGCCCACGCCGGGTCGGGCGCCTGCCCCGGTGCGGGTGCCTCGGCGGTCGGCCGGGCCGCGCCCGCTTCGTGCCCGCTGCCCCACCCGGGATCCGGGGAGGCCGTCGCCGTGGTGCTCGCGGCGGACGTCGGCGCCGCCAGCGCGGGGGCGGCGACGGGGATCCCACCGGCCGTGACGAGCAGGACCGCGGCGACGAGCCGCCGGGCCAGCAGGTGCGTCGGGCCGCCGAGGGCGGACCGCGGGGCCGGCGCGCCCGTCACCCAGGCGTGCAGCTCGGCGACGACGCAGACCGCGAAGTGCAGCCACAGCAGCCACAGGACGACCGCGAGGACGTCGAGCAGCGCGGTCGCCGACAGTTCCGCGTCCAGCCAGCTGCGCTGCGGGACGGAGGTGGGCAGCGGGTTCCCGACGAGAGCGACGAGGAACCAGGGGACGCCACCGAGGACGGTGAGCAGCAGGACGCCCGCGGCGGCCCCGCGCAGGAGTTCCCCGGTGCGGGCACCGCGGCTCGAGGCGGCGCGCGGCAGCCGGTCGCCGGGACGCTGGGCGCGTTCCCGCGGGGTCGTGGACGTGGTCACGGGGTTCCTCCGGCTCGGACGGGACTGACGGGGACGACGAGGGTCTGGACCTCGGTGACGCGCAGGTCGACGCGCACCGCGCGCCGCACCTCGCGCAGGACGTCCCAGGTGGCGCCCTCGTCGGCGCTGCTCTCGATGCGCCAGGTCTCGGTGCCGGTGACGGCCCACGTGTCCGGTGCCTGCCCCGTCCCGGCCGCCGACGTGCGCTCGTACCGGAACGAGCAGACGTCCGCTCCAGTGCGGTCGCCCTCCCCCGCCCGCAGTTCCCGTCCGGGTCCCGTGCACGTGACGGGACGGCGTCCGGGTTCACCGGGCTGGACCTCCAGGGAGGTGAGCACTCCACGCATCCGGCTGCGTCCCAACGCGATCGTCGGCGCGGTCGCGGCGACGGCGGAGAACCCGACGGTCTGGCCGATGCGCGGGGTGCGCGAGGGGGTGGTGACGAGGATCCCCTCCACGATGCCGCCGCGGGCCTCCGCACGGGTCGCGTACCGGCGTTGCCCCGCCGTGAGTTCCCACCAGAACCGTGGGCGGTTCCCGTCGCGCCGCAGGAGCGTCACGGTGGACGTGAGCAGCGTGGTGTCCCACGCCGGGGCGAGGGTGCCGGCGTCGGGAGCGGGGCTGAGGCACACGCGCAGGAACTGCTCGGGCAGGTCCACGGGCAGCGGGACCACCGGCGAGGGCACGGCGGTCGGCACGACGTCGGGAACCCCCGTGGGAACCCCCGTGGGAACGTCCGTGGGAACGTCCGTGGGAACACCGGCGGGTTCCGGCGTGGTGGTCTGCACGGGGTTCGGCACGGGCACTGCGGGGGGTTGCGACGTCGGGACGGGCCCCAGGTCGACGGGCCGGGCGTCGGCCGGGGTGAGGTCGTGCTCGCTGCCGGCGGGCAGCAACCAGCACGCCGGCACGGGCGCCCCGCCGAGGAGTTCGGCGTAGCTGCGAGCGGTCCCGCCACCGGCGCAGCGCATCCCGTAGGCACCCGCGGCGCTGGACCACAACGCGCAGGAGCCGGCCGTTCCGTGGACGTCGCCGCCGGCCGACCGCGACCGGGCCGCCCCTGTCTCGGCCGCCTGGGCGTTCCCCGGTGCGGCGAGGACGCCCAGCGCGACCGCGAGCGCCATCGCGAGGGTGCGGGCCCGCATCAGAACCGCTCCACGGTGACGTCGGCGGCCGAGCAGGTCCCGCCGTCGGTGGCCAGGTCGTCGACGAGCCAGCGCCCGTCGACCCGGACGACGACGGCCGTCGCGGTGCCGAAGCGCGGGGCGTTCAGCGGGGAGCCGGTGGCGTCGACCTGCCAGCCGCGGTCCTGCAGGCACAGGCGCAGCTCGACGCGGTCGGCTCCGGCGGTCCGCTGCCCGAGAACGCCGGAGGGGTACGGACCGGGCATCCGGTCGCCCAGGTTGGCCGCGAGCAGCGGCAGGGCCCAGACGCGCGCCGCCGGTGTCAGGGTGGCCGTGAAGCCGGGGACCCGCGCCGGGTCGGCGGTGCCGGCGTTGACGGCGAGGGCCTGCTGGCGCAGGTGCTCGTGCAGCGCGTCGACGGGCCCCGGCCCCTCGGCGACGGCCGTGGACGCCGGGGCGGTGGCGGCAGCGGGGTCGGCAGCGATCGTGGCTGTGGCCGTCGGAGGAGCGGCGGCCGCGGTGGGCGGGGCCAGGGCAGCCGGCTGGCCGCAGCCGGTCAGGGCGAGGGCGGAGACCGCCGTCGCGACCGGCCACCACCTCGTGGACGGGGTCCGGTTCACCGGGCGTCCTCCTCTCGGGTTCCTTCGAAGGGTCGGGCGCTGCCGTCACCGGACGCCCGCAGGTCGTGGACGCCGACGATCCCCAGCAGCGAGGCGGGCAGGACGAGGTCGACGTGGGTGCGCACGACGGTGGGGCGCCCCGCGGGGTCCCCGACCGAGGTCGTGCCGCGGAAGCAGGACGCCGGGTCGGCGATGGGCGCACCCGCGGCGGCGGCCGCGGTGCAGTAGGCCGTGACGCGTGCGGCCACCTGGTCCTCCGGCAGCAGCTGCAGGTCGGGCGCGTCGAGGTCGACGGCCGCGGCGCCCGCGCGGGCCGCCTCCTCGGCGTAGGCGACAGCCCGGGCCCGGGCACTCAGCTGCCGGCCCGCGTCGACGACGAGCCCGGCCAGCAGCAGCAGGACCAGCGCCAGGACGGGCACGGCCGGGGCGATCGAGCCGCCGTCACCCCGCAGGCGCCCCCGCACACGATTCACGACAGCTCCCGGTTGGGGTCCAGCGGCGACGAGAACGCACTGCTGACGGAGAGGTGCCCGGGCAACCCGGGCAGGCCCAGGTCGCCCACGGGGACGGTGCACCGCGCCGTCACGGTCACGGGCCGGCCCGCGACGAACTCCGGCAGCGGGTCCACGACGAGGGAGTCGGCGCACGCACCCGGCGCGACGGCGGCGCGCACGACGACGGCGGCCCGCTGCTGCGCGTCCGCCGCCGACCGGGACGTCGTGGCGGCGCGCGCCGCGTCACGCACGCCGGCGTCGAGCGTCGCGCTGGCCGACGTGTACCGGGCGCAGGCGAGCAGGAACGCCAGGAGCAGCAGCAGGACGGGGGCGACGAGCGTGAACTCCAGCGCGATCGACCCACCGTCCCGGGCGCCCCAGGACCCGGTCACCGGGCGCCCGCGAAGCGTTCGACGGTCCCGGACGCGTGCTGGGTCGTGCGCAGGTCCAGGCCGGGCACGAGGCTCACGACGCGACCGCTCACGGTGACGGTGACGCGGTCGCGGGTCCAGGCCGTCGCCGCGTGCGGTTCCAGGAGGGATTCCCGGCCGACCGTGACGGCGAACTGCTCCACGTGGGCGCGGACGACGGGGTCGGCCGCGGTGGCGAACTGCTCGTCCGGCAGGACGCGCAACTGCGCCACCCCCTCACGGGCGGCGGCCAGCGCCACGGACCGGCCGTAGGCCCACAGGCCGACCTGGATCCCGGTGAACACCAGGAGCAGGAACACCGGCGCGATGAACGCCACCTCCAGCGCGGCGGACCCGCGGTCGCGCGGGCCGAGTGCCGGGTTCACGTTCCGCAGGAGGCGCCGACCGCGACGGTCGCGCAGGTCTGCAGGTCCTTGCTCTTGTCCTGGACGATCTTGTAGACCGCGCCGCCGATGAGCGAGGCGGCCACCACGACGACGGCCGCGATGACGGCCCACTCCAGGGCCGAGGCCCCCGCGTCGCGACCGGTCTCCGCCGCGCGCCGCACGCGCTGCACCAAGGAGGCCAGCGGCGCGGTCCGTCGTGTCGCGGGGTTGCGGGTCGTGCGGGTCATGGGGTTCTCCTCCGGGGTTCTGGGTGGTGCGGGTTCGGGTGGCGCGGGTGGTTCGGGTGGGGTTCACGCGGTGGCCAGCAGGTTGTGCACGGCCGGGAAGGCGAGGAACACCATGAAGGCGGTGCACAGGACGAGCTGGGCGACGAGCATCGACTGCGACTTCTCGCCCGCCTCACCCTCGACCTCGGCCATGTCCTTGCGGCGCAACGTCGCCGCCCGCGCGGCGAGGGAACCGCGGATCGTCGCGCCGTCGTCGGCGGCCAGGGCCAGCGCGCCCGCGAGGTCGACCAGTTCGGGAACCGCGAGTTCCGCACCGAGGTCCCCGAGCGCCTGCCACGGGGTGCCGCCGGCCAACCGGGCACCGGCGAGGGCCTGGCGGATCCGGACGAGCGCCCAGTAGTCGCTGACCGACGCCGACCCGAGGAGCGCCTCGGGCAACCCGCGGCCGCCGGCGAGGTTCATGGCGACCAGGTCGGAGAACACCCCGACCACCCGACGGAAGTCGCGGCGGCGGCGTGCCGCCTCCGCCCGCAGGGCGAGGTCGGGCGCGAGGAACCCGCAGGCACCCAGCAGGAGGGCGAGCGCCAGCGGAACCCCGCCCGGCAGCGGGACGCCCCACGTGCGCAGGACCGCCCAGCACACCGGGACGAGCAGCAGCAGGAGCACCCCGGCGACCAGCTTGGTGGCCAGGAACTCCCCCGTCCCCCGGCCGAGGACGGCGAGGTCGGCGCGGGACCGCCGCAACCGCCAGCCGCGGTCCGCGGCCAGCACCTCGAGCCGGTCACCCAGCCGCGCCACCGTCCGTCCCAGGACGGCGGAGAGGCCGAACACCCCGCGGTCGGGCGCGGTCGAGGCGGCGGCTTCGGCGTCGGACAGCACCCGGCGGTGCGCGGAACGCCGGGCGTCGTCCAACCGCGCGATCCGGGCGCCGACGGACTCGCGCGCGGGGACGAGCGCCGCGGTCAGGACGACGAGTCCGGCGCCGGCGAGCGCGCCCGTCGCGAGGGCGGCCTGGAACTCGCTCACCGGGCCACCTCCCGCACGCCCGCCCGGACGGCGAGGAAACGGTCGTGCGGGTCGACGCGGGCGAGCCGACGCAACCAGGCGAGACCGGCGACCAGGAGGACGGCGACGACGACCAGCGCGAACTGGCCGGTCACCGATCCGTAGGGCGCGACGTAGTCGCGGTTGAACACCGCGAGCAGGCCCATGACGCCGAGGACGATGAGCAGGACGATCTGGACGCTGCGGCGGATGCTGCGGCGGCTGGCCTCGATGCGGCGCCGGACGTCGAGCTCCTCGCGCGTGGAGGCCGCGAGCGCGGTGAGCACGTCGCGCAGACCCGGGCCGCGCAGCCGCGCGTTGAGGACGAGGGCCGCCACGACGACGTCGGCGCTGGGGTCGTCGACGTCGTCGGCGAAGCGCAGCAACGCGTCCGGGAGGGGTTCGCGCACCCGGAGGCGGTCGACCAGGAGGTTCAGGGCCGGTCGCAGGGCCGGCGCCGACGTGGCCGCGGTGGCCGGGATGGCCTGTTCGAGGCCGATGGCGCCGGCGATGGTGTCCCGCAAGGACTCCGTCCACGTGGCGAGGGCCTCGATGCGGGCCGTGCCGCGCTGTTCCTGAGCGCTGCCGCCGAGCAACCGGTGCCAGCCCGCCACGAGGAGGCCGATGCCGACGCCGGCGACGACCCAGCGGGTCAGGACGAGGGCGAGGACCCCGGCGCCGACGGCGAGCAGGACCCGCCGCCCGGACACCGACCGCTGCCGGCCGGGGCGGGAACTGGGCGCGCCGGTCCGGCCGTGCAGACCGAGGACGACGCGGAGGACGCCCCCGCCGGCGACCGTCGCGGTGAGGGCGGCGAGCAGTTCGGGCGCGAGGAGTCCCAGAGCACCGCTCACGAGGCCCACCGCTCCACGGCCGGGGCGACGTAGCCGGCGGCGGCGAGGTCGTCGGCGCACTGCAGCGGGGCGTGCGCCCGGGCCGTCCCGTCCGGGCCGGCCAGGAAGACCTCCGAACTCAGCACCCGCCCGTCGACACCCGTCACCTCGCGCACGCTCGCCACCACGCGGCGCAGCCCGCCGCCGAGGTGGTGGGTGTTCTGCTTGTGCAGGAACACGACGAAGTCGACGGCGCCCGCGACGAGCAGGTGGGTGGCCTCGACGGGGAGGCGTTCGGACGCCTGCAGCGCATAGGTGGCGATGCGGTTGAACACCTCCGCGGAGGAGTTCGCGTGGATCGTCGACAGCGAACCGTCGTTGCCCTGGCTCATGGCGTTGAGCATCGTGACGATCTCGTCGCCGAGGACCTCTCCGACGATGACGCGGCTGGGGTTCATGCGCAGCGAGCGGCGGACGAGGTCCGCCATCGTCACCGCGCCCCGGCCCTCGGAGTTCGGCAGCCGTTCCTCGAAGGCGACGGCGTTGGGGTGCCCGGGCTGGGCGTCGAGGCCGAGTTCCAGGGCGCGTTCGACGGTGATGAGGCGTTCGTGCGGACCGATCTCGGCCGCGAGCGCACGCAGGAGCGTCGTCTTCCCCGAGTTCGTGGAGCCCGCGATCATGATGTTCTTGCGGGCGCGGACGGCGGCGCGCAGGAACTGCGCGAGGTCCTCGGTCATGGTCCCGGAGGCCACGAGGTCGGCGAGCGTGGCGGTCGACAGCCGCGCGCGCCGGATGCTGAGGGCCGGGCGGCGGCAGACGCCCATGACGGCCGAGAGGCGCGACCCGTCGGGCAGCCGGAGGTCCAGCTGCGGGTTCGCGGCGTCGAACGGCCGGCTCGCGAGCCCCACCGTCCCGGCCAGGACCTGGACGAGGTCGACGAGGTCCTCGTCGGACTCGGCGACGGGGTCGTGCAGTTCCTCCCGGCCGTCGGCGTAGCTGACGAAGACGCGGTCGCACCCGTTGACGTCGACGTTCTCGACGTCGGGGTCCTCCAGGAGCGGCTGCAGCCGGCCCACGCCGAACAGGGCGGCGCCCACGGCGGAGGCCACGGACTCCTCCCCGGCCGCGGTGAGGGGTTCCCGGCCGGCGGCGAGCTCGGCGCGGGCGTGGTCCTCGAGGACCTGCACGACGAGGGACCGCGCGAACTGGCGTTCGTCGGCGGTCGACAGCGGCGGCCGTCCGGCGGCGTCCTCGCGGCGGCGGAACGCGGTGAGCCGGTCGGCGACGGCCTGCCGGACGTGGCGGACGAGCTCGTGGTCGGGGCGGTGGGCGGTGCTCACGCGGCGCTCTCCTGGTCGGTCGCGGCAGCGGCGGCGGGGGGCGCGACGGGAAGGCCGGCGACGAGGTCGTCGACGACGGTGCGCCCGGCGCGCACGAGCGCCGTCCGTTCGGGACGGGACACGGGCGCCCCGGCGAAGACCCCGGCACCGGCCGGGTCGTGGGGCAGCCGTCCGAGGTCGTCGACCCAGGGTCCGACGGCGCGCAGAGCCTCGACGGCGGAGGCGGCCTCGCCCGCGCGGCGGCCGGGGTCCCCGACGACGACCACGCCGGTGCGGGGCAGCAGACCGTCGCGGCGGCGCAGGGCGCCGCCCAGGAGGCGGAGCCGGTCTCGCGCGTGCAGGACCGCCGCCACATCGGCGCGGACGAGGAGGACGACGCAGTCGCTGGCGCGCAGCAGGTCCAGGTGGACGGGCGCGGCGCCGACGCGACCGGCGTCGACGAGGACGTCGGTGCTGCGGAGGTCGCCGTCCGCCGCCGACGGGCCGGACAACTCGGCCACGGCGGCGGCGAGCGCCGCCCAGCCCCGTCCGGCCGCGGCCGCCTGTTCCGGGCCGCTCAGGCCGAGGACGACGCGGCTGCCGCCCGCGACGGGCTGCGCCTGCTCCACGACCGACGCGGCGTCCAGGCCCCGGCGGGCGGCGGTGAGCAGCGGCAGCAGCCCCCGGGAGGTGTCGAGGAGCCCGCCGTCGGCGGCGAGGACACGGGCGGCGACGTCGCCGCCGGCCGGGTCGGCCTCCAGCAGGAGCGCCGGTCGCGGCCACAGCGCGGTGGCGAGCAACGCGGTGGTCGTCACGCCCGGGGACCCCTTGGCGGACAGGAAGGTCACGACACCCACGGGTCAGCTCCCGGCCAGGTCGACGGTCGGGACGGTCGCGCCGGCGAGCCGGACGAGGGCGACCTGCCCCGCGGCGGCGGCCGCGACCACGGACGCGGCGTCGGCCTCGGGGACCAGGAGGGAGACGTCGCCCGCTCCGGACGCCGTCACGTCGCCGGCCCCGAGCGACGGGCTGTCGGGGGTGCTGCCGCCGACGACACGGGCGGCTTCGAGCAGGACGGTCCCGGCGGGCTGGCCGCTGACCGTCGTGGCCCCGTCGGCGGCGACGAGGTAGGCCCGGACGACGTCACCGGCGACGAGCGGCGCCGTGGGGCGCTGCTCGGGACGCACGACGACGCCGACGACGGCGGACCCCGCGGGCACCGTGCCGCCGGCGAGGAACATCGTCCGGTTGACGAGCGTGTCGGCCGGGATCCGCGTCGTGGCGTGGGTGCCGACGAAGTTCTGCAGCGCGTCGGCCGGGACGACGGCCGCGCCGTCGGCCGCCACGCGGGCGGTGCGCAGGTCCGCAGCCGTGACGAGCTGGCCGGGCGCGATGTCGTCGCGGGCGACCAGGACGTCGACCCGCTCGCCCGTCCGGTGCACCACGACGGCGCTGCCCAGCGCGCCCGCTACGACGAGCACGAGGCCGAGGGCCGTGAGCACCGGCCGGCGCTCCCGGACCGGACCCGGCAGGCGGGGACCGGTCGCGGGGCGGGCCGACGCGATGGCTGCGGGGCCCGCCGGGGCGGCGGGCACCCGGGCGTGCGGGAGCGAGCGGGAGGCGGTGGGCATGTCCTCGACGGTGCCAGCGGCACCTCGGGCGCCGATGACGTTCCGCGAGCGGTTCCGCCGTCCGGAACAGCCCGTTCACCCGGCCGGCGGAACCGGCGGTGACCCGCTGTCCGCGCTTCGGGTGAGGCCCTGCCCGGAACCGGCGAGGTCAGTGCCCGGCGAGTTCCTCCGACGGCGACCGGACCTCGAGCCGCTCGCCGGTCATCTCGCGCGACAACTGCTCGGCGACGGCGTCGACGCGCGGGTCGCGCAGGATCGACATGTGCTCCCCGGGGACCGGGACGATGTCGAAGCTGCCGCTGAGGTGCGGTTCCCACTGCCGGCGCGCGGACGCGTCGACGTCGTCGGCGGCCACGACGACGAGCGTGCGGCCGGGGTAGACGTCCGTCGTGTACCTGCGCTGCAGGAAGTTCCCCTGCCGGAAGAACCGCACGTAGTGCCCGAGGCCCGGGTGCGCCTTGATGCCCGTGAGCGCCAGCGAGAGGGCTTCCTTCGCCTTGGCCTGCAACCCCGGGTACTGCGGCACCGGCACGAGCGCGGGGTTCGGCGGGAAGGAGTCGAGGACCGCGAGGAGTTCGACCTCCTGGCCCGCGCGGCGCAACTGGTGGGCCATCTCGAGGGCGATGAGGCCGCCGAGGGAGTGCCCCGCGAGGCGGTAGGGCCCCTGGGGTTGCTGCTCGCGCACGGTCGCGACGTGCCGGCGCGCCATCCGCTCGACCGACCAGTCCGGCAGGGCCCGGTTCTCCAACCCGTTGGCCTGCAGGCCGAGGACGGGGAACCCGGGCACGAGGCGCTGGGCCAGGGTGCGCAGGGCGAGCGCCGCGCCACCGGCCCCGGCGACGAGGAACAGCGGCCGGCCCTCGCCCTCGGTGCGCAGCGGCACGAGCGTCGGGCGCGCGCTGCGGGTCTGCGACCGCACGGCCACCGCGAAGGAGGCCACGGTCGGTGCGGCCGCCACGATGGACGTGCCACCGGTCGTGTTCACCCCGTCGGCGCCCAGGGACTCGATGCGGCTGACGAGGGCCTCGGCCGCCAGGGAGTCGCCGCCGAGTTCGAAGAAGTCGTCGAAGATCGAGATGCCCTCGAGTTCCAGGACCGCGCAGAACTGCTCGTGGACGACCTCCTCCCAGCTCGAGCGCGGCACCTCGTACGGGGCGCTGCTGCGCGGGGGTTCCGGGAGCTGGGAACGGTCGAGCTTGCCGCGTTCGGTGCGGGGCAGGGCGTCGAGGAACACGACGTGCTCGGGGACCATGTGGGAGGGCAGGTTCTCGCGCACCACCGCGCGCACGGCGGAGGCCTGCGGCCGGGACCCCTCGGGGACGACGTAGGCCACCAGACCCGTGCGACCGGTGCGGGGGTTGGGACGGCCCACGACGAGCGCCTCGCGCACGTCCGGCTGGGCGAACAGCAGCGCGTCGATCTCGCCGGGTTCGACGAGCAGACCGCGGATCTTCACGCTGTGGTCGCTGCGGCCGAGCAGGCGCAGGCAGCCATCCGGACCGAGGGTGCCGACGTCGCTGGTGCGGAACGTGCGGGACCCGTCGGGGTTGTCGGCGAACACCTCGGCCGTCTTCTCCGGGTTCTTCCAGTAACGGCCGCCGAGCCAGCGGGACGTCAGGACGACCCGGCCCGTCCCGGTGTCGGCGAGGGTCCCGTCCTCCAGCTCGACCTGCAGGCGTGCCCCGGGAACGGCCCAGCCCACGGGGGTGGCGCCCTCGGGCGCCTCGTCGTCGCCGCTGATCGCGTACTCGGTCATGAGCCACGTCTCGGTGGAGCCGTAGCGGTTGCGCAGCACGCAGTCCGGGCCGACGGCGCGGCGCACGGCCGACAGCTCGGCGCCGTGCACCGTCTCCCCCGCCATCGTCACGGTCCCCAGGCCCGTCAGGCGGCCCTGCGGCCCCAGCGTCGTGACGACACCGCGCAGGATCGCGGGCGAGGCCAGCAGCACGTCGGCCCCGACCTCGCGCAGGAACGCGGGCAGCTCGGTGACCGACCGGCGGCGGGGGTCGAACAGCTCCAGGCGCGACCCGGCCAGCAGACCCGCCAGCGTCGGGGTCGTGCCGGCGCTGAACGCCATGGGCAGCAGGTGGGCCACGACGCTGCCGGCGGGGTAGGCGCCGGTGGCCTCGGAATTGACCCACGTGTCGTGCAGGATCGAGCGGTGGTCGCAGGCGACGCCCTTGGGCTTCCCCGTCGACCCGGACGTGTAGACGATGACGGCCACGTCGTCGGGCGCGGCCGTGCGCGTCAGCAGGGCCGAGGCGGCCGCGAGGTGGTCCGAGAGGTCTCCGGCCCCCACGTGGGAGTCGGGGTCCACGACGGTCCCCGCGACCTCGGCGGCCGTCGCGCGCCGCTCGGCGTCGCTGACGACGAGCGTCGCGCCGGCGGCGTCGACGTAGTGCCGCAGGCGGACGGCGGGGGTCGTGGGGTCCAGGACCACGACGGGGTGACCGGAGGCGACCACGCCCACGACGGCCGCGACGGCCCCGGCGTCGTGACCGCGCAGGACGGCGACGGGCACCTCCTGGGGATCGCGGTCGTCGGCGCGGTGGTGCGCCAGCACGGCCTCGCGCACGAGGGCGGCCCGCTGCAGCAGCCCGGCCCCGGTGAGCCGGGTGCCCGGGTCGGCCACGACGAACTCGTCGGCGCGCGCCAGCGCGACGTCGACGATGCGCGGCAGCAACTGCCCCTGAGCGTGTTCCTCGGAGAACCTCGTGAACCCAGCGCCCACGACGTCCGTCCCTGCGTGTTCCCCCACGGGTGAGCCCCCTCCCCCGACCGGCCCAGCGGACCGGTCTCGTGGGCGGCACACTAGCCCGTCGCTACCCCGCCGGGCGGCCCTCTGCGGGGGTTCTGCGGAGATCAGGACCGACCGGGGGACAAACTGTCACCGAGCGTTCCGGAGGCTGCACGGGGAGCCATCGGAGGACCCGAAACCCTTACGTTGCGGCAGGTTTCAGGCCGCGTCCCCGCGGGCGACGAGTTCGCGCGCGAGCTGCCGGTAGGCCTCGGCGCCGGGGTGGTTCGCGGCGTAGGACGTGATGGGTTCCGCGGCGACGGTGGCGTCCGGGAACTTGACCGTCCGACCGATCACCGTGTGGAACACGTCGTCACCGAAGGCGTCCACGACCCGGGTCACGACCTCCCGGCTGTGCAGGGTGCGACCGTCGTACATCGTCGCGAGGATCCCGTCGATCTCGAGCGCCGGGTTCAGCCGCTCCTGCACCTTCTCGATCGTCTCCACGAGCAGCGCCACCCCGCGCAGCGCGAAGAACTCGCACTCCAGCGGGATGAGGACCCCGTGCGAGGCAGTGAGGGCGTTGACCGTCAGCAGGCCCAGCGACGGCTGGCAGTCGATGAGCACGACGTCGTAGTCGTTGAGCGCCGGCCGCAGCGCGCGGGCGAGGACGCTCTCGCGCGCCACCTCCCCGACGAGCTGCACCTCGGCGGCGGACAGGTCGATGTTCGCCGGCAGCAGGTCCAGCCCCTCGACCGCGGTCTCGCGGATGACCTCGCGCACGTCCGTTCCGCGCTCCATGAGGAGCTGGTAGACGGTCTTGTCGAGCTCGTGGGGGTTGATGCCCAGCCCGGCCGACAGGGCGCCCTGCGGGTCGAAGTCGACGAGCAGCACCCGGCGCCCGTACTCCGCGAGCGCCGCACCGAGGTTGATGGTGGTCGTCGTCTTGCCGACGCCGCCCTTCTGGTTGCACATCGAGATGACGCGCGCGGGCCCGTGCCGGTCCAGCGGGGCGGGGACGGGGAAGACCGGGACCGGTCGCCCCGTCGGGCCGTTCTGCGGACCGAGCTCGATCTCCTCCTGCACGTTCCGCGGCTCGGGCGCGGTCTCGGCAGGAGCCTGCGCGACAGGAGTCTGCGCCACGGGTTCCTGCGCCACGGGTGCTGCGACCCGTTCGGGAGCGGGTTCCGGGGCGGGCGTGCCGACCGAGGCGACAGGGGCAGCGGGGGTGCTGGGCGTGGGCCGGGCCGTGGGCGGCTGCACCGACTGCTGCACCCGTTCACGGAACGCGTCGACGCCGGGACCGAAGACGGAGGGTCCGGGCACGGGCGGCGTGGTCGGGGCGGACGACGGGAACTCGCTGGTCACGGGACGTGGCACTTCCTCGGGCGGTCGGAGGGACGGGCGGTCGGTCTGGCGCGACCTTAGTCGTCACCGGACGCCGGTGGTGGCGACGGGTCGTGGTCCTCCGGCTGCGCCGCGCTGCCGACGGGGCCCGTGAGCAGCGCGCGGGGGTGCGACTCGGCGTGGACCTCGCGCAGGTTGTCGGCCGTCACGAGCGTGTAGACCTGAGTGGTCGTCACCGACGCGTGCCCCAGCAGCTCCTGCACCACGCGGACGTCGGCGCCGCCGCGCAGGAGGTGCGTCGCGAAGGAGTGGCGCAGCGTGTGCGGCGACACCGCGCGCGTGATGCCGGCCCGGCCGGCCGCGGACTGCAGGACGGCCCAGGCGCTCTGCCGGGACAGCCGACCGCCGCGGGTGTTGAGGAACAGGGCGGGCGCGCCCTTCCCCTGGGCCGCCAGGTGGGGGCGGGCGCGGACCACGTAGCGCTCCAGCGCCGCCTGGGCGAACGAGCCCACCGGCACGATCCGCTCCTTGGACCCCTTGCCGCGCAGGCGGACGACGCCGGTCTCCCCCAGCACCTCGGGCGAGACGTCGTCGACGTCGAGCCCGACGGCCTCGCTGATGCGCGCGCCGCAGCCGTACAGCAGCTCCAGCAGGGCCCGGTCGCGCAGCGGCACGGCGGCCTGCGGTCCGTCGGCGCCGAGGCCGGCGGTCTCCAGGAGCCGCTCGACCTCCTCCAGCGTGAGCGCCGCGGGCAGCCGTCGCGGCGGTGCGGGCGGCCGGACGAGGACCGCGGGGTCGGCGGCGCTGCGGCCCTCGGCGTGCAGGAAGCGGTGCCAGCCGCGCACGGCCGAGGCGGTGCGGGCGGCCGAGCTCGCCGTCAGGGGTGCGCCGCCGTCCTCCCCCGAGCGCAGTGCGACGACGAAGGCGCTGACCGTGGCCTCGTCCACCTCGTCAGGCTCGGTGACGCCGCGGGCGGACAGGAAGCGGACGTACCGGGCCAGGTCCCGGCGGTAGGCGCCGAGGGTGTTCTCCGACAGGCCGCGCTCGACGTGCAGGTGCCCGAGGTAGTCGCGGACCGCACGCTGCAGCGCGGCCGGCTCCGCGCCCGCGGGCGGGACCGGCCGCGGTTCGACGGAGGCGGCGGACACGCCGTCGACCCTAGGGGACCGGGGCCTGCGGACGGTCGGACCCACGCGGAGCAGCGTGCGGACCGCTCGTCACGCTGCGCTCAAGCAGCTGCCCCGTCCGGCCGATGGGAGCACCATGCGCGCTTCTAGAACATCGCCCACGGGCGTCGAGCGGCGGTTCGGTGACGACGAGCTCATCGTCACCAAGACGGACCCGCGGGGTGTCATCACCTACGCCAACGAGGTCTTCCTGCGGGTCTCGGCGCTCACCGAGGCCGAGGTCGTGGGGCAGCCGCACAACATCATCCGGCACCCGGGCATGCCGCGCGGGATCTTCGACCTGCTGTGGGAGACCCTGCGCGGCGGCAGCGAGATGTTCGCCTACGTCGTCAACCTCGCCGCCGACGGCGCCCACTACTGGGTCCTCGCCCACGTCACGCCGAGCGTCGACGCGCAGGGCAAGCTCCTCGGCTACCACTCCAACCGGCGTGTGCCCGACCCGTCGGCCGTGGCCGCCGTGCGCCGCCTCTACGACGACCTGCTGGCCGTCGAGGCGCAGCACTCCCGCCCCGCCGACGCCGTCAAGGCCTCCCGGGCGGCGCTGGCCGCCCAGCTCGCGGCCGCCGGCCAGACCTACGAGGAGTTCGTGTGGTCCCTGACGCCCGAAGGAGCCGCCGCGTGAACCCCCTCCGCCGCCTGCGTCCGGCGCAGCCCCCGCAGCGCGACCACGACGAGGTCCTGCGCGCCCTCGTCGACGTGGCCAGCCGGGCCGCGGCCGGTGACCTCGAGGCGCGCGTCCCGCACCTGGGCGACGACGACCTGCTCGTCGACCTGCGCCGCGCCTTCAACCACCAGCTCGACATGACCGACGCCTTCGTGCGCGACGCGTCCGCGACGCTGGAGGCGGCCAGCGAGGGCCGCTTCCACCGCCGCTTCCTGCTGGGCGGCACCCGGGGCGCGTTCCGGCACGGGGCCCGCGTCATCGACGCCGCCCGCCGGGCGAGCGCCACGGCCGGCGCCGAGCTCGACCAGGCGACCGCGGCGCGGCTCGCACTGGCGGACGAGCTCGAGAGCACGGTGCTGTCGGCCTCGGAGCAGGTCTCCGCGGGCGCCACGAGCGCGGGCTCGGGTGCCGCCGAGCTGGCCCGGACCGCGCGGGACGCCGTCACGGAGGTCCAGCGCGCCGTGGCGACCGTCGAGTCGCTGCGCACCGCCTCGGCCCGCATCGAGGAGGCCGTCCAGCTCATCGAGAAGGTCGCCGCCCAGACCCGGTTGCTCTCGCTCAACGCGACCATCGAGGCCGAACGCGCCGGCGAGGCAGGACGCGGGTTCGCGGTCGTCGCCGAGGAGGTCAAGAGCCTGGCCGAGCAGGCCGCGCAGTCCAACGCCGTCATCGCGGCGCAGGTGGCCGCCAGCATGCAGGCCACCGAGGAGGCCGTCGCCGTCATCGAGGGCGTCGCCCGGCGCATCGAGGGGATGGACGCCGAGGTGGGCGCGATCTCCGACGCCGTCTCCGGGGGCTACGGCTCCGTCGGCCTGTCCGAGGTCGCCGGCCTCCTGCAGCAGCAGGTGACCGGCTTCGTCGCGACGGTCCGGGGTTCCTGACCCGGGAGCTCCTCAGGACGCGGGAGTGCCCAGCCCGGTCGGCCACGGCGTGCCGGCCGGGCGCAGGCTCGCCCAGCCGTCCGCCGCGGCGGCCTGCAGGGCCAGGACCCCGATGACGCTGCCCGGGTTGGCCAGCCGGCCCTCCAGGACGGCCCGGACGGCCTGCGCGAGCGGGACGCGCACGGGCACGAGGTCCTTCTCCTCGTCCTCGCGCACGTGCCGGTCGGCCTCGGGGACCGCGGACAGCCCGCGGGCCAGGTAGATGCGGTTCGCCTCGCTCGACCCGCCCGGGGAGTTGAACCAGTCCGCCACGACGGCCCAGTCGGCGGCGACGAGGTCGGCTTCCTCGGCCAGTTCCCGCTGCGCCGCGAGGAGGGGTTCCTCCCCCGCCACGTCGAGCAGGCCGGCCGGCAGTTCCCACAGCTCCCGGCGGACCGGGTGGCGGTACTGCCGGATGAACAGGACGTTCTCGTCGTCGTCGAGGGCGAGGACGGTCACGGCACCGGGGTGGCGCTGCAGGTCCCGCACGACGGTCCCGCCGTCCGGCAGTTCGACGCGTTCGCGCACGACGTCCCAGACGCGGCCGTGGAACACCGTCTCGCTCTCGGACACCGTCCGCTGCACGGGCGTGTCGGCGAGCTCCGCGCCGTCGACGACGGGGACGCCCAGCTCCTCGGGGAAGCTCACGCGGTCACGTCCGAGAGTTCCTCGCCGGTCACGTCGGCGGGTTCGGGGTCGACGTCGATGAGCTGCCCCTCGCGCTGGCGGCGCAGCGCGGCAGCGACCAGACCCGAGAACAACGGGTGCGACCGCGTGGGACGCGACTTGAACTCCGGGTGCGCCTGGGTGCCGACGTAGTACGGGTGCACGTCGGCGGGCAGCTCGACGAACTCGACGAGTTCGCGGTCCGGGGACGTGCCCGAGAACACCAGGCCCTGTGCCGTCAGCTGCTCGCGGTAGGAGTTGTTGACCTCGTAGCGGTGGCGGTGGCGCTCGGAGATGCGCTCGCTGCCGTAGGTGGCGGCCACGACCGAACCGCTCTGCAGGACGGCCTCGTAGGAGCCCAGGCGCATCGTGCCGCCCATGTCGCCCTCGCCGGACACGATCTCGCGCTGCTCGGCCATCGTGGCGATGACGGGGTGCTGCGCGTCGGGCTCGAACTCCGTGGAACTGGCGTCGGTCAGGCCGGCGACGTTGCGCGCGTACTCGATGACCATGCACTGCAGGCCGAGGCACAGGCCCAGGGTCGGCACACCGTTCTCGCGCGTCCAGCGCAGCGCGCCGAGCTTGCCCTCGATCCCGCGGACCCCGAAACCGCCCGGGACGCAGACCGCGTCGACCCCGTGCAGCTGCTTCTGCGCGCCCTCGGGGGTGGCGCACTCGTCCGAGGGGACCCAGCGGATGTCGACCTTGGCGTCCTCGGCGAAACCGCCGGCGCGCAACGCCTCCGTCACCGACAGGTAGGCGTCGGGCAGGTCGATGTACTTGCCCACCAGGGCGATCTCGACGCGACGGCGGGGGTTGTGCACGCGGCGCAGCAGGTCGTCCCACGTGGACCAGTCGACGTCGCGGAAGCTGAGGTTCAGCTTGCGGACGAGGTAGGCGTCCAGGCCCTCGCGGTGCAGGACCTTGGGGATGTCGTAGATCGACGGGGCGTCGATCGCGGCGACCACGGCCTCGTCGTCGACGTCGCACATCGAGGCGATCTTGCGCTTGACGCTCTCGGGGATCTCCCGGTCGGCCCGGCAGACGATGGCGTCGGGCTGGATGCCGATGTTGCGCAGCTGGGCCACTGAGTGCTGCGTCGGCTTCGTCTTCAGCTCACCGCTGGGGCCGATGTAAGGCACGAGGGAGACGTGGACGAAGAACACGTTGTCGCGCCCGAGGCGCTGGCGCACCTGGCGGGCGGCCTCGAGGAACGGCAGCGACTCGATGTCGCCGACGGTGCCGCCGACCTCGGTGATGATGACGTCGATGTCGTCGCGGGCCTGCGCGCGCATCCGGTCGACGATCTCGTTGGTGATGTGCGGGATGACCTGGACGGTGTCGCCGAGGTACTCCCCGCGCCGCTCCTTGGCGATGACCGCCGAGTACACCTGACCGGTCGTGACGTTCGCCGAGGCGTCGAAGCGGACGTCGAGGAACCGCTCGTAGTGGCCGATGTCGAGGTCGGTCTCGGCGCCGTCGTCGGTGACGAACACCTCCCCGTGCTGGAACGGGTTCATCGTCCCGGGGTCGACGTTGAGGTACGGGTCGAGCTTCTGCATGGCCACGCGGAGACCGCGGGCGCGGAGCAGACGACCGAGGCTGGAGGCCGTCAAACCCTTCCCGAGGGAGCTGGCCACCCCCCCGGTGACGAAGACGTGCTGGGTCTGGGACTCGGGGGTGCTGCGGTTCGCCACGGGGTTCGATCGTACCGGACGCGGCGGGGGTCCGGGATGGGCGGGCCCGAGCGGGTCCCCTCAGCCGCGGGCGGCGCGGTGGACCCGTCGGACCTGCGCGACCGCGTCGTCCTCCGTCGGCAGTTCCGCCGCCCGCTGCCGCGACCGCCGCGCCCGGACGGCGTGCTCGGTGCGGTCCTGGACGAGGCGGCGCACGGCGGCCGCGAGCCCCGCCGCGTCCCCGACGGGGACGAGCACGGCGGCGTCGCCGGTGACCTCGCGGGTCCCGCCCGCGTCGGTGGCCACGAGCGGCACCCCGGCCCGCAGGGCCTCCTGCACGAAGACGGGCTGTCCCTCCCACACGCTCGTGCTGAGGGCGACGTCGGCGGCGGCGAGCAGGTCCGCGACGTCGTCGCGGCGGCCCAGCAGCCGCACCGGCAGGCCCTCGGACCGGATCCGGGCCTCCAGCCGCGCACGCAGCGGCCCGTCCCCCGCGACGGCCACGGGGGCCCCCGCACCCGCTGCGGCGTCCAGCAGGGTGGGCAGTCCCTTCTGGTCGGCCAGCCGGGCCACCGCCAGGACGACCGGCCCGGGTCCGAGGACGTCGCGGCCTCGGGCCGCGTCCCCGGGGGGCAGCGCCGGGGCGGGCACGAGCGCGCGGTCGGCGACGTCCGCCCCGAGGCGGTGGGCCTGGGCGACGAGGTCGGCCGAGACCCCGAGCACGACGTGGGCCCGGCGACACACGACGCCGAGGACGGCCGTGCCCAGTCGGGCCCGCACACCCGAGCCCAGGACGGCGTTGTGCAGGGTGACGACCAGGGGGACCCGTCGACGGGTGCCGCCCAGCGCGAGGGCGGCGACGAACCCGGCCCGGACGCCGTGCGCGTGCACGAGGACGCCCGGGAGGTGGCCGACGGCCCGCCGCAGGGCGGCGGCGGCCCGCAGGTCGCGGACGGGGTCGAGGGAGGCCCCGATCTCCACCGCCGCGGTGGGCACGGGGGCGGCCAGGCGCGCCAGCGTCTCGGCCGGGCCGGCCACCCGGACGTCGACGCCGCCCGCGTGCAGCCGGGCGGCCAACGCGTCCACGTGGCGGACGACTCCCCCGGCGCTGCTGCCGAGCACGAACAGGACCGGGCCCTCGGGCGCCGCAGGGGTCACGTCTCCTCCTCGGGTCACCGGCGCAGGACACGCCGGGCGGTGCCGGTCAGCGTGCGCAGGTCGGCGGGGTCCGCCAGGCGCGCCACGACCAGCCAGACGACGGCGGCGACGGCCGCCAGCAGGACACCCTGCCCGACGGCGGGCCCCACGTGCGTCGTGCGCCACGCCACCGCGACGAGGGCGCCCGCCGCACCGCCCACGACCCCCGCCACGACGGCCGCCACCACGACGCGGGCCAGCCCGCCCAGGGTGCCGGGGACCTGCCGGTGCACCTGGCGCAGCAGGAGGGCCCCGGCCACCGTGAGGCCCGCCGTGTGGGCGAGGGCGAGCGCCGAGACCACGTCGTCGGCCGCCACCGCGCGCGGCAGCAGCAGGACGCCGGCCAGGACCACGGCCCAGCCGGCGACGGTCGCGGTCGCGGCGCTGCGCCCCGCGCCCAGCGTGTAGAGCGCCCGCGTGAGCAGCGCCACGAGGCCGTAGCCGAGCAGGCCGGGGGCGAACAGGACCAGCGCCAGGCCCAGGTCGCCCGAGCGACCCGACCCCACCCGACCGTGGACGAAGACGACGGCCACCGGCACGGCGACGGCCGCGAGCACGGCCGCACCGAGGGAGCTCACGAGCAGGACCGCCCGCACGGCCGGGGCCAGGACGTCGGCGAGGTCGGCCCGGCCGGCGTCCGCGGCCCGCGCGAGCCGGGGGAAGACGGCCGTCGCCACGGGGACCGCCAGCACGGCGTACGGCAGCAGGAACAGCGCCCAGGCGTAGCTCCAGCGGACGACCGCTCCGGCCGAGGCGTCGTTGGAGACCGTCGTGACCGCGACGGTGACCACCTGCTGGGCCAGGAGCACGGCGAGCCCGGACAGGGCCAGCGTCCGCAGGCGCGCCCCGTCGCCGGGGGCCGGACGCAGGGCCGGCCGCCACCGCACCGGCCCGCGCAGCGCGGGCAGGTGGGTCAGCGCCAGGGCGACCACGCCGAGCGTCGTGCCCCCGGCCAGGACGGCGATCCCCGACCGCGGGACGTCGGCCACGTCGCCCCCGACGACGGCGGCCGGGACGAGGGCGCCGAAGAGCAGGTACGTCGCCCCGACGACGAGGCTGGACACCAGCGGCGCGGCCGACGGCGCCGTGAACCGCTGCTGGGCCTGCAGGACGCCGGCGAAGACGACGGCGACCGCGTACAGCGGGACCTGGGGCAGGAAGACCCACAGCATGACCGTGGCCAGCCGCAGCAGCGACCCGCCGCACTGGGCGTCCGAGCCGTCCGCCAGCAGCAGCGCCATGACCGGCCGGGCCGCGAGCGCGGTGATCCCCCCGACGACGACGAGCGCCAGCACGCTGAGGGTCAGGGCGGCGGACGCCGTGCGCGAGGCGGCGGCCCGCTCGGCGGGGTCGTCGGAGGCGAGCCGCGAGGACAGCAGGGGCACCAGCACCCCGGCGAGGGCGCCCCCGGCGACGACCTCGAAGAGGACGTTCGGGACCTGGTTGGCCGTCGTGTACGCCGTGCTGAGGCAGTTGTCGCCGACGGTCTGGCTGAAGGCGAAGATGCGGCCGAACCCCGCGACGCGGGCGAGGACCGTCAGCAGGGCGACCGAGGCGGCCGCAGCCGCGACGGACCGGGCGCCCGTCCGGCGGGGGGTCACCCGCGGCTCACGGACGGCCGAGCCGGTCCAGCTCGCGCAGCAGCGGCTGCGCCTCGATGAGCCGGCTGAAGCTCACCTTCTCGGACGCCAGCGTGAGCCCCACGACGGCGCCCAGGGCCACCGCCCGGCCCGTCCGGTCCCAGCGGGCGAGTGCGGCGACGCCCAGCACGGCGCCGAGCGCGTTCGCGCCGGTGTCCCCGAGCATGCTGCGCCCGGCCAGGTCGTCACGCAGGACGGCGGCGCAGGCACCCGTGACCGCGCCGGCGAGCGGGCGGGCGTGCGCCGCCCCCGGACCGGCGGTCAGGGACAGCCCCGCCACGGAGGCGACCTTCGCGGCCCGGCCGGGTCGCAGGTCGAAGAGGTTGACGAGGTTGGCCGTCCCGGCGACGAGCGCGCCGCCGAGCAGGACGTCGAGCGCGCGGCCCGGTCCGCGTCCGGTCCCGTGCGCGCGGTCGGCGACGGCGGCGGCCGCCAGCCCGGTGGCCCCGATGCCGAGGACCTTCCACGCGCCCGTCGTGAGCCGGCCGCGCCGCAGCGCCGCGAGGTGGCCGAGCAGCCCGCGCGCGCCGCCGGAACGGTCGTCCGGGCGCTCGGCGAGGTCGTCGTAGGCGCCCAGACCCGCGGCCCCGGCGGCGGCGAGCACCCCGGCGGCGCGCCAGCCGGGACGGGCGGCCAGGCAGCCCGCGGCGACGGCGAGGGCGGCGGTGGGCCCTTCCAGGAGGGTCAGCGGACGCCCGGCGTGGTTGGTCCGCTCCCAGCGGGCGGTGCCACCGGGAGGGTTGCGGCGCAGCAGGTCCCCGGCGCGAGCCCCGGCCGTGGCGGCCCCGCCGACGGCGGCCGCCGTCCGCAGCAGGGCCGTCACGACGTGCTCGCCGCGGGCAGCGGTGGGCTGACCTCCGTCGCGGAGTCGGCCGTGCCGTACTGCCCGGCACCCCCGGTGAGCTGCTGGCGCAGGGCGAGCACGACGTTGATGCGGCCGATCGGCGAGTCCAGGTCGTCCACGCTGCTGACCGCGCGGGCGAGGTCGTTGTCCGAGCGCAGGACCGCGACGGGACCGCCGTCGGCCGCGGCGTCCGGCGAGCCGGCGAGGACCGCCCCGGCGCTGGCCCCGTCCAGCTCGCTCAGCAGGGCCGTCCAGGCGGCCGCGGTGGACCGGCGCACGGCGTCGGTGGCGTCGGGGTCGCTCGCCCCCCCGACGACGAGGGCGAGCGTCGCGCGCGTGGGAGCCGTGCCCGTCCCACCCTGGACGTCGACGAGTCCGGCGTCGGACAGGGTGGTCAGCACCGTGCGGGCGCCGTCGTCGGGGCCCTCGGCCTGCGCCAGCTCCGTCGTCACGAGGGCACGCGCGAGCTCGGCGGCGAGCAGGTCCTCCGTGCCGGCGTCGGTGGTCGGGGCCGTCGTGAGCTGCCCGGTGAGCGAGGTGGCGGCCTTCTGCCGGTCGGCGGTCGCGGTCTGGCTGGCGTCGAACCACTTGTCCTGCAGGGTGACCTGCGAGGAGACCGTCGCCCCGGCCGCCTGCAGCTCCTCGACGGTCGCGTCGACCTGGCTGGAGTCGGCGCCGGGGAGCTCGACGACGGCCACGCTGCGGCCACCGAGCTGGCGCGCGACCAGGGCCGGCCCGACGGCCTCGGCCCAGGCGTCCTGCTGGTCGGCCGTCGCCAGCGCCTGGTCCCGTTCGGTGCGCAGGGTGTTCTTCTCGGTGGTCAGCTGGCGCACCTGGTCGGTGATGCCGGTCGAGATGCCCTCGTTGAGCGGCCCGGCGCCCAGCACGATGCCCACGGCGAGCGCCAGGAACACCGACACCAGCGAGACGACGTGGTACCGGAAGTCGATCACTGCTCATCCTGTCGTTCGGCGGTGCGGGCGGGGACGGCGGTGACCCTCACGGCCCCTCACCGGGCAGGACGCCCACGACGGCTGCCCAGGCGTCCTCCAGCCGCGCCCCCGTCACCGCGAGGATCGCCTGACCCGTCGGCGTCACGAGCAGGGCGGCCACGAGGGCGAGCACGCCCGCGAGGACGAGGACGAGGACCTGCACGTCGGAGACGCGCGAGCGGTACAGGCGCGAGACGCCCTTGGCGTCGACGAGCTTGCCGCCGACCCGCAGTCGGGTGAGGAACGTGCTGGCCATGCCGGCGCGCCCCTTGTCGAGGAACTCCACGAGCGTGACGTGGGTGCCGACGGCCGCGATGAGCGTGGCGCCCTTGTCGTCGGCGAGGAGCATCGCGACGTCCTCGCTCGTCCCCGTGGCGGGGAAGACGACCGCGTCGATCCCCAGGGACCGGACGCGCTCGAGCCCGGGGGCCCGGCCGTCGCGGTAGGCGTGCACGACGATCTCGGCGCCGCTGCGCAGGGCCGAGTCCGAGACGGAGTCCATGTCCCCGACGATGAGGTCCGGTCGCCAGCCGGCCTCGAGGATCGCGTCCGCGCCGCCGTCGACGCCGATGAGGACGGGTTTGTACTCGCGCACGTACGGGCGCAGCGTGACGAGGTCCTCCTTGTAGTGGTACCCGCGGACCACGATGAGGACGTGCCGGCCGTCGAGGTCGGTGCGGATGTCGGGGACGCCGACACCGTCGAGCAGCAGTTCCCGCTCGCGGCGCAGGTACTCCATCGTGTTGGCCGCGAACGCCTCCAGCTGCAGGGAAAGACCGGCGCGGGCGACCTCCATGTCCGCCGCGACGACGTCCGCGCTGAGCCTGCGGCCCGTGGCCACGTCGGCGCCGTCGACCTGGAGGCGGTCGCCGACGAGGGTGGCCGTCGTGCCCTCGGACAGTTCCGCCATGAGCTCGGTGCCGACGTCGTCGAGGACGGGGATGCCCGCGTCGACGAGGATCCCAGGGCCGAGGTTGGGGTAGCGCCCCGAGGTGCTGCGGGAGGCGTTGACGACGGCGGCCGGCGCGCACGCCACCAGGGCCTCGGCCGACACCCGGTCGAGGTCGAGGTGGTCGATGACGGCGATGTCGCCCGGCTTCAGGCGTTTCGTCAGCCGCTTGGTGCGCCGGTCGACCCGGACCGTCCCGCGGACGACGTCCGTGTCGAGGGGCCCGCCGGCGGATCCGTGCGCGCTGACGCCACGGTCACGTCGACGCCTCACCACTCGTCCGCTCTCCTCAGCTCCTCGACGTCCGCGCCCCGCCGGTGCCCGGGGCGGACGACGATCGTCCCACGCGGGGGGCACCGCCCCGTGCCGCACGCGCCGTCCGGGTCCGTCCTGCGCGAGGCGTCGACGGTTCCGCCACGGCCTCCGCGCGACTGGACCGCAGCAGCTCCTCGGCGTGCGCACGCTCGGTCCCCGACCCGCGACCGGACAGCATCCGGGCCAGCTCCCCGACGCGGCCCTCGTCGTCGAGGCGGACGACGCCGGACTCGGTGACGCTGCCGTCGTCGGTCTTGACGACGGTCAGGTGGGAGTCGGCGAAGGCCGCGACCTGGGCGAGGTGGGTCACGACGACGACCTGGGTGCTGCGGGCGAGCCGGGCCAGCCGGCGCCCGATCTCCACGGCCGCCCGACCGCCCACGCCCGCGTCGACCTCGTCGAACACCATGGTGGGCACGGGATCGGCGCCCGCCAGGACCACCTCGAGGGCCAGCATCACGCGCGACAGCTCACCGCCGGAGGCCCCCCGGGCCAGCGGGCGGGGAGCGGCACCGGAGTGCGCGGCCAGCAGGAGCTCCACGCTGTCGCACCCCCAGGGCCCCAGCTCGTGGCCGGTGTGGACCGCCACCTCGAGCCGCGCGCTGGGCATCGCCAGCGCCGCCAGCTCCGCGGCGACGCGGTCCTGCAGGTCGGCGGCCGCCGTGCGGCGGGCGGCCGTCAGGCGGCCGGCGAGCCGGCGCAGCTCGTCCTCCAGCTCGTCGCGCTCCTTGGCCAGGGTCTCCAGCCGGCCGTCGTCGTCGAGGTCGAGCAGCCGCTCGGAGGCCCGCTGGGCCCAGGCGAGCACCCCCGCGACACCGGCGTCCGGGTCGTCGGCGTGCCGGCGCACGAGGGCGGAGAGCTGAGCCCGGCGTTCCTGGACGGTCTGCAACCGGAGCGGGTCCGCCTCGAGGGAGTCCGCGTACGCCGCCACGTCGCTGCCGAGGTCGGCGAGGAGGTAGGACACCTCGGCGGCGCGGGCGGCCAGGGCCGCCAAGGTCGCGTCGTGCTCCCCCGCCTGCTCCAGCGCGCGTCGGGCCGCGTCGACGCGGGTGTCCGCGCCGCCCTCGCCCACGACGTCCTCCCCCGCACCCTGCCCGGTGATCGCCGCGTGGGCGGTCGCCGCCGCCGTCCGCAGCACCTCGACGTGGGCGAGCCGCTCGGACTCCTCGCGCAGTGCGGTGTCCTCGCCGGGCTGGGGGTCCACGCGTTCGACCTCGTCCAGGCCCAGCCGGAGCAGCTCGGCCTCGCGGGCGCGTTCGGCTTCGTGGCCGGCCACGTGGTCGTGCTCGGCGCTGACGGCCCGCCAGCGCGTGTGGACGCGCTGGTAGGCGGCGAGGTCCTCGGCGACGACCGGACCGGCGAACGCGTCGAGCACGCGCAGCTGCTGCGCCCCCGACCGCAGCCGCAGCTGGTCGGTCTGCCCGTGCACCGCGATGAGGTGCTCGGAGATCTCCGCGAGCACCCCGACGGGGGCGCTGCGGCCCCCGACGTGGGCCCGGCTGCGCCCGCCCGCGGACAGCGTCCGCGCGAGCAGCAGCTCCCCCTGGTCCAGCTCCCCGCCGGCCTCCCGGGTGCGGGCGGCGACCGCACCGTCCTCGGCCACCTGCAGCCGGCCCTCGACGACGGCGCTCTCGTCGCCCGCGCGCACCGCCCCGGCGTCGGCGCGCTCACCCATGAGCAGCCCGAGGCCGGTGACGACCATCGTCTTGCCGGCGCCCGTCTCCCCCGTGATGACGGTCAGCCCTGGCCCCAGCGGCAGCCGGGCGTCGCGGATGACGCCGAGGGAGCGGATGTGCATCTCCTCGATCACGATCGAGCCCCTCCCGCGTCGCGCGGTCCCCGCCAGCCGGTCACGGGCAGGCCGAACTTGGCGACGAGCCGGTCGGTGAAGATCCCCGTGCTGAGCCGGGCCAGCCGGACCGTCTGCGGGGAACGGCGGACCTCGACCCGGGACCCCGCGGGCGCCGCGAAGGTCCGGCGGCCGTCGCACCACAGGACGCCGCCGTCACCGGTGCCGGGCAGCACCTCGACGCCCACGACCGACGTGGGGGCGATGACGAGCGGGCGCGCGAAGAGCGCGTGGGCGCTGATGGGCACGACGAGCAGAGCCTCGACCTCGGGCCACACGACGGGGCCGCCCGCGGAGAACGCGTACGCCGTCGACCCCGTCGGCGTGGCGGCGATGACGCCGTCCCCGCCGAAGCTGCTGAGCGGCCGGCCGTCGACGTCGACGACGAGCTCGAGCATGCGCTCGCGGTTGGCCTTCTCGACCGACACCTCGTTGACGGCCCACGAGGACGCGAGGACGACGCCGTCGTGGACGACCCGGACGTCGAGCGTCATGCGCTCCTCGACCCGGTAGTCCCCCGCGGCGACGCGGGCGACCGTCCCGACGATCTCCTCGCGCTCGGCCTCGGCGAGGAAGCCGACGTGCCCGAGGTTCACGCCCAGCAGCGGGGTGTCACCCCCGCGGACGATCTCGGCGGCGCGCAGGATCGTGCCGTCGCCGCCGAGGACGATGACGAGCTCGGCGGTGTCGACGGCCCCCTCCAGCTCGCACTGGACGACGCGGTCCCGGTCCTCCCTGCTCAGGGCCGACGCCTCGTCGGGGGTCATGACGGTCTGGATGCCCGCCTCCGCGAAGCGGTGCACCACCTTCGTCAGCGCCGCCACGGCCTCCGGGCGCCCCGTGTGCGCGAGGACGAGGACGCTGCGGCCGGACTGCGGGACGACGCACCCGGCGGGTGCCTGGCCGGCGCTCACGCGAGCCCCGCCTGCGGCCCGGCCGCGATGGCCTCCGTCAGCGCCCGCTCCTCCAGGGCCGGGGCACCGGCGGCGAGGTGGAGGAAGTACTCCACGTTGCCGCTGGGACCGGGCAGCGGGCTGGCCGCGACACCGCGCACCCCCAGGCCCTCGGCGAGGGCCGCCGCGGCGACGTGGCGGACGGCGTCGGCGCGCAGGTCGGCGCTGCGGACGACGCCGCCGGCGCCGAGCGCTTCGCGCCCGACCTCGAACTGGGGTTTGACCATGAGGACGTGCTCCGCGCCGGGGGTGACGCACCGGACGAGCGCCGGCAGCACCAGGGTGAGGGAGATGAACGAGAGGTCGGCGACCACGAGGGAGGGGGCCGGCGCCACGACGTCGGGCTCCAACGTCCGGACGTTGGTGCGCTCCAGGACGGTCACGCGCTCGTCCGTGCGCAGCGACCAGGCGATCTGCCCGTACCCCACGTCCACCGCGACGACGTGACCGGCACCGCGCCGCAGCAGGACGTCGGTGAAGCCCCCGGTGCTGGCGCCGGCGTCGAGGCAGCGGCGCCCCGTGACGTCGACGCCGAACGCGTCGAGCGCGCCCACGAGCTTGTGCGCCCCGCGCGAGACGTACTCCTCACCCTCACCCGCGTCCTCGACGACGATGGCGGCCGCGAGGTCGACCTGCGTGGCGGGTTTGGCGGCGGTGGCCCCGCCGACGCGGACGCGACCGGCGCTCACGAGCTCACCGGCGTGCTCCCGGGACCGGGCCAGCCCCCGGCGGACCAGCTCGGCGTCGAGCCGCAGCCTGCGAGCCGCCACGTCAGGACTCCGCGCCGGCCAGTCGTTCCCGCAGGGCGCGGTCGACGGCGGCGTAGACCTCGACGTGGTCGTGGACGCCGAGCGCGTCCAGACCCTCGAGGCGGTCGAGGACGTCCTGCAGGGCGCGGTCCTGCTCCGGCGAGGGGTCGGCCTGGGAACGGGGCGGGCCGGGCACCCGCGGAGGAGTGGGGACGGGGGTCCTCGGGCCCGCGGGTTCAGTCACGGGCGTCACGCTACAAGCCACCCCGGACATCGCCCGACAGGCTGTCCACACCCGCGTGTTCGACGCCGTGTTCGAGCGTCCTCAGCCCGTGTGGACCGCTCGCGCACCGTCCGACGACGGCTCCGCGACCGTGGCGGCGACCGCGTCGACGGCCGCCTCGAGCGCCTCCCCCGCGAGGCCGTCCGCCAGGTCCGCGAAGGCCCAGCAGGCCTCCGCGGCCGCGCGCAGGACGTCGAGCCCGTCCGCCCCGGCCGCCGCCGAGACCACCGCGAGCCGGCCCGTGGCCACCTCGACGACCGCGTCCCGGCACGTCGCCGTGACCGTCCCGCTCGCCCTGCGCACCGCGACGCCCGGGTGCGGATGCGTCAGCGACCGCAGGTCGTGCCCGACGTGCGTGGGTCGTTCGTGCGCCGCCGCGCTCAGCAGCTCCCGGACGCCGGTGACTCCCGTCAGGACGAGCAGTCCGTCCAGGCCCGCCGTCCGCGCGCCCTGCAGGTCGGTGTCCAGGCGGTCGCCGACGACGAGCGCACTCCGCGCGCCGAGACGGTTCACCGCGGCGTCGAACAGCGCGCGCTCCGGCTTGCCGCACACGACGTCCGGAGCCCGACCCGCGGCCCGCGCGACGAGGTCGACGAGCAGCCCGTTGCCGGGAGCGGGGCCGCCGGGCGTCGGGACGGTGGCGTCGAGGTTGGTGGCGACCCACGGCAGCCCGGACCGGACCGCGTGCGTGGCCTCGGCGAGCTGCTGCCAGCCGAGGTCCGGGGAGAACCCCTGGACGACGGCGACGGCTTCGCGGCGGTCGTCCGTGGGCCGCAGGCCGACGTCCGTCAGCGCCTCGCGCAGACCTGTCGTGCCGACGAGGAGGACGGCCGACCCCGCCGGGAACTCGCGCGCGAGGTGGTCCGCCGCGGCCTGCGCCGAGTTGACGACGTCCTCGTCCGTCGCCGGGACGCCCAGGTCGCGCAGGTGGGCGGCCACCGTGGCCGGCGGCCGCGAGGCGTTGTTGGTGATGAAGCCGAGCCGGTGCCCGCTCTCGGCCGCCGCCGAGAGCGCCTCGGGCGCGTGCGGGACGGCGTCGGGCCCCACGTAGACGACGCCGTCGAGGTCGAGCAGGAGGACGTCGTGGTCATCCAGCAGCGTCCCGGTCGTGGCGAGGAGGGCGGTCGCCACGTGGGCGGGCACGTGGGTGGGCACGTGGGTGGGCACGTGGGTGGGCTCGTGGGTGGGCTCGGGGGTGCTCACGGGTTCTCCGGGCTCTGCCGCGCCCGGATCGTGGCGCGGACCTGTCGCAGGCGGTCGGCGTACTCCGGTCGGTCCGGGCGCATGGCGTGGGCCATGGCCAGGTGCTCGGCTGCCAGCCCGAACCGTCCGAGTCGGCTGAGGCTCAGCCCCAGACCGAAGTGAGCGTAGTCGTCCGCGGGCCGGGCGGCGGCGAGGTCCCGGAACGCCTCCGCCGCTCCCGGGATGTCGCCGGAGTCGTACCGGGCCCGCGCCAGCGCCTCGAGCACGACCGTGGACCCCGGCTCCTCGGCGTGCGCCCGCGCGAGCAGGGTCGCCGCAGCGGCCGCCTCGCCGGCGGACAGGAGTGCCAGGCCGCGGTGCAGCCACTCGTAGGGTCCGCCGGACGGTCGGCCGGTCGGTTCCGGGCCGGGCACGGGACCTCCTCTGGGATCGGTGACGGGGTCCGCCGAGCCGTCGAGGCGGCGGACGTCCCCGACCGTAGGATGCGACGGGTGGACTCGGCACGCACGGGGGCGCGCGCCCCGGCGGGCGGGTGGCCGACCCCGACGACCTTCGACGTGCACGGTGACGACCACCGCGACGCGTCGGGGACTCCGCTGCTACGGCCCTTCCCGGGGCTGCGCTACGTCCCCGACGTCGCCGGCCCCCTGGACCGCCTGCTCGCCCCTCCCCACACCGAACTGGACAAGACCCGGCGGGCCGCCTTCCTGGCGTCCTCCCCCTACGTGGTCACCCACCTCGAGCGACCGGAGTACGGCGGCTCGACCTCGCCCCTCGTCCTGGACTGGCTGAACCGGGGAGTCCTCCTGCAGGACCCGGCCTCCTTCTACGTGGTGCGGCAGCCGGGGGTGTCCTCAGGAGCGCGGCACTTCCTCCTCGGCACGCTGACGGTGACCCGGGACGACCCGCGGGTGCACCCGCACGAAGGCGTCTTCGAGCAGGCCGTCGTGGCCCGGTTGCAGCGCCTGGAAGCCACCATGGTCGACTCCGAACCCGTCCTGGTCGTGGACAGCGACCCGTGGCCCGTGCCGTGGACGGACCCCGCGCCCCTGGGGCACCACGTCCTGGGCGCGGGTGGCGTCGACGTCTGGCGGATCCGCGACCCCCAGGTCGTGGAGGCCCTGGCTGAGGCGTCCCGCACCCACCGGTTCCTCATCGCCGACGGGCACCACCGGTACGCCGCCGCCGTGCTGGCCGCCCACCGCAGCGGGCGGCCCCAGGACCTGCTCGTCGCCGTCGCCGCGGAGTCCGCCGAACCGGTGGACCTCCGTGCGCTGCACCGCATCGTGCCCGCCCGGGCAGCCCAGTCGGTGCTCGACGCCGCGACGAGGAGACGCCGTCTCGTCGGCGATCACTCGGTGCTCGCACGGGTGCAGGCATCGTTGGGGGCTGATCAGGCCGTCGTCGTCCAGTCGTCGGGGGCGGAGGTGGTGGAGGGGCCACCGGCCGACGGCGCGTCCGGGGCCGGCGCCTTCGTGGACGCCGCCATCCGCGCGGGCGGGACCCCGAACGACCTCGTGCAGTACCAGGGCGACCTCGACGTCGTCCTCGACGCGGTCGGTGGACACGCTGCCGTTCTCCTGCCGCACCCCACCGTCAGGCGCCTCAACCGCCTCGTGCAGGCGGGGGGTCTCATGGGACGGAAGACGACGTGGTTCCGCCCCAAGCCCCTGGCCGGGACCGTGCTGCGCCTGCGCTGACCTAGCCCACTGTCGGGGCTCACTGCGCACAGCGCCCACAACGCAGAAGAGGGGAGCAGCACCGCCACAGCGGTGCCACTCCCCTCAACCAACCTCACTGCAAAGAGTGAGTGGCCGGCGGTGACCTACTCTCCCACCCAGTCTCCCGAGCAGTACCATCGGCGCTGGTGGGCTTAGCTTCCGGGTTCGGAATGAGACCGGGCGTTTCCCCACCGCTATGACCACCGGACCAC